>NZ_JBVJHH010000014.1:24369-153307 GCF_055586905.1 Streptosporangium sp. NPDC048886
ACACTGTGAGGGGGCGCCGGTGCCTGGACTGAGGAGCGCGCGCAGCGTAGCGAGCACGTGACGAGGGAAGGCGGCGGTTACAGCCCCCGAGCCGCGGCGCGCAGCGTCGCCGAGAACACTGTGAGGGGGCGCCGGTGCCTGGACTGAGGAGCGCGCGCAGCGTAGCGAGCACGTGACGAGGGAAGGCGGCGGTTACAGCCCCCGAGCCGCGGCGCGCAGCGTCGCCGAAAACACTGTGAGGATTCTTACCGTGAGCGGTTGTCCCAGGTCGCCTAACCTTGGGAACCATGTCGCAAGCGAGTATCGGAATCTTTGACAGCGGTGTGGGCGGCCTCACGGTGGCCAGGGCGATCATGGATCAGCTGCCCAGCGAGTCGATCTTCTATGTGGCCGACACGGCGCGGCAGCCGTACGGACCCAAGACCATCGCGCAGCTCCGCGCCTACACGCTGGAGGTGATGGACCACCTCGTCGAGCACGACGTCAAGATGCTGGTGATCGCGTGCAACAGCGCCAGTTCGGCGGTGCTGCGGGACGCGCGCGAACGCTATGACGTGCCGGTCGTCGAGGTGATCCAGCCGGCGGCGCGCCGGGCCGTGCGGGCCACCCGCAACGGCCGGGTCGGAGTGATCGGGACCCGGGCGACGATCGAGTCGATGGCCTACCACGACGCGTTCACCGCCGCCCCGGACATTCTGCTGACCGGGGTGGCGGCCCCCCGGCTGGTGGAGTTCGTGGAGCGCGGGGAGACGATGAGCGAGGAGCTCATCGAGGTCATCCGCGGCTACCTGCAGCCGGTGCTGGACAACGGATGCGACACGCTGATCCTGGGATGCACGCACTACCCGCTGCTGACCGCGCCCATCTCCTACGTCGCGGGAGACGGCGTCACGCTGGTCTCCAGCGCCGACGAGACGGCCAAGGACGTCTATCGCGTCCTGCACGACCGGGGCCTGGCCGCCACGGGCGGCACCCCCCGCCACCGGTTCGGCGCCACCGGCGACACCGCGCTGTTCGAGCAGCTCGGGCGGCGCTTCCTCGGTCCCGAGATCGAGGCCGTCGAGCTCGCGCCGGTGGGGGACGTCTCCGGCAACGGCCAGCGCCCGTGAAGACGGCGGTCACCGGCGCCCGGGCCGTGGCATGCAGCGCCGCAATCTGAGAAGAGTCGAGAAGGAGGAGGCCGCCGTGAAACTGACGATCATCGGGTGCTCTGGGAGTTTCCCCGGCCCGGACAGCCCCTCCTCCTGCTATCTGCTGGAGGCCGAGGGGTTCCGCATGCTGCTGGACTTCGGCAACGGCGCGCTGGGCGCGCTCCAGCGGCACATCGGCCTCTACGACGTGGACGCGATCTGCCTGTCCCACCTGCACGCCGACCACTGCCTCGACATCTGCCCCTACCACGTGGTGCGCACCTACTCCCCGGAAGGGCCGCTCCCCAGGGTGCCGGTCCACGCCCCCGCCGACGCGCCCCGCCGCCTGGCCGCCGCCTACGGCATGCCCGACGAGCCGGGGCTCGAGACGGCCTTCGACTTCGCGCCGCTGGTACCAGGTGTGTTCGAGGTGGGGCCGTTCGAGGTGACGGCCGCGCTGATGAACCACCCGGTCGAGACCTACGGGTTCCGGGTCTCCTACGGCGGGCGCTCGGTGGCCTACTCGGCCGACACCGGCGAGTCCGCCGAACTGGTCAAGCTCGCCTCGGGGGCGGACGTGCTGCTGTGCGAGGCGTCCTTCCTGGAGCGGCCCGACCTCCCCACCGACCTGCACCTGACCGGCCGCCAGGCCGCCGAGCACGCGGCCAGGGCGGATGTGGGCACCCTGGTGCTGACCCATCTCGTGCCCTGGCACGACCCCGCGCGGATCCTCCAGGACGCCTCCCGGGGCGGTTTCGGCGGGCGGACCGAACTGGCACGGAGCGGGGCCGTATATGACCTAGGGTGAGTTTCATGGCTCGTGCAGATGGACGTTCTCCCGATCAGCTCAGACCCGTCACCATCACCCGTGGCTGGCTCGCGCACGCCGAGGGCTCGGTGCTCGTCGAGTTCGGCGGCACCAAGGTGCTCTGCGCCGCCTCTGTGCAGGACAGCGTGCCGCGCTGGCGCCGGGGGAGCGGCCAGGGCTGGGTCACCGCCGAATACGCCATGCTGCCCCGGGCCACCAACACCCGTAACGACCGGGAGTCGGTGCGCGGCAAGATCGGTGGCCGGACGCACGAGATCTCCCGCCTGATCGGCCGGTCCCTGCGGGCCTGCGTCGACTACAAGGTCCTCGGCGAGAACTCGATCGTCATCGACTGCGACGTGCTCCAGGCCGACGGCGGCACCCGCACGGCCGCGATCACCGGCGCCTACGTGGCGCTGGCCGACGCGGTGAGCTGGATGCGCGAGCGGAAGATGTGCAAGGGCGACCCGCTGATCGCCTCGGTCTCGGCCGTGTCGGTCGGCGTCGTCGGGTCCACGCCCCTGCTGGACCTCTGCTACACCGAGGACGTCGCCGCCGAGACGGACATGAACGTGGTGATGACCGGGGCCGGCGAGTTCGTCGAGGTCCAGGGCACGGCCGAGGGCAAGCCGTTCAACCGGGGGGCGCTGGACGAGCTGCTCGACCTCGGCGTCGCCGGGTGCGCGGAGCTCACCCGACTGCAGCAGGCGGCGCTGGCGTGAGCACCGAGACGGCCGGGCGATCCGGCACCGTCGTGCGCCGAGTGGTCCTGGCCACCCGCAACACCGGAAAGATCGTTGAGCTCCGTCAGATCCTCGCCGACGCCGCGGTGCCGGTGGAGATCGTCGGCCTGGAGGAGTTCCCGCAGATCGGCGATGTCGCCGAGACCGGCCTGACCTTCGCCGAGAACGCCCTGATCAAGGCGCACGCCGTCGCCCAGGCGTCGGGCCTGCCCGCCATCGCCGACGACTCGGGCCTGTGCGTGGACGCGCTGAACGGCATGCCGGGCATCTTCTCGGCCCGCTGGTCCGGCCGGCACGGCGACGACGGGGCGAACCTGGACCTGCTGCTCGCGCAGGTGTCCGACGTGCCGCGGGAGCACCGGGGCGCCCACTTCGCGTGCGCGGCGGCGCTGGCCCTGCCGTCAGGGGAGGAGCGGGTCGCCGAGGGCGCGCTGCACGGCCTGATCATCGACGCGCCGCGCGGGGCCAACGGTTTCGGCTACGACCCGATCTTCGTACCCGAAGGGGAGAGTCGGACGACCGCCGAGCTGTCGGCCGAGGAGAAGAACGCCATCAGCCACCGGGGCCGCGCCTTCCGTGCCCTGGCCCCGATCCTGGCCGAAGTGGTCGCCTGACCGATCCCGGCCGGCCGCAGGGTCCGGTCCGCCGAGGGATCGCGGACGGCCGAGCGTACCGGCCGGCTGCACGGTCCGGGCCGGTTGCGCGGTCCCGATGAGCCCGCCCGCTCCGTGACGTGGGGTATCCGCCGCGGGCGGGTGAGCTCCGGAGCGGAGTGGGCCGGATCGTAATCGGGGCGTAAGATCCCGTTCCCTCCGATGGGCGTAGCGTCAGAGGATGGAGAGCAACGGGCGCGTGCCCCTGTGGGCGGCGGCGCTGATCGGCCTGGTGTCCGGTGCGGTGGCGGTCGGGGTGTCACTGCTGGCCGCGGGCCTGGTGAAGGCCTCCGCCTTCCCCGTCGTGGCGGTCGGCAACGCCGCCATCGACCTCACTCCGGCAGGACTGAAGGATTTCGCGATCCGCACCTTCGGCGAGAACGACAAAGTCGTCCTGCTGGCGGGCATCTTCCTGGTCCTCGCCGTGATCGCCGCCGCCGTGGGCGTCCTGGCCGCCAGGGACATCCGGTACGGCCTGGCGGGCCTGGCCGCGTTCGGCGTCGTGGGCGTCCTGGCCGTCCTGACCCGGCCCGACGCCGGCGCCGTGGACGTCGTCCCCACGCTGGTGGGCGTCGCCGCCGCCATGTTCGCCCTGCACCGCCTGACGGGCCGTGCTCTGCTCCCCCGGGAGACGGGCGGCGCCGCTCCCCGGCAGGAGAGTCCGCCGACCGGCGCCCACGACGCTCACCCGGTCGGCGAGACCCCCGAGACCGGAGACGGTACGGGAGAGCGGCACGGCACGCCGGTCCCACCGGTCATGCGGGCGGGGGAGGATCTCCGCACGCTTGACCGGCGGAGGCTGCTGATCGGGACGGCCGGGGGTGTCGTCGTCGCGGGAGTGACCGGCGTGGCGGGGCGGATGCTGTCGGGGCGGGCCCAGGTGGCCGCGGCCCGGGTCGGCATGGAGCTGCCCCGGCCCTCCGTCCGGGCCACCCCGCTCCCGGCCGGCGTCGACCTGAAGATCAGGGGGCTGTCGCCGTTCGTCACCCCGAACCACGACTTCTACCGGGTGGACACCGCCCTCATCGTGCCCCAGGTGGACCCCCGGAACTGGACCCTGAAGATCCACGGCATGGTGGACAGGCCCGTCGAGCTCGCCCTCGCCGACCTGATGAAACTCCCCCTGGAGGAGACCGACATCACGCTGTGCTGCGTCTCCAACGAGGTCGGCGGACCATACATCGGCAACGCCCGCTGGCTGGGCGCCAGCCTGGCCGGCGTCCTGCGTGACGCGGGGGTGCGGGCGGGGGCCGACATGCTGCTCAGCACCTCCGCGGACGGCTGGACCTGCGGCACCCCGATCGACGTCGTCCTCGACGGGCGCGACGCGCTGCTGGCCCTGGCGATGAACGGCGAGGCGCTCCCGGTCGACCACGGTTTCCCCGTCCGCCAGGTCGTCCCGGGCCTGTACGGCTACGTCTCGGCGACCAAGTGGGTGACGGAGATCAAGGTCACCCGGTTCGACCAGGACGAGGCCTACTGGACGTCCAGGGGATGGTCGGCGCAGGGGCCGATCAAGACCCAGTCGCGCATCGACCTGCCGAGAGACGGCTCCAGCGTCGCGCCGGGCCGTACCGTGATCGCCGGGGTCGCCTGGGCCCAGCACAAGGGGGTGGACGCCGTCGAGGTGCGGGTCGACGGCGGGCAGTGGCGTCAGGCCCGGCTGGCCGAGGCGCCGACCGCCGACACCTGGCGCCAGTGGGTGGTCGACGACTGGGACGCCACGCCCGGCAGCCACACCATCGAGGTGCGGGCCACGGACGCCACCGGCTACACCCAGACCCCCGACCGCGCCCCGGTGACCCCCGACGGGGCCACCGGCTGGCACAGCGTCAGCGTCGAAGTCGCCTGAACGTCCGGCCCGGACCGGACCGGGGGCTGGTCGCGGACCGCGGATCAGGGGACGCGGTCCGAGCGGGCCGGTAGAGCCGCACGCCCGTGACCGGGGCACCGGGACGGCCGGTCGCGGGCGGCCGGACGGGGACGGCGGAAGCGAGGCGGTCAACGGGGTCGAAGGGCGGGGGGGCAAAGGGCGGCGGTCAGACGGAGCTGCGCATCACGGACATCGCCCGGGTGAGCCGGCCGAGCTCCTCCAGCATCGCGCTCGCCGACTCCGACAGGGTGCCGTCGACGGTCAGGGTGCCGTCGGCGGCCACGCTCCTGCGCCGGAAGACGGTCACCGCGGCGCCCGCCGGGACCATGCGCAGCTTGGTCACGACCGGCTTGAGCAGCTCGACCGCGCGCAGGCCGCCGGAGAGCCCGCCGTAGCTGACGAACCCGACCGGCTTGTGGGCCCACTCGCGGTGGAGGAAGTCGAGGGCGTTCTTCAGGGGGGCGTTGAAGGCGTAGTTGTACTCCGGCATGACGAAGACGAACGCGTCCGCCGCGTCGATCGTCGCGCTCCAGTCCTTGGTGTGCCGGTGGACGTAGTTGCCCGTGGTCGCGTCCTCGGGCTCGTCCAGGAACGGCAGCCCCACCTCGGCGAGGTCGACGAGTTCCACGTCGAACCCGCCGTGCTCGACGGCGTGGCGGGTGAACCAGTCGCCGATGGTGCGGCCGATCCGGACCGGCCGGGTGCTGGCGACGATGACCTTCAGCAACGGCATGGCGTGCCCCCTCAGAAGTGGTTTACGTGTAAACAGAGACTGTCGCCATTTTGGTTACATGTCAACTAACGGCTGAGGTCCGGAGAGGGCGATGTCCGGGGAGGGGGCCCGGCGTGGCGGGCCGGCCGGCCCACGGCCGTCCCGGCGCGCTGCCCGCCGGGCGAGGCACAGTGTCACGCGATGATCGACATCGGTTACGCGATGCCGACTGCCGCCGGAGCCCGCCGGTCTCCATGCTGATCGCCAACACGATCAGAGAGGCCACCCCCATGGCACGAACCTCGTCTCTGCGCGCGCTCCAGCGCCTGGCAGCCGAGCACCACGACGCCCGCCGTCTCCGGATCCCCGTCGAAGACCTGCGCGGACTGCGCGCCGAGGCCGCCGCCGAACCGGGCGGCATCGCCCGCCGCGACCTGCTCAGGCGCGCCGCGCTGGCCGGTCTGGCGGTCACCGCGCTCGGCTCCGCCCAGGGCCGCGCCCGCGCCGACGTCACGCCGCAGGCCAGGCCGCCGCTCAGGCCCGCCCGGGTGGCCGTCATCGGCGCCGGGATCGCCGGGCTCACCGCGGCACTCACCCTCAGGGACGCGGGGGCCACCCCGGTCGTCTACGAGGCCGACCCGTCACGGGTCGGCGGCCGGATGTACTCCCAGCGCTCCCACTGGGCGGGTGGCCAGACCTCCGAGATCGGCGGCGAGCTGATCGACGTCGAACACAAGAAGATGCTGGAGCTGTGCCGCCGTTTCGGCCTGCCCACAGTCAACTTCGCCGGGGCCGGGCCGAACGGCGCCGAGGAGATCCTGCACGTCAACGGCGCCTACTACCCGCGCTCCCAGGCGGACGCCGACTTCAAGGAGATGTATCAGACGCTCCACGCCGACCTGCGGGCCGCGGGCGAGGTGAGGTGGAACAGCACCACGCCGGCGGGCACCGCGCTGGACGACATGTCGATCCGGCAGTGGATCGACTCCCGGGTGCCCGGCGGCTACGCCTCGGACCTCGGCCGCTTCCTCGACGTCGCCTACAACGTCGAGTACGGGGCCGAGACGGCCGACCAGTCCTCTCTCGCGCTGGTCCTGCTGATGGGCTACCAGCCCAATCCCGGCCACTTCAACGTCTGGGGCCTGTCGGACGAGCGCTACCACATCGTCGGCGGCAACGACCTGCTCCCGCAGGCCATGGCGGCGGCGCTGCCGTCCGGCTCGGTCCAGATGGGCTGGGAGCTGCTGGCGGTGCGGGCGAACGCCGACGGCACCCAGACGCTCACCTTCGACAACGGCGGCACCACCAGGACCGTCGTCGCCGACCACACGGTCCTCACCGTGCCCCTGCCGATCCTGCAGCGCCTGGACCTGTCGCGCGCCGGATTCGACGCCCACATGACGGCCCTGCTGCGTGACGCCCGGATGGGCTACGTCACCAAGCTCAACATGCAGTTCACCCGCCGGACCTGGATCGGCGCCGGCCCGTGGCCGGGGGTGTCGGCCGGGGACTGCTTCACCGACCTGCCCTTCCAGCAGTGCTGGGACACCACCAAGGGGCAGGCCGGCTCGACCGGGGTGCTCATCCAGTACGGCGGCGGCGACGCGGCCCGCTCCCTCGACCCGTCCACTCCGTTCCCCACCGACTCCGACGCCTACGTCCGTGCCCTCGTCGCCTCGACGCTCACCCGGATCGACACGGTCTTCCCCGGCACGAAGGCGGAGTGGAACGGCCGCGCCCAGCTCTCGGCCTGGCACAGGAACCCCTACGCCCTCGGCGCCTACTCCTACTGGCCGGTCGGATACCTGCACAGGCACGCGGGCTACGAGGGGACCCGGCAGGGCAACGTGCACATCGCCGGAGAGCACTGCTCCTACGACTTCCAGGGGTTCATGAACGGCGGCGCCACCGAGGGAGAGCGCGCCGCGGGCGAGGTGATCGACGCGCTGCGATAGGACACGGGTGCGGTCCGTGCCCCCGTGAAGCCATCACGGGGGCACGGACCGCACCTCAACGCGGGCCGTACTTCAGGACAGGCCGCCTCTCACGCGCCGGCCGTACTTCAGGACGGGCCGCCTCTCACGCGCCGGCCGCACTCTCACGTGCGGTCAGTCACGTTCGACGGTGTCCTCCAGCACGATCCGGCCGATGATCGCGTACTTCTCGGGCCTGCGGGCCCTCAGATAGAGGGCGAGGGCGGCACCCAGGAGGGCGGCGCCGAGCACGATCCAGGGGATCAGGGCGAAGAACGGGGACTTGGCGGCGTCTCCGGCGGCGGCCTCCTGGTTCTGGAACAGCAGCAGCACCACGTAGGCCATCGCCAGACCGCCCACGAGCGGGGCCAGCAGGGTGCGCCACCAGGACGCGGTCTCGGGGTGCTTCTTCCTGACGTGGAAGTAGCCGATCACGGAGAACGAGCAGAGGGTCTGCACGATCAGGACGGCCAGCGTGCCCAGCACCGCGAGCAGGGTGTAGATGTGCAGATAGGGGTCCATCCCGGCGAAGAAGAACGCCAGCACGATCACCACGGAGATCGCGGTCTGCACGGCTCCGGCGATGTGCGGGGAGCCGTGCCTGGGGTGGGTGGCGCCCAGGGTCGCGCGGGTGCCGGGGATGAGATCCTCGCGGCCGATCGCGTAGAGGTAGCGGGCGGCGCAGTTGTGGAAGGCCATCGAGCAGGCGAAGGAGCCGGTCAGGATGAGGATCTTGAACAGGTCGACCGCCCACTCCCCGACCAGTTCCCCGGTGGGGTTGAAGAAGATCCCGGCGAACTCCTCGGCCGCGATCTGCGGCGCCTTCACCCCGTTGGCCGCCACCGTCATCCAGGAGACGAAGGTGTAGAACAGGCCGATGCCGATCACCGAGACCAGGGTCGCGATCGGGATGATCTTCTTGGGCTCACGGGACTCCTCCCCGTACATGGCGGTCGACTCGAACCCGACCCAGGACCAGAAGCACATGAACAGGCCGAGCCCGACGGCGCCCGTCTCCAGGCCGGTGACGGTGAAGGCCCTCGCGGGGTTGAGGGTCTCGGCCATCAGGCCGTCCGGGCCCCCGCCGTGGAACAGGGTCACCGTGGCGGTCAGCCCGAGCATGAGGATCTCGGTGACGAGGAAGACCCCCAGGACCTTGGCGGTCAGGTTGATGTCGAAGTAGGTGAGGATCGCGTTCAGCGCCAGGCCGAGGAGGGCGAACCAGAGCCAGTGGATGTCCACACCGGCCAGGCTCTTGAAGGTGTCGTTGGCCGAGTAGGCGAAGAACCCGATGATCGAGGCTTCGAAGACGACGTAGGCCATGGTGGCGAGCAGGCCGGCCACCATGCCCACGACCTGGCCCAGGCCGTGGGAGATGTAGCCGTAGAAAGCGCCCGCGGAGGTGATGTGCTTGGCCATCGCCACGTAGCCCACCGAGAAGACGGTGAGCACGATCGTCGCCACGAGGTACCCGGCGGGCACGCCCAGGCCGTTGCCGAAGCCCACGACGATCGGGACGTTGCCGGTCATCGCGGTGATGGGCGCGGCGGTGGCGACCGCCATGAAGATGACGCCGACCAGTCCTACGGCGTTCTTGCGGAGGCGGTGGACACCGTCGGCCGGGGCCTCGGTGCTGTCGGTGATGCTCAAATCGCGTGCGCCTTTCTGGGACCAGCGCCGGATGGGGGGATGGCGAAGATATTGACCGGCGGTGAGACCGACGAACAAGGTGCCTGCGGACCTCAAACGATTACGACATGTCATCTTGTCCTGCTGCGAGGACCGGGTCCTGCTGTGAGGACCGGCAGAAGCTCCCGCTCCCCTGGTTCATCGGGCCGGTCCCTGGCCGCGGCGGCCGCAGGAGCGACGGGGGCCGCTGGGCGGACCGTTCTGGTTACATGTCAACCAACGGTTAGGGTGGGCGCATGGCCGACCCACGGTGGCTCGACGAGCGGGAGTTCCGGGCGTGGCTCGGCTACCGCCGGATGCGCCTGCTGCTCGACGCACAGATCGCCCGTGACCTCAGCGGGGAGTCGGGTCTGTCCGATCCCGACTACGACGTGCTGTCCGCGCTGACCTCCAGCGAGGACCGCCGCTGGCGCCTGCAGGCGCTCGCCGACCGCATGCTCTGGTCCAAGAGCCGCCTGTCCCGGCACATCAGCCGGATGGAGGAGCGCGGCCTGGTCACCCGCGAGGACTGCGCCACCGACGCCCGCGGCGCGGTCATCGTCCTCACCGAGGCGGGACAGCGGGCCATCGAGGCCGCAGCCCCCGGCCACGTCGAGTCGGTCCGCCGCCACCTGATCGACCTGCTCACCCCGGAACAGATCGATACTCTCGGCGACATCGCGGACACGGTTCTCGCGCACCTCGCCGAGGCGCGGGGCGACGCCGGCCCTTGAACTGGTCAACTCGCCCACGCCGCGGGGGAGAGCGGCCTAGCATCGGGCGCGAGGCGGATGGGCGAGGGGGACCCGGTGACTCGGTTGTTTCTACCCGCGGGGGTCTACAACCCCGTCGTGACGGCGGACGGCCAGCGGTGGCGCGACTTCGAGCTGGAGGCTCCGGGACCGGCCGGGGCGGCGGCGCCACGGGAGCCCGAGCGGGTTCCCGACCGGATTCCCGACCGGGTTCCCGATCGGGCGCAGTGGAGGCCGCTGCGGCTGGAGCGGTGCCGGCCGTACGGCGTGGCCGGGGGGCTGGCCAGGCCCGACCCGCAGACCCAGGAGGACATGGTGCGGGCCGTGCCGGTCACCGAGCAGGGGGTGCCCCGGCGCTTCCCCGATCCGCGGGGGATGTGGATCAGGCTGATCAACGGGGCCGGGGCCGCCGAGGACCCGTTCCGGGCGACCAACGCGGTGGACTGCGCGCTGGCGGTGCTCTCCACCTGGCACGGCGCGCCGGCGGTGGCCGCTCCCCGGCGGCCGGAGTACGACCGGGTCGGCAAGCCGCTGCTCACCGGTGAGGCGGGGGGAGTGGCGCGGGCCGAGCGGTGGCTGGGCCAGCGCTTCCAGTACGTGGGACAGGGGCGCCACGCCTACGTCCCCATCGCGCAGGCGCTGCTGGCGGGCGGGCACGGTGCCGCCGCGATCATCGTCAACCGCTGGCCGGCCGGCGGCAGCCACGCGTGGAACGCGGTCAACTCCGGCGGAGAGGTGATCTGGATCGACGCGCAGCGGGGCCACATGGCGGTCGAGCCGCCGTACGAGTCGGTGACGGGCGTCTTCTGTGTGGTGATCGACAGGGAGGGGCGGCGGCTGTGAACCTCGACCAGGCCAGGGCCATCGCCGAGGAGTATTTCAACGGTGTCCGCAGCCCAGGCTCCGCTGCAGAGATCAGGATATATACCTTCAAAGAAGGCTATGTCGCCTGGTCGAAGGAGCCCGAGCCCGACGACCCCAGCGTGCTGCCCGACACGGTCGGCGCGGGCTGCATCGTGATCGACAAGGCCACCGGGGAGGTCGTCATCCGTCCCCTGCTCAACCCCGAGACGGTGGCGGAGCAGTGGCCGGGGCGCCGCCCCCGATAGAAGGCGCCCCGGCCACCGGGAAGAGCCCGGCCCGCGGGCGGAGGTCCAGCCGGTGACCGGAGGGCCCGGCCCGCAGGCGGGGCCCGGTCGGCCACCGGAGCGCCCGGCCCGCAGGCGGGGGCCTGACCGGTGAGCGTCAGGCCGGCCACCGGAGCGCCCGGCCCGCGGGTGGTGGGCGCCAGGTCAGCCGGCGGCGAGCGAGCCCACGATCGAGGCGCGCGCCGCCCGGCGGGCGGGCAGCACGGCGGCGACCACCCCGGCCAGGCCGGACAGCGCCACGAACGCCAGGATCTGCAGGACCGGGAGCTGGAAGACGACGTCCTCCGTCATCGTCCGCGCCGCCGCCCAGCCGAACGTGACACCGAGCACCACGCCGACCAGCGCGCCGATCAGCCCCAGGATGAGTGCCTCCACCGAGAGCATCCGCCGCAGCTGGGGCCGGGTCAGGCCGAGCGCCCGCAGCAGCGCCGACTCACGGGTCCGCTCGTGGACCGACAGGGAGAGCGTGTTGGCGATGCCCAGCAGGGAGATGAGCACCGCCAGGCCCAGCAGGCCGGTGATGATCATCAACATCATGTCGAGCGCCTCGTCGAACTCGCCCCGGACGTCCGTCGAGCTGGCGACCTTCGCCGTCGGGTACGGCTGCGCCGCCGCCTCGACCACCTGGCGGGACCGCTCGGGGCTGACGCCGTCCTTGGCGTTGATCATCACCCGGCTGTCGTCGACCGTGCCGAAGTAGCGCTCGAAATCCTTGTCCGGCACGGTCACCTCGGCCAGATCGGTGTTCTGCGGGTCGAAGGTGGACACGACCGTGAGGTCCACCGTGCCGGCCCTGGCCGTCCGCACCGGCAGCCGGTCGCCGACCTTGAGCTTGAGGTGCTTGACGACGTGCTCGGCGACGACCGCGGTGCCGGGCCGGAGAAGGTCGATCGAGCCCGTGGCGAGCTCCGGCCTGAAGTCCGAGGCGGCGGTGAAGGTCCCGACCTCATACCTCTCGCCCCTGTCACCGGCCTTGGCGGCGGTCCCCCGGAAGGCGACGACCGAGGTCAGTTCGGGCTTGGTCCGCAGGTCCTCGGCCAGCGCGCGGGGCAGCCCGGAGTCCCGGGCCTGAGCCTGGACCATGTAGTCCACGGGGAACTGGTCGTCGAGCTTCTGGGTGTAGGTCATCCGGATGGTGCCGGTGAGGACGGCGATGAGCGTCATCAGCGTCACGCCCACGGTCAGCGCCACGGTGGTGGTGGCCGACCGCTTGGGATTGCGCCGCGAGTTGTCCACGGCCAGCCTGCCGGGCACCCGGAACAGCTTGGCGGGCAGCCAGCCCACGAAGGCGCCGAGCGGCTTGACGATCACCGGGCCGAGGATCAGCACCCCGAGGAAGACGAGCGAGCCCCCGGCCATGACCACCACGAGCGCGGTCTGACCGGCCCCCATGTTCAGCGCGGCCACCGTGGCGCCCACGCCCGCGACCAGGAACAGCGACGCGAAGATCACCCGGGTCAGGCCCGCCCGGAAGGTGTGCTCCTCGACCTGCGTGCGCAGCGCCGCGATCGGTGCGACCTTCGTCGCCGACCGCGCCGGCAGCAGCGCCGCCCCCACCGTGACGACCAGGCCGATGAGCAGGCCGAGACCGATCGTGCGCGGCGTCAGCGCGGCGGTCGCCTCGGGCAGCGGCGCCCCGACCGAGGACAGCACGGCCAGCGCCCCCGCGCCCAGCCCGTAGCCCAGCAGCAGGCCCAGCACCGACGACAGCACGCCCACCACGACGGACTCCAGCACGATGGAGCCGAACACCTGCCCGCGGGTCGCGCCGATGCAGCGCAGCAGCGCCATCTCGCGGGTGCGCTGGGCGACCAGGATGTTGAAGGTGTTGTAGATGACCAGCGCGGCCACGAACATCGCCACCAGGCCGAACAGCAGCAGGCCCAGCTTGAGGAACTCGGTGTCGGCGCCGTTCTGCCTGGCCATGGCGTCGGCGTACTGCTTACCCGTCTTGACCTGGTATCCCGAGCCCAGGGCCGCGGCGACCGAGTCGCGCACCGTCTCCTGCGACACGCCCTCGGCGGCCGCGACGTCGACCTCCCGGAAGCCCTTCTCCCCGGTCATCGTCTGGGCCGCGCCGGTGGTGAAGCCCACCGCGCCGGTGTAGCCGAGCTCCTGGTTGAGGCCGACGTCGAACAGACCCACCACCGTGAACCGGTGCTCGGCGTTCCCGGAGTCCAGCACCGTGACGGTGTCGCCGACCTTGAAACCGCGGGTCTTGGCGGTGTTCTCGTCGAGCACGACCTCCGTCGGGGTCTTCGGGGCGGAGCCGCTGGTGATCGCGGTGCGGTTCAGCGAGCCCTCGGCGATGGAGATGCCCGCCGTGGGATAGTCACCGGCGGCCTTGCCGTCCTTGCCGATCAGCGCGGCGGTGCCCTGCACGAGACCCTGCGCGTCGGCGACGCCGCCGACGGCGCGGATCTTCTCCAGCGTGGCGGCGGAGACGGACGGCACCGCGTCGGACTTCTCGTCCGGCACGGGCAGCACGGCGACATCGATCTTGTCAGCCGCCGCGGAGAACTTCTGGGTGAAACCCGCTTCGATGGTGTCGGTGAGCACGAACGTGCCCGCGATGAAGCCCACCCCCAGCGCGATCGCCAGCGAGGTGAGCAGCAGGCGCAGCTTGTGCGCCCGCAGTCCGGCCAGAGTCGTCTTCAGCAACTCAGGCCTCCAGCTTCATCAGCGTGTCGAGCACGGTCTGCGGCGTCGGCTTGACCACCTCGCTGACCAGCAGGCCGTCCCGGAGGAAGACCACCCGGTCGGCGTAGGAGGCCGCGACCGGGTCGTGGGTGACCATCACGATCGTCTGGCCGAGCTCGTGCACCGAGGTACGCAGGAACGACAGCACCTCCGCGCCGCTGCGCGAGTCCAGGTTCCCGGTCGGCTCGTCGGCGAAGATGACCTGCGGCTTGCTGATCAGGGCGCGGGCCACCGCCACGCGCTGCTGCTGGCCGCCCGACAGCTCGGTCGGCTTGTGGCCGAGCCGGTCACGCAGGCCCACTGTCTCCACGACCCGGTCGAACAGATCCCGGTCGGCCTGGCGTCCGGCGATCTCCAGCGGGAGCCGGATGTTCTGCTCGGCGGTCAGCGTCGGCAGCAGGTTGAACGCCTGGAAGATGAAGCCGATCCGCTCGCGGCGCAGCAGGGTGAGCTGCTTGTCGCCCAGCCCGGTGAGCTCCACGTCGCCGATGTGCACCTGCCCGCCGCTGACGGTGTCCAGCCCGGCCAGGCAGTGCATCAGCGTGGACTTGCCCGACCCGGAGGGGCCCATGATCGCGGTGAAGGCGCCCGTCGCGAAGGAGACGTCCACCCCCCGGAGGGCGTGTACGGCAGCGTCCCCCTGCCCGTACACCTTGGTCAGACCTCTGGCTACCACGGCGGCCGCCACGCTCTCCCGCGCCTTCCAGGCGCCGACCTCTCCGGTGATGGTCACGTCAACTCTCCTCGGCAAACATCTGCGTTTACGACGGGATAAACGCTATTGCCGGAGAAAGCGCAGGCCATCGGACTGAAGGACGGACTCTCCCTCCGCCGCAGGGCTCCCGCGGAAGGATCACCGCCACCTCAGGGGTAGCCCCGCATCGGCCATTCGGACGAGGAGCGCCCCGCCGTCGCCGCGCTAACCCGCCGAATGCGGGGTCACGAGACCCGACTCGTAGGCGTAGACCACGACCTGCGCCCGGTCCCGCAGGCTCAGCTTGGCCAGGACCCGGCCCAGATGCGTCTTGACCGTCGCCTCCGCCAGCTCCAGCCGGTCGGCGATCTCCGTGTTCGACAGGCCCCTGGCCACCAGCACGAGCACCTCCCGCTCCCGCGCGGTCAACCCGGTCAGCGCCGTCGGCTCCGTCGTGCCCGGAGAGGGGAGATGCACGGCGAAGCGCTCCAGCAGCCGCCGTGTCGTGCTCGGCGCGACCACCGCGTCCCCGCTGTGCACCGAGTGGATCGCACTGATCAGGTCTGACGGCGGCACGTCCTTCAGCAGGAACCCCGAAGCGCCCGCCTTCAGCGCCGCGAACGCGTAGTCGTCCAGATCGAAGGTGGTCAGGATCAGCACGCGGGGCCGCTCGCCCGCCGCGCAGATCAGCCGGGTCGCCTCCACCCCGTCCATGACCGGCATCCGCACGTCCATCAGCACGACGTCGACCTCGGCCGTCCGCGCCGCCTCGACCGCCGCGGCCCCGTCGCCAGCCTCCGCGACGACCTCGATGTCCGGCTGCGCGCCGAGCACCATGCGGAACCCGGCCCGCAGCAGCACCTGGTCGTCGACCAACATGACCCGGATCACCGGCCGCTCACCGCTCCCCGCCCTCTCCACCGGCTCCCCGCCCTCTCCGCCGGCTCCCCGGCCTCCACCGGCTCCCCGGCCCCGCGCCGGTCCGGACGGAGACTCCGCCCACCGCGACTCCGCCCACCGCGTCCGGCACGCCCGTCACGCGGCCCGGCTCCGCCCGGTCTCGCCGATCGGCAGCCGCGCGGTCACCTGGAACCCGCCGCCCATGCGGGGCCTGGCCTCCACACTCCCGCCGAACATGGCCACCCGCTCCCGCATGCCGACCAGGCCGTGCCCGCCCGGACGCCCCGGTGCGGCGGCGCCGCGACCGTCATCGGTCACCCGCAGAAGCAGCTCGCGCAAGCCGTACTCCATCTCGACCGTGGCCCTGGTGTCCGGACCGCCATGCTTGAGGGTATTGGTCAGCGCCTCCTGCACGATCCGGTAGACCGTCAGCTGCTCCCCCTCGGGCAGCTCCTGCGGAGCGCCGGTGACCTGGAAATCGACCGGCAGCCCCGAGGAACGCACCTGCGCCACCAGGTCGTCCAGCTGCGACAGGCTCGGCTGCGGGGCGTATTCCCCCTCTGCTCCCCCCTCGACGGCGGCGCCGTCGGTCCGCAGCACACCGACCATCCTGCGCATCTCCGCCAGCGCCTGCCGGCCCGTGACGGAGATGGCCTGCATGGCCTTACGGGCCTGCTCGGGGTCGCTGTCGATCGCGTAACCCGCCCCGTCGGCCTGAACGATGATCACACTCACGTTGTGCGCGACCACGTCGTGCAGCTCGCGGGCGATCCGGGCCCGCTCGGCCGCCGCGGCCAGCTGGGCCTGCTGGTCCCGCTCCCGCTCGGCCCGTTCGGCCCGCTCCTCCAGGCTCTCCAGATAGCGGCGGCGGGTGTTGGCGTAGATCCCCGTGATCCAGATCGCGACCACGAACACCGAGGCACTTGCGAAAGTACCCGGATCAGGATTTGTCGTGATCTGGCCGAAAGACAGGGCGAGCCCCAGCTCGGCCACCAGCCCCGCCGCGATCGCCCACCGCAGCGAGCACAGCGACGCCACCGCGTACATCGCGATGAGCACCGCCACGTTGAACGGCGTCGGCTCCACCCCCCACAGCCACTGCCCGAAACTCGCCACCGAGACGATCGCGAACACCGTCAGGGGCCGGCTCCGCCGCCAGAACAACGGGAGGGCCAGCACCGCGCCCAACCCCAGATAGCCCCAGAAGCCCACCCCGCCCTGCCCGCGCTGATAAAGCTCCGGATCCAGCGCCACCCCGACGACGGTGCCCAGGCAGGCCAGCATGAACGGCGCCAGCCACAAGGCGTCCACAGCACTGGGATGGCGCCGGCTCCAGGCGCGTAATCTGCCGAACACACCACCACCATACGTATCCGCAGATCAATGCCCTTCCCCCTCAGGGGGGAGCCCCGTCTACGACCCAGGTCGCACACCACCCATGGCTTACGCCTTCTTTACCCCCCGTTGGGCATCATGGTTTCCGGGAGCACCCTCCGGGGTGAGTAAAGGGAGAATGTTTGTGATGGCGGATCACAATCACGCCGGGTCGCGCGGTGAAAAGGATGCACCGCGCGACCCGATCTCCGGCACCGCCACCGGATGACCCCACGCGGCGCTCCGGACACCCCGCGACCGACAGGCCCCGGAACGCGCCACGACCCCACGCGACGGCCCGGAAGCCGCTCACCCGCCACCACCGCCCGGAGCACGCCCACCCGCCGGGTTCATTCAGTGGCGCACCGGCCCCGGCATCGGGCATATTCTCCCCGGGTGGAACGCCAACTGATCAGTCATATCGCCCACCAAGACCATCCGATCGCCTCCCCCGTGAGCGACGCGCATCTGGAACGCCTTCTCACCCGGGCGAAACTCCCCGCCGGAGCACGCATCCTCGACCTCGGATGCGGAGAGGCCGCCTGGACGCTACGGGCCCTGGAACTGCATCCCGGCGCCACCGCCGACGGGGTCGACATCTCCTCGCACGCGCTGGCCGCCGCCAAGAAGGAGGCCGACCGCCGAGGGCTGTCCGACCGCCTCAGCCTCCACGACGTCCCGGCTGCCGACTTCACCGGCACCGGCCCCTACGACCTCGTCCTCTGCGTCGGCTCCACCCACGCCTTCGGCGGCCTGACCCAGACCCTGGAGGCCATCAGCCGCCACCTGCGCCCCGGAGGACTCGCACTGGTGGGAGAGGGCTTCTGGGAGCAGCCCCCGAGCCCGCAGACGCTGGCCATACTCGACGCCCGGCCCGACGACTACGGAGACCTCCCCGCAACCGTGACCCAGGCCGAGAACGCCGGATACGCCACCGTCTACGCGCACACCAGCGAACCCGCCGAATGGCACGAATACGAGTGGTCCTGGACCGGCACCCTCACCAACTGGGCCCTCGACCACCCCGGCCCCGACGGCGACGCCGCCCTCGCCGCCGCCCACGACCACCGCGACATGTGGCTCAACGGCTATCGCGACACCCTCGGCTTCGTCACCCTCCTGCTGCGCCGCACCACCTGAGAGCGGCCAGGGACCGGTCGGCCGCAGCGCCCGCTGGGCCGTGGCCGACCGGCCGGACCTCACCCCTGCGGCTCCCCGCCGTCATCGTCATGCTGGATCCCGCCGTCGGGACCTGCCTGGGGGCGATCTCGAAAGACTGGCGTGTAGTAATTTTGATATGAATCTGCGCAACAGTCGAATTCCTTCGATTATTGCCGCAGATTGATTTCCCTTGCCTTGATGGGAAGTAATGTAAAGCGCCTTCTGGATTTACGGGAGGGTGTCGCCAGCAGGTGGTTTGATTAACGGATAATTCTTTTTGTTTTGTAGGGCCGCCGGGATTCGAACCCGGACTGGCACGGACCTAAACCGTGTGTCTCTGCCTTTGGACTACGGCCCCTTGTTTTTTCCTGCGAAATTTTCCGTCTGCGAATGGCAATTCGGACAGAGGAATCGCAGATTTTCTTTTCTGTTGTCAAGCCAATTGCCGCTGATGTGATCGATGTGAAGTGTCAGTGGCTGACCTCGCCAGACTGCTTCGATCTTACAGCCCGCGCAGCGGTGTGGCATCCCGATTGCGAGCAGGCTCCTTCTGAGCTGCCTGGGGTTGGGGCGAGGGCTGCCGTCCGGTAGTACGACGAGAACTTGTTCGGGACGGCGGCGTCTGGGAGAGGGCTGCCCTCGGTGGTGCGACTGCCCCAAGAAGTGGGAGGTGTCGATCCCGAAGTGCTTCAGGCGGCGGCTGATGTGGGCGTGGGAGCCGCCGGTCCATTTCACGCCGAGGTGGCGGAGGACGTCGGCGATGCTGAGGGAGTTGGCTGCCGCCTCGGCCAGCATTTCGGGGGTGTACTTGTATTTGGTTGGCATGCCCCAAGGATAGGTAATGGGGCTGACATTTCTTGGGGCATGCACATGCTGTGATAAATGGTGAAAAACGCTATTTATTCGAGCCCGAGTTCGCGGCGGAGGCGGGCTACGTGGCCGGTCGCCTTCACGTTGTAGAGGGCCTTTTCGATTTTCCCGTCGGCGTCGATGACGAAGGTGGAGCGGATGACGCCGAGGGTGGTCTTGCCGTACATCGTCTTCTCGCCGTAGACGCCGTAGGCCTTGTGGACCTCCAGGTCGGGGTCCGACAGGAGGGGGAAGGTCAGGGCGTCGCGCTCGACGAACTTGGCGAGCTTGGCCGGGGTGTCCTTCGACACGCCGAGGACCACCAGGCCCGCCGCGGTCAGGGAGGCGAGGCTGTCGCGGAAGTCGCAGGCCTGCTTGGTGCAGCCGGGGGTCATCGCGGCGGGGTAGAAGTAGAGGATGACCCGCTTGCCGCGGTAGGCGTCGAGGGAGACGGTGGTGCCGTCGGCGGCGGGGAGAGTGACGTCTGGGGCGGCGTCGCCCGGCTCGAGTTTCATGTGGCTCCTCTGAGGAATCGTTCCCGGGTCAACTTACCGGCCGACCTGAAGTGTCGTGGGAGGGTCGGACCTGACAGACTGATCAATGTCAAGGGCGATGAGAGGAGAGCCATGGCGGACACCGATCCCGCGGAGTTGGAGCGGCGGATCGAGCGGACCCGTGCGGAGTTGGCCCAGACGGTTGACGCCATCGCCGATCGGGTGAGCCCGAAGAAGGTCGCGAGGCGCACCGTCGCCAAGGCGGAGACGAGCGCGAGGCAGTTCCTGGTCTCGGTGGGGGACCGGGTCGGCGAGGCGGTGGGGGGCGCGTCGCGGCCGGTCAGGCTGGGTGATGAGCCCGATGACCTGTGGGCGGACGATCAGCCGGATCTGGCGCCGATCCTGATCGGTGTGGGCGCGGTGCTGGCGGTCAGTGCGATGATCATGCTCTGGCGGCGCCGGCGCGGCTGATCCGGCGGGTCTGCGCCGCCGGCGTCGGCCTCCGTTCGGGGGAAGGCTCGGAGGTCAGAGGTCAGAGGAAGGTCCGGCCCTCGCCCCGGTAGGTGGGGGCCTCGTCCACGATCTCGTCGCCGTCGATCAGGTGCAGGGTGGCGAAGCGTTCGCAGAGCTCGCCCGCCTTGGCGTGCCGGAACCAGACGCGGTCGCCGACGCGCAGGTCCTCGGCCGCCTGGCCGAGGAGCGGGGTCTGGACCTCGCCGGCGCCCTCGTCGGGGTCGTAGCGGAGCCCGCAGGGCAGGTAGGGCTGGGGGAGACGGTCGGGGCCGGGGGCGCCGGAGGCGTGGTAGCCGCCGCCGAGGACGGTGACGACGCCGGGTGCCGGGCGGCGGACGACGGGCAGGGCGAACAGGGCGGCGGGGCGGCCGGTGAAGCCGCGGTAGAAGTCGAACAGGCGGGGGTGGAAGAAGCCCGATCCGGCGGCCACTTCGGTGACGGCCTTCTCGCGGGCGGTCTTGTCGATGCTGCCGGTGCCGCCGCCGTTGACGAACTCCAGGTCGGCGATCTGGGTGACGGCCTGGACGATGCGGCCCCTGCGCGTGATCAGCTCGCGCCGCGACCGGGCCTGCATCAGGCGGATCGCTCGGGTGAGGGCGGGGTTGCCGGGAGGGTTGTCGCCGACGCCGGCGATCTGGGCTTCGTAGGCCATCAGGCCGACCAGGCGGAAGCCGGGCCGTTTGGCGACGTCGGCGGCGAGGTCGGCGGCCTGGTCGGCGTCGCGGATGGGGGAGCGTCGGGCGCCGGCGCGGAATCTGCCGCCGAAGGCGATGAATCCGGCGTCGATGTCAAGGCAGATCCGGATCTCGTGGCGGTCGCGGACGTCGGCGACGGCGGACTCGATGAAGTCCAGGTGCTCGGCCCGGTCCACCATCACGGTGATCTCCTGTGCCGCGCGGGTGTCGGCGGCCAGTGTGGCCAGTGCGGCGCGGTCGGCGGTGGGGTAGGCGACGAGCACGTCGCGCAGGCCGGTGGAGACCAGCCAGAGGGCCTCCGGCAGGGTGAAGGCCATGATTCCGGCGAAGCCGTCCATGGCGAGGATCCGTTCCAGGACGGGGCGGGATCTGACCGATTTGCTGGCGACCCTGATGGGCTTGCCGCCGGCCCGCCGCGACATGGCGGCCGCGTTCGAGCGCAGGGCTGCCAGGTCGAGCAGGGCGAACGGGGGGTCCAGGTGCGCGGTGGCCCGGTCGTAGCGCTGGCGGTCGTCCATGACGGCAGGATAACCTGATCCAACCGAATGTGAGTATTGTTCATATTGGTGGCGCGGCAGTAAATTCTCCGGCCAGGACGGCTCCAAGATCGTGAAAGTGGCAGGTTGGGACCCGCGCCGGACGCCAGGGCCGCGTAAACCTGACCGGGTGATGAGCACTCTCCAGGACATCCTGTCGAGCGCGGGGAGCACAGCGGGCGGGGAGAACCTGAACGCGGTCCGCCGCCGGTCGCTGCGGTCGCTGAGACCGGGCAGGACACCGGCCGGTGTGGTGGTCGCCCTGGCGGCCTCCCTCGCGCTGTCCACCGCGACCGGGGTGACGGTGGGGCTGGTGACGGGCTCGCCGTTCGGGCGGATGCCGTACCGGCAGTTCGCCGCCTGGGTCGGCGAGGCGCAGTGGTCCGACACGGTCCCGCTCTTGGTGTCGCTGGTCGCGGTGGTGACCGGGACCCTGCTGCTCGCGCTCGCGGCGCTGCCGGGCAGGACCCGGCTGGTGCCGCTGGAGTCCGCCGACCCCCGGATGGTGATCGGCCTGACCAGGTCCGGGCTCCGCCGCACGCTGCGGGCGGCGGCCCAGTCGGTCGACGACGTGGACAAGGCACGGGTGCGGCTCGGCTGGCGGAACATCGAGATCACGGTGGTCAGCGACGCCGAGCGGACCGGGCCGCTGCTGCGCCAGGTCGGCACGGCGGTGGGCGACCGGATGACGGGACTGGGCGCGATGTGCGGGGGCGAGGTCATGGTACGGCTGCGCAGGCGGGGGATCTGATGAAGGTCTACCAGGGCAACCGGATCGGCCTGGCCGTCACCGGGGCGGTGCTGGCCGGGGGCGGGCTCTACGGGTTCCTGCGGGGGTGGGGCAAGCTCCCGCAGCCGCGCGGGGACCGGATCCTGAACAGGGAGCTGCCCGCCCACCTGGCCGAGCACCCGTGGATGGGCTGGCTGGCCGCGCTGCTACTGATGGTGCTGACGCTGCTGGCGATCCGGTGGCTGCTGGGCGCCGTGGGCTGGGGGCGCTGGGGGAGCCGGACGGGCAGCGGGATCGCGATGCTGGGGGTTGCGCTTAAAGAAGTCGAAGGGCTCAGGCGCATCCATGTCAGGGCGGTGGCGGGCGACCGGCTGCGGATCGGGATCAGCTGCGGGCCAGAGGCGGACGTCGCCAAACTCGTGGCCCGGCTGAACAAGGACGCCGTCGGCAAGGTCCGCAGGACGGTCGGCGACGACGGGCTCGGGGCCTCCGTCCGCCTGCACGTCAGGCGCCGCTGACGGCCGTCGCCGGGTGCCGAAGGCCAGTCCGGCGGCCAGGCACGCCAGCGGCAGGGCGGGCACCACGTAGCGGTGGTCGAAGGCGGCGATGAAGGGCGGCAGGACCAGCAGCACGGTGCCGGCGGCCCACGGCATCAGCACGGCGCCGCCGAGGTCCCGCAGACGGAACAGGACGCCGGCGAGGCCGGCCAGCAGGATCGCGGCGAGGAACGGGCCGCGCAGGAAGCCGTGCTCCTGGTAGGCCCGCAGCCAGCCGGCATAGGGCTCGACCAGGGAGGGCGCGCCGGAGACGCCCTGGTAGGCCGTGGTCACCTCCTCGGCGGTCCTCCCCTGGGAGGCGGTCCCCTTGGGGAAGGGGCGGGCCGTGTCAGGGAAGACGTAGGCGCTCTGCGGGCCGGGGGTGGGATAGACCCGGCGGGTCCAGTCGAAGATGTGGGCCACGTCGGTCAGGCCCGCCCGGAGGAAGTCCAGGGGCTGCGCCTTGATGGCCTGGACGGCGAAGTCGCCGGCGAGCCTGTCGCGCTCGGCCCAGGTGCCCTTGACTTTGTTGAGCGGCGATGCGCCGTCCCAGATGTATACGGGCGGGGGTCTGCGCTCGCTCACCGGGCCGGGGAGGCAGAGCGCGGCCTCCGGCCCGGTGGGCTTGATCTTCGCGCAGTCGGCGAAGGTCGCCGTGCGCGCCCACAGGAAGGCGTTGCCCCGGGTGAGCCCGTAGTCGCCGTGCTCGGACCTGAACCAGGTGGCGTAGGCGCCCAGGCCGATCGCGGCGGCCAGCGCGGTGGCGGTGACCGCCTTCCAGCCGGCGCGGCCGATCACCAGGCAGACCAGCACCACGGCGGTCAGCGGCAGCCCCATCGTCCGGGTGACGGTCGCCGCGGCCAGCAGGGCCCCGGCGAGGAGGGCGGCCCACACCGGCGGCCGGCGCCGCCACAGCAGCAGCGTGACCGCCAGGACCGCCAGGAACTCCATCAGCAGGTCGGCCATGACGAGGTGTTCGAGCTGGACCTGGTGGACGTCCAGCAGCACCGGCAGCGCGGCGAGCGTCGCCCCCCATCCCGGCAGGCCGCCCAGACGGCGCAGCAGGAGATAGACGCAGACGGCCATGGTCAGGCCGAGCAGGTGCTGGAGCACGACCACGGCCTGGACGCTCGACAGCGGCTGCAGCGTCCACAGCAACAGGGAGTAGCCCGAGGGGCGCGACTCCATGGGGCGGGGGTCGAGTCCGGCGTTGAGGTAGACGAAGGAGTCGGCCCAGAACCACAGGGCCGGCCGGTAGCCGAGCACGGCCAGGACCCGGAGCCCGGCGCCGGCCAGCAGGGCGGTCAGGAAGAGCCCGTGGGTGCCGGAGAGGCGGAGGAAACGGCTCGCCGGACGTTCTCCCGCTGGCACCAGGACCTCCCGAGTCTCCGAGGCAGGCGGGCTCCACGACAGGAGCCCCCGTGACGAGCCACCCAGCATAGGCGCGAGAGGGGGCGATCCTGTACGAGATGATGAAGCTCGTGCCGATCGACCTGTTCACCCGAGAAGTCGGGGGGCTCGCGGCGCGGACCCTGCCGGTCATCCACGGCGGGCCGGACCGGGACCACAGCTACCTTATGGAGCCGCTGATCCGGCCGGCCGTGCCCGTTCAGCCGTGATCCGGAGACCCGCGCCCGTTCAGCCGTGATCCGGAGACCCGCGCCCGTTCAGCCGTGATCCGGAGAGCCGCGCCCGTTCAGCCGTGACCCGGAGAGACGCGCCCGCTCAGCCGTGATCCGGCCGGCCGTGCCCGCTCAGGTGTGACCTGCTCAGGTGTGACCCGGGCTGCCGTGACCCGGAGAGCCGCGCCCGCTCAGCCGTGGCTCGCAGCCGTGGCCGGGCCCGTTACGGAACGTCCGCCCGGCCCTTGTCCGCCGCCCGGCCGGTTCAGCATTCGATGACGTTGACGGCCAGGCCGCCGCGGCTGGTCTCCTTGTATTTGTCGAGCATGTCGCGGCCGGTGTCGCGCATGGTCTTGATGGCCTTGTCCAGGGAGACGAAGTGGCGGCCGTCGCCGCGCAGCGCGATCCGGGCGGCGGTGATGGCCTTGATCGAGGCCACCGCGTTGCGCTCGATGCACGGGATCTGCACCAGTCCGCCGATCGGGTCGCAGGTCAGGCCCAGGTTGTGCTCGATGCCGATCTCGGCGGCGTTCTCCACCTGCTCCGGGGTGCCGCCCAGCACCTCGGTGAGCCCGGCGGCGGCCATGGAGCAGGCCGAGCCGACCTCGCCCTGGCAGCCGACCTCGGCGCCGGAGATGGAGGCGTTCTCCTTGAACAGCACGCCGATCGCCCCCGCGGTGAGCAGGAAGCGGACCACGCCGTCGTCGTCGGACTTGGGGGTGAAGCGGTCGTAGTAGGTCAGCACGGCCGGGATGATGCCGGCGGCGCCGTTGGTCGGGGCGGTGACGATCCGGCCGCCCGCCGCGTTCTCCTCGTTCACCGCCAGGGCGTACAGCGAGACCCAGTCCATGGTCTGCAGCGGGTCCTTCTCCGGGGACTCGCTCTGCAGCCGCCGGTGGAGCTGGTGGGCCCGGCGCCGGACCTTCAGCCCGCCGGGCAGCACGCCCTCCTTGGCGGTGCCGCGCCGGACGCACTCGGCCATGACCCGCCACAGGTGCAGCAGCTGGTCGCGGATCTCCTGCTCCGAGCGGCCGAAGGCCTTCTCGTTCTCCAGCATCAGCCCGGAGATCGACAGGCCGGTCTCCGTGCAGTGGGCGAGCAGTTCGGCGGCCGTCGTGAAGGGGTGCGGCAGGACGGTGTCGTCGGGTTTGATCCGGTCGGCGCCGGTGGCGTTCTCGTCCACCACGAAGCCGCCGCCCACCGAGTAGTAGACCTTCTCGCGGAGCTGCTCGCCCGTCTCGGAGAAGGCGATGAAGCGCATGCCGTTGGGGTGGTGCGGCAGCGAGATCTTGCGTTCGAACACGAGGTGCTCGCCGACCACGAAGGGGATCTCGCGGGAGCCGTACAGGGAGATCGTCCCGGAGGCGCGCATGGCGGCCAGCCGGTCGTCGACGGTGTCGACGTCCACGAGCTCGGGCTTCTCACCCGACAGGCCCAGCAGGACGGCCTTGTCGCTGCCGTGGCCCTTGCCGGTCAGTCCGAGCGATCCGTACAGGATCACCTCGACCCGGGCGGTCTTCTCCAGGAGCCTGTCCTGCTCCAGGCCGCGGGCGAATTTGTGCGCGGCGGCCATCGGCCCGCCGGTGTGCGAGCTGGACGGGCCGATTCCGATCTTGAAGAGATCGAAGACGCTGATCGCCATTGATCTGGTCCCTGCCTTCACATCGCCGTGACCACGCGCACCCGGTGGTGCGCGTGATCACGGCGCAAGAGGAGAAATTTCAGGACTCACCCGAGGTGAGCGCGGCGTACTCCTCGGCGGACAGCAGGTCGTCGGCGTCGCCCTCAAGACGGACGCGGAACAGCCAGCCATCACCGTAGGAGTCACTGTTGACCAGGGACGGGTCGTCCACGACGGCCTGGTTGACCTCGACGACCTCACCGCCCACCGGCGCGAAGATGTCGCTCACCGACTTGGTCGACTCGACCTCGCCGACGGCGTCGCCGGCGGAGATCGTCGCCCCGGCCTCGGGGAGCTGCACGTAGACCACGTCGCCCAGCGCCTCGGCGGCGTAGGCGGTGATGCCCACGGTGAGGGTCAGGCCGTCATCGATGCCCGCGATCCACTCGTGCTCCTTGGTGTAGTGCAGGTCATCGGGAATGCTGCTCATTATTTCCTCCTGTAGAAAGGCAGGTCGACGACGTCGACCGGTTCGCGACTACCCCGGATGTCCACCGCCAGGCCGGTGGACAGGCCGTTGTCCACGTAGGCCATGGCGATGGGCCGGCCCAGTGACTGGGAGGGGGCCCCGCTGGTGACCTCGCCGACGACGGCGCCGTCCTCGGAGACCACCGGGTACCCGTGCCGGGGCACCCGGCGGCCCGTCGCGACCAGTCCGACCCGGCGACGGGTCGGCGGGACGTCCTTGAGAGGCTCCAGGGCGGCCCGGCCGACGAAGTCGCCCGGCTTGTCAAACCTCACCACACGGCCGAGCCCCGCGTCGAACGGAGTGAGATCGGCCGACAGCTCGTTGCCGTAGAGCGGCATGCCCGCCTCCAGGCGGAGGGTGTCGCGCGCCGACAGCCCGGCCGGCAGCAGCCCGTGCGCCGCGCCCGCCTCGGTGAGCGCGGCCCAGAGCGGCTCTGCGTCGGCGGCGGCGACGAACAGCTCGAAGCCGTCCTCGCCGGTGTATCCGGTGCGGGCGATGAGGGCCTCGCGGCCGGCCACGGTGGCGGGCAGGCCGGCGTAGTACTTCAGCCCGTCGAGGTCGGCGTCGGTGACCTCGCCCATGATGGCGCGCGAGCGCGGGCCCTGGACCGCGACCAGCGCGTACTGCTCGGAGCGGTCGTCCACGGCGGCGTCGAAGGACTTGGCGCGCTCGGTGAGCTCGGCGGCGACCCGCGGGTAGTTGGAGGCGTTGGCGACGACCATGAACTCCTCGTCGGCCAGGCGGTAGACGATCAGGTCGTCCAGCACGCCGCCGGAGGGGGAGACGATCATCGTGTAGCGGGCGCGGCCCGGCTCAAGGGCGGACAGGTAACCCACCAGCGCGTAGTCGAGGGCCTCGCCGGCCTGCGGGCCGGTCACGAAGATCTCGCCCATGTGGGACAGGTCGAACAGGCCCGCCGCCTGGCGGACCGCGTTGTGCTCGGTGGACTCGCTGCCGTAGCGCAGCGGCATCAGCCAGCCCGCGAAATCGGTCAGCGTCGCGCCGAGGGCCTCGTGGACACCGCGCAGCGGCGTAGGTCGGGACATGTTCGCACCTCAGGCAGGGGTCAGATGAGAGCATCCTCCCCCTCTGTCATCGATGCCTGAGAGCTTCGCCCGGTTTTTACCGGACTTTCACCTTCGGCGAGGCCGCGAGACCTGCTTTCCAGAGGCCACCTACCCGCACGGTCCTTTGCCTTGAGAGGTTCGCGGGGAGGGCTTGCTCCTTCAGGGGTCCTGGCCTGGATGTCAGGACGCTCTCCCGCGCGGGATTCATCGGTGTCGTGACCAGCCTAACCGCCCGCACCGGCCGAGCGAAATCCCCCGGGCTCGTGTTCTCGCCGCCCGGGACGGCCGCGCCGGTCAGGGGCGGCTGCGCCGTACCAGTTCCTCGAACAGCAGGCACTCGTCGTCGGCTTCGGGGTGCCACTGGACGGCGAGGGCGAACGGGTGGCCCTCCAGCTCCACGGCCTCGACCGTGCCGTCCTCGGCGTGGGCGGTCACGGTCAGGCCCGCGCCCAGCCGGTCGGCGGCCTGGTGGTGGTAGTGGGCCACGTCCGCGGTCTCGGTGTCGAGGATCTTGGCGATCTGGCTCCCGGGGGTCAGCCGTACCGGCATCCGGCCGAAGCGGCCGGGGGCCGGGGCGTGCCCGCTGTGGCCGACCTCGTCGGGCAGGTGCTGGCGCAGGCTGCCGCCGAGGGCGACGTTGAGGACCTGCAGGCCCCGGCAGACTCCCAGCAGCGGGATGCCGCGCTCCAGGGCCGCGTGGGCCAGCCCGAACTCGGCGTCGTCGCGGAAGCCGCGGACGTGGCCGGTCCGCTCGTGCGGGACCTGGCCGTACCGTGCCGGGTCGACGTCCCCGCCGCCGGCCAGGATCAGCCCGTCCAGGCGCCCGACCAGCGCCGCGGGGTCGCCCACCGGCGGCAGGATCACCGGCTGCCCGCCGGCGCGGGCCACGTGGTCGACGTAGCCGTACGGCAGGAGCGCGGTGGGCATCTCCCAGACGGTGAACGTGGCGGGCTCGATGTAGCAGGTGATGCCGATGACGGGACGGGACATGATCTCTTTCTTGCCGGACGCCGGGACGTGGGGTCTCCGCCCACGTCCCGGCACGTTATCGGGGGCGGAGGGGATGGGGTGGGCAGACGCGGCCGGGGCCCTCCCGCGGGCGGTCCCGGCCGCCGGGCGCCGCGGCGGTCACAGCGGGGTGACGTAGGCGCCCGAGATGCCGCCGTCCACCAGGAACTCCGAGCCGGTGACGAAGCTCGCGTCGTCCGAGGCCAGGAACGCCACCGCCGCGGCGATCTCGGAGGCCTCGGCGAAGCGGCCGGTGGGGATGTGCACCAGGCGGCGCTGCGCCTGCTCGGGGTCCTTGGCGAACAGCTCCTGCAGCAGCGGCGTGTTGACCGGCCCCGGGCAGAGCGCGTTGACCCGGATGCCCTCGCGGGCGAACTGCACCCCGAGTTCGCGGGACATGGCCAGCACCCCGCCCTTGGAGGCGGTGTAGGAGATCTGGCTGGTGGCCGAGCCCATCACGGCCACGAAGGACGCGGTGTTGATGATCGACCCCTTGCCCTGGCGCCGCATGTAGGGGATGACGTGCTTGCAGCACAGGTAGACCGAGGTGAGGTTGACCTCCTGGACCCGGCGCCAGGCGTCGATGCCGGTCTCCAGGATCGAGTCGTCCTCCGGCGGCGAGATGCCCGCGTTGTTGAAGGCGATGTCCACGCTGCCGTAGGTGTCGAAGGCGGTCCGGAACATCCGCACGACGTCGTCCTCGCTGGTGACGTCGGCCTTGACGAACAGGCCGTCCACCTCGGCCGCGGCCGCCGACCCGCTCGACTCGTCCAGGTCCACGCACACGACGCGGGCGCCCTCCTGGGCGAACCGGCGGGCGGTGGCCAGGCCGATCCCGCTGCCCGCGCCGGTGATGACGGCGACCCGGTCCTGCAAACGCTGCATGGCTGTCAATCCTCCGAAATGAAGACGTTCTTGGTCTCGGTGAACGCGGTCAGGGCGTCGGGGCCCAGCTCCCGGCCGAGGCCGGACTGCTTGAAGCCGCCGAACGGGGTCCAGTAGCGGACGCTCGAATGGGAGTTCACGCTGAGGTTGCCCGCCTCGACGGCCCGGGCCACCCGGAGGGCGCGGCCGACGTCCCTGGTCCAGATCGACCCGCTGAGGCCGTATCTGGTGTCGTTGGCGATCCGTACGGCGTGCTCCTCGTCGTCGAACGGCACCACCGCCACCACCGGCCCGAAGATCTCCTCGGTGAAGGCCGGGTCGTCGAGGCTGTCGGGGGTCAGCAGCGTCGCGGGGAACCAGAACCCGGGCCCCTGCGGGCACCGGCCCTGCAGGCGGACCGGCCCGGTGAGGTAGGAGGCCACCCGGTCGCGGTGCTCGGCGCTGATCAGCGGCCCCATCTCGGTGGCCTCGTCACGGGGGTCGCCGACCCGGACCTTCAGCACCGCCGCCTCCAGCCGCGCCAGGAAGTCGTCGTAGACGGTGCGCTCCACCAGGATGCGGGAGCGCGCGCAGCAGTCCTGCCCCGAGTTGTCGAACACCGCGTACGGCGCGGTCGCCGCGGCCCTGTCCAGGTCGGCGTCGGCGAAGACCACGTTGGCGCTCTTGCCGCCCAGCTCCAGGGTGATCCGCTTGACCTGCCCGGCGCACTTGGCCGCGATCTCCTTGCCCACCTCGGTCGAACCGGTGAACACGATCTTCGCCACGTCCGGGTGGTCGACCAGCCGGGCCCCGGCCACCTCCCCGGTCCCGGGCAGGACCTGGAGCACCCCCTCGGGCAGGCCGGCCGCCAGGGCCAGCTCGGCCAGGCGCAGGGCGGTCAGCGGCGTCCACTCGGCGGGTTTGACGATCACGGTGTTGCCCGCCGCCAGCGCCGGGGCCACCCCCCAGGTCATGATGACCATCGGGAAGTTCCACGGCACGATCACGCCGACGACGCCCAGCGGCTCCTGGAAGGTGACGTCCAGCCCGCCGGCCACCGGGATCTGCCTGCCGTGGTTGCGCTCCGGCGCCCCGGCGTAGAAGTTCAGCACGTCACGGACGTTGCCCGCCTCCCAGCGGGCGTTGCCGACCGTGTGCCCGGAGTTGGCGATCTCCAGTTGGGCCAGCTCCTCGGCGTGCTCCTCCACCAGGGAGGCGAAGGCGCGCAGCAGCCGGGCCCGGTCTCCCGGGCCGACGGCGCGCCAGGTGGCGAAGGCGCGCCTGGCGCGCTCCACCGCCCGGTCCACCTCGGCGGCGTCCACCGGCTCGACCTCGGCGACCACTTCCTCGGTCGCCGGATTGATGATCTTCATGTTCACATCCGCTCGAATCCCCGGAACAGCTCCCAGTCGGTGACCGCCGCGTCGAAGGCGGCCAGCTCGACCCGGGCGTTGTTGGCGTAGTGCGCCACGACGTCCTCGCCGAAGGCGTCGCGGGCCTTGTCGGAGCCCTCCCACAGCTCCAGCGCGCCGCGGAGCGTGTGCGGCACGGTCTCCGCGCCCGACGCGTAGGCGTTGCCGGTGAACGGCTCCTGGAGCGGCAGCCCGTTGTCGATGCCGTACAGCCCGGCGGCGATCAGGGCCGAGACCGCCAGGTAGGGGTTGACGTCGCCGCCGGGCACCCGGTTCTCGATCCGCAGCGACGGCCCGTGGCCGACCAGCCGCAGCGCGCAGGTGCGGTTGTCCACCCCCCACTTGACCGCGGTGGGGGCGAAGCTGCCCGCCACGTAGCGCTTGTAGGAGTTGACGTTCGGGGCGTAGAGCAGGGTCAGCTCGCGCAGGCAGGCCAGCTGCCCGGCGATGAAGCGCCGCCCGGTCTCCGACAGCCCGTACGGCCCGTCCCCGGCCATGACCGGTTCCCCGGCGGAGTCCCGCAGGGAGATGTGGATGTGGCAGGAGTTGCCCTCGCGCTGGTTCGGCTTGGCCATGAACGTGAGCGACATGCCCTCCTGGGAGGCGATCTCCTTGGCGCCGTTCTTGTAGACGGCGTGGTTGTCGCAGCTGGTGAGGGCGTCGGCGTAGCGGAAGGCGATCTCGTGCTGGCCGAGGTTGCACTCGCCCTTGGCCGACTCGACGTACATCCCGGCGCCCTCCATGCCGAGCCTGATCCTGCGCAGCAGCGGCTCGACCCGGGCGGTGCCCAGGAGGGAGTAGTCGACGTTGTAGAGGTTGGCCGGGGTCAGGTCCCGGTACGCGCGCCGCCAGGCCTGCTCGTAGGTGTCGTTGTAGACCACGAACTCCAGCTCGGTCCCGACGGACGCGCCCCAGCCCCGCTCGCCCAGCCGGTCGAGCTGGCGGCGCAGGATCTGCCTCGGCGAGGCGGCCACGTCCGAGCCGTCCTCCCACACCAGGTCGGCCATCAGCAGGGCGGTGCCCTCCTGCCACGGCACCCGGCGCAGGGTGGACAGGTCGGGTCTCATCACGAAGTCGCCGTATCCCCGCTCCCACGACGACATGGCGTAGCCGTCCACCGTGTTCATGTCCACGTCCACCGCGAGCAGGTAGTTGCAGCCCTCGGAGGCGTGGTGCAGCACCTCCTCCAAGAAGTAGCGCGCCGACAGCCGTTTCCCCTGCAGGCGGCCCTGCATGTCGACGATCGCCAGCAGCACGGTGTCGACCCGTCCCGCGGCCACCTCGTCGCGAAGCTCGCTGACGTCCAAGCGGCTCTCCTCGCCGGAGTCTTATTGGGCTAATCTCATACCATTGAGTTCCATGTGAGGATCAGTTGTCAAGGGTGGAGGTGAGATTGGACGAGTCGCCGCGATTGACGACCGTGCTGCGGCCGGTGCGTGCGGGGAACGCGTTCGAGGAGACCGTGGAGCGCCTGCTCCAGGCGATCAAACTCGGGGTGGTGACCGAGAAGCTGCCACCGGAGCGGGAGCTGGCGGTGCAGCTGGGGATCAGCAGGGTCACCCTGCGCGAGGCCATCCGCGCGCTGCAGGAGGCGGGCTACCTCACCGTGCGGCGCGGCAGGTACGGCGGCGCGTTCGTCACCTACGCCCCGCCGCGCCCGAGCCAGGGCGACCTGCGCAAGGTCGTGGCCGACATGGGCACCGACGACCTGGCCGACGCGCTCACCTTCCGGATGGCCGTGGAGTGCGGCGCCGCCCAGGTGCTGGCCACCGCCGGGCTGAGCCAGGCGCAGCGCGACACGCTGCGCCAGCGCCTGGACGGGGTCAACTCGGCCGGGCCCGACGACTACCGCCGCCTCGACACCGCCTTCCACCTGGCCATCGCCGAGCTGACCGGCTCCCCGCTGCTCGCCGCGACCTGCGCCGACGCCAGGCTGCGGGTCACCGACCTGCTCAACGCCATCCCCGTGCTCCAGCGCAACATCGAGCACGCCGCCACCCAGCACGAGGCGATCGTGGCCGCCATCCTGGCCGGAGACCCCGACGCCGCGCGCCGCGCGGTGGCCGAGCATCTGGAGGGGACAGCCGCGCTGCTGCGGGGATTCCTCGCATAATCTGGTGAAACTGTGGGGGATCTGTTACGAGAGCGAATCGTGGACGCAGGACGGCTGCCGCTGTTCTGTTTCTTCGTCGCGCTGATCGTCACTTTCGTGTTCACCCGGATCAACGTCCGGCTCATCCGTGCCGAGGTCGGCTGGTTCCGCAACGTCAGCGTCGGCGAGATGCACATCCACCACGTGGTGTTCGGCGTGGTGCTGACCCTGCTCGGCGGGGTGTCGGGGCTGGTCGTCTCAGGCATCTCGCAGGGCTGGTACGCCGTGACGGCGGCCGTCTTCGGCGTCGGCGCCGCCCTGATCCTGGACGAGTTCGCGCTGATCCTGCACCTGCACGACGTCTACTGGGAGGAGGAGGGGCGCACGTCGGTCGACGCGGTGTTCATCGCGATCGCCCTCACCGGCCTGCTCCTGCTCGGCCTGCGCCCGCTCGGCTGGGAGCGCTCCGACGGCACGCCGCAGGGGACGTGGCTCACCGCCGGGATCATCGTCGGCAACCTCGTGCTCGCGGTGATCACTCTGCTCAAGGGCAAGATCTGGACCGGGCTGGCCGGGCTGTTCGTCCCGCTCCTGCTGATCCCCGGCGCGCTGCGGCTGGCCCGCCCGGGATCGCCCTGGGCCCACTGGTTCATGGCGTCCGGCGCCCGGCGTCCCCGCCCCCGCCAGATGGCCAGGGCCGAGCGCCGCGAGGAGCGCTGGCGCCGCCCGGCGATCCGCGCCAAGATCGCCTTTCAGGAGTTCGTCTCCGGCCGGCACGACCTGCCCTCCAGCCGCCGCGCCCGGTGGTGAGCGGGCGGGGCCCGGGGCTGGGCGGGCGGGCATACTGGGAGGCGTGAGCGCGCTTCCATCCCGCTGGGACGGTGTCGATCAGCGGGTCCCCGACTCCCTGGCCGACCTGCGCGGTCCGGCCACGGGGGTGGTCGCCCTGCCCGTCCACCTCGGCTGGTCGGGGCTAACCGAGTTCGACCTGATGAACCCGCTGCTGCGGATGAGCCTCTACCGCACGGTCATCACCGGCGGCGGCCGGGGAGACGCCGAGTCCTACCTGAACGCCGAGCTCCTGGTCGCCGACTGGCCCACGCTCCGCCGCGGCCTCGGGCCGAGCTACCGCCGGGCCTGGGAGGGCAAGATCGCCGCGTTGGGCTGGGAATGATGCTCCTGCCGCCGCTCCAGCAGCGGATGCTCCAGGCCGTGCTCCCGGTCTGCGCCCGGTTCGGGCTGGTCCTGGCCGGCGGCTACGCCATGAACGCCCACGGCTTCACCGAGCGTCCCAGCAACGACCTCGACTTCGCCACCGCCGCCGAGACGCCGCTGTCCGAGGTCGCGGACGGGGTCGCCCGGGCCCTGGCGGACAGCGGGCTGGAGGTCACCGTGGTCGAGGTCACGCCCCGGATGGGCCGGCTGGTCGTGAGCGACCCGGTGACCGAGCAGAGCTGCGAGTTCGACCTGCTGCGGGAGGCGTTCCAGCAGCAGCCCGTGATCGTCGGCGACCTGTCCGTCGTCTCCCTGGACGACGCGGTGGGGCTCAAGATGCGGGCCCTGCACGAACGGAGCCTCGCCCGCGACGTCATCGACATCGCGTCGGTCTCCCACCTGTACGGCTTCCGCGACCTGGAGCGCCTGGCCCGCCTGCACAACGAGGAGTTCTCCCTCTCCGAGCTGGTGATGCGGCTGGAGTTCGTCGACCTGATCGCCGATGAGGACTTCGAGGCGTACGGGGTCACCGGGGAGCGCATCGCCGAGATCAGGCGCCTGTCCTACGCCTGGGTGGAGGACATCAAGCTCCGCCGGGCCGACGAGGGCGACGCCGAACAGGGCGCCGACTACGACGACGTCCCCGACCCGGACTGACCGCGGGCCGCGAGGACGCCTGTCACGCCACGGCGGCGGCCGGTCGGGCCCCGAGAGGCATATCCGGCCGCCCGCCGGGCAGTCGACGGTCCTGCCTGCCGAAGGAGTGTGGATCGTGAGTCTCATCGAGAAGCTCAATCTGCGTGAGATGAAGGCCAGGGCCAAGCGGAAGCTGGGCAGCCGGACGGGCAACCGCCGGTTGGCGGCCGAGGGGCGGACCGAGGAGGCCGAGGCGAAGCTCCTCAAGACCCAGGACGAGATCCTGGACACCGTCGCCGAGATGCGCAGGGAGTACGGCGTCCGCCGCCGCGGCTGACCCGCCGCGGGCCCCCGGACACCGGTGCCCGGCGGATGTACGGCGAGCCGGTCCGTGCGCCGGGGGCGCCCGGCGCGGACCGCTCCTCACACCGCCCCGGTCAGGCCCCGTACGGCCAGCCCCAGGCCGAGCGCGACGACGACGGCGGCGGTGCCGATCGGGGCGAGGGACGACAGGCGGGCCGCCAGGCCGTGCCCCCTCATGGTCATGCCGTCGAGCCGTCCGGCCAGCTTCACCAGGAGCAGGCCGGTGGCGGTGAGTGTGCCCGCCATCCCGGCGCCGTAGGCGAGGACCAGCACGACCCCGAACCAGGTGCGGCCGAGCGCGACCGCCCCGAGCAGGACGACGAGCGCCGAAGGACTGGGCACCAGGCCTCCGGCCACCCCCAGCCCCACCAGCCCGCGCCGCGAACGCCCGGCCCCCTCGCTCCGTCCGGCCCCTTCCCGTCCCAGGAGCGCCACCTGGACACCGTCCCGATCCAGGCGCCCGTGTCCGTCGGCGGAGCGCGTAGGGCCGTGGCCGCGGAGCGGAAGGCCGTTCTCTGGTCCGCGACCGTGGGCAGGGGGACTGCTCCCCGGCCTGTGGCCGTGCCCGTGCCCGTGCCCGTGCCCGTGGCCGTGCCCGAAGTGGGCGAGGGGCCCACCGCTGTGGTGGGCCGGCCAGGCGGACCACAGCAGGCGGGTGCCGATGACGGTGATCAGCAGCCCGGCGGCCAGGCCGAGCCAGCCGAGCACGGACTCCCCGGTGAGGGCGGAGGAGGCGCTCAGCAGCAGGCCGACCACCAGAACGCCCAGCGTGTGGGTGATGGTCACGGTGGCGCCGACGACCATGGCGTCGCGGGGACGTCCCTTCCGCCCGGCCAGGTAGGCGGCCATGACGGTCTTGCCGTGGCCCGGGACCAGGGCGTGGCCGGCGCCGAGGACGGCGGCCAGCAGCACCGCCAGCAGGCCCAGCGGCACGGTCAGCGACCCGGCCCCGATCAGCCCGGTGAAGGCGCGGTCCAGCGCGGCCAGCGCGTCCCCGACCGGCCCGCCGGACACCAGCGGCGGCGCGACCGCGGCCGCGCCGGTCCCGGGCGTGACGCTCAGCTCCGCCGTACGCTGGTCGAGCGGGCTGACCAGCAGGTCGTCCGGGTAGGCCCGCAACTCCCGGCTGACACTCGCGCCGGGGACCGACGAGCGCGCCAGCCGCACCCCTCCTGAGGAGACCGCGGTGATCTCCCTCCAGCCCGTCCGGTCGGCGAGGAACCCGTCGCTGAACCCGACCGTCCCCGGCGTCGCCACAGCGGCGGAGAGCCGGCACGTCAGCCGGCTGGTCTCCAGCCCGCCCTGCCCGGGCCCGTAGTCGAAGGCGGCCTCGGGGACCCGCCACGTCGTCGCGGTCCCGTTCACCGTCAGCCGCTGCGCGGCGGCGAGTTCGGCGCACCGGGCGGTGCCGTACGCCGACCGCTCGGCGTCCGAGACCGTCCCCGACCGGTCGGCGTCCACCTCGGGCCGGGCCTGCAGGGTGGGCAGCTCGGCGCTGTCCACGACCGCCAGGTTCTCCACCCGGTCCGGCGTGACCCGCAGGCCGTTGTAGTGGTTGACGGTGAAGTTGCCCAGGGGGTGCGTGGCCTGGGCGGCGGCGGGGGAGGCGGGCAGGGCGAGCGCCGCGCACACCGCCAGGCCGGACAGGGCCGAGGCGGCCGCCGTCCGGACGGTCTTTCCGGGACTCATGAGAACCTCGCCAGGGCGGGAAGATCGGGGGAGAAGGCGGGGTCGGCGGCCCGGGCCCGGGCCGCCGACCTCCTGGACTCCGCGGCCAGGCCGAGCGAGCGCTCGATCTCGGCGCGGTGGTGGTGGAGCAGCGCGTTGTGCCAGCCGGTGGCGGTGGCCTCGCGCGCGTACGGCAGGGCCTCCCGGTCGCGGCCGTCTCGATGCAGGGCCCAGGCCAGTGCGTCGGCGGCCACCAGGTTGGGGTTGCGGGCGTATTCGGCCTCGGCGTGTTCGACGGCCCGCGCCGGGGAGCCGTGGTCGGCCTCGAACTCGGCCCAGGTCAGGTCGTCCTTGACTCCGGCCTGCTCCATCAGCTCGCGCTGCGCGCGCAGCAGCGCCCACTGCTCCGAGGGGTCTCCGCCCGCCGCGGACAGCACCTCGGCGTACTCGGTGACGTACTGGGCCAGGGGCAGCCGCCCGACCACGGTGCCGTAGAGGCCGGCGGCCTCCGTCAACCGGCCGTCGAGCGCGGCGGCCCTGGCGGTCCCGGCCAGGGCCGGGGTGAAGTCCGGGGCGGCCTCCAGCGCGAGGCGGTACTGCTCGGCGGCGCCGCGGAGGTCGCCGGCGTGCAGGGCCAGCTCGCCCAGGTAGTGGCGGCAGTAGGCCACGTCGGCGGGGGCGAGGGCGTCGTCGAGGGCGTGCTCCAGCATGCGTCGCGCCGTGGCGCGGTCACCCCGCAGATCGGCGGCGTAGGAGGCCCGGGTGAAGGCCGCGACGCCGGGATGCAGCTCCGTCATCCTGTCGATCGCCCGCGTGGCCTCGCTGTACCGGCCGAGCTGGGTGTAGGCGTCGGCCAGCACCGCCTGGGCGTCCTGGCCGTAGGGGTTGGCGGCCTCCGACAGCTTGGCCAGCCGTACGGCCTCGGCGAAGTCGTGGCGGCCGGCGGCGAGCGCGGCCTGGCCGGTCAGGGCGGCGAAATTGCCGGGGCTCAGCGCGGCGGACCTGGCCAGCGCCTGCTCGGCCCGCCGGTAGAAGGACGGGTCGGCGCTGAGGCGTGCCTGCTGGACGTAGGCGGAGCCGAGCTGGGCCCAGGCCCGGTGGTCCTCGGGCAGCCGCTGGAGCCGGGCGGTCAGGGCGTGGACCGTGCTCCCGAGCGAGGTGGCCGAGACCGGGATCTCGGCCGGCCGGGGCGGGGCGGCGGCCGGCGGCGTCCGCCCGCCGGGGATCAGGGCGGCCCCGGCGGTCAGCGCCGCCGCCAGGCCCAGCACGCCCGCGGCGATCAGGGCTTTCGCGGAAGTCTTCATGTTGCTCCCCTCAGGACCGGGTGCGGGACCCGGCAGGACCGGGTCCCGCGCCTTCGGGTCAGCTCGCGTTGACCGACCTGTGGCCGGGCAGCGGGATGTAGGGGAACCGCGTGCCGAACGGCTTGTCGTTCCGGTCGACCTTGTCGCCGGCGGCCAGCGCGCCGACGAGCTCGCCGGTCTGGGCGGCGCCCTCCATCGTCTGGAGAGCGATGTCGATCACGTCGTCCCCGAGGCGGCGGCCGTTCGGGAAGCCCTGCAGGTCGCCGGCGAGCACGCCGAGCCGGTGCGGGTCCGCGCTGGGCGCGATCGCCATGTTCAGCCGCAGCATCTCCGACGGGCGCAGCCTGCCGGCGTCCTTGTTGAGGCTCTGGGAGTTGAGGTCGGCCTTGATCGGGCCGTTGGCCTTGGCGATGCCGGTGAGGAAGATCTCGACCAGGTCCGCCCTGGGGGTCTTCGGCGCCTTGAGGCCGTAGACGGCCTCGATGAGCCTGGGCACCTCGGGGTCGGTGACGCGCTTGACGACGGCTGGGACGTCGGCGTCCTTGTGGGGGCTCAGCGCGTTGAAGGCGTCCTTCAGCCCGGCAGGGACCACGACCTCGTTGACCAGCGGCTGGCCCAGGCGGGAGACCTGGACGTAGCCCTTGGGGCTCCATTTGTCCACGGTGGACCAGACGCCGATGACCGGGTTGCGGCGCGGGTCGCCCCTCAGCGCGACCTCGTTCTTGGGCACCTGCAGGGCCAGGCTGTGCACGTTGTAGCCCTTGAGCGTGTCCTGGCCGACCTCGGACAGGTCGCCGCCGTAGAGCAGGTCGAAGACCCGTAGGTCGGCGAAGAACGCCTCGTCGGCCTGGCCCGCGAAGACCTTGCCGCCGCCGGGCAGATCCCTGATCGACTGGGCGCGCAGCGAACCGTAGTCGGGCATCGAGGCCGGCCCGGTGTTGCTCGGAGCCACCACGCCGTCCGCGACCAGGGTCCGCGTCCCCCTGGCGGTGATCTTCTTGAGCGTGTAGCGCTGCCGGAACAGCAGGTTCTCGTCGTCGAGCGAGGTGATCGGGCCGTTGCCGTACAGGAAGGTGCCCGTGCCGCGCCTGTCCTCGTCGCGGAACCTCCACTGGTAGACGGTGTCGGGCCTGGCGTCGCCATCGCTGTCGATCTTGATGTTGTAGCGCGAGCGGGCGTCGAACCGGTAGAAGTCCGGCCCGCCGTTCGGCTCCTCGAACGGGATGAAGTTGGCCATCAGGGTGACGGTGTCGGGCCTGTCGGGGCTGACGAACGCGTACACGTCGGTGTTGTCGTTGCGGGGGTCACCCGCGATCATGGGCGCCTCGCGGTGCGAGGACGCCACGCCGGTCTCTGCTCTGAGCAGGGCGAGTGAGGAGACGGTCAACGCTCCCGCGACGCCGATGCCGATCAGAGCGCGCCGATTGATTCGGAGCTCCATGTGTCAGTCGGTCCTTTCGGCCGCCGGCCACGGGTGTGACCGGCCTGGTGATGCTGGGGAGGAAAAGGATCCGGCCGGATTCCCCGGTCCTCTATTCGCCGCCGGGCCGCCTCCGGATTGGCGGATTTTCCGAGCAATGAATCATCGGTAAATGAGTGGAAATTTCCAGAATTTAGCCTGGTAGGGCATAGACAGAACTTGTGTCTGTTTCGCTATAGTCCGGGCATTGCGGGGACCTGAGTGGATCGATCCCTTTACTTTTAAAGGCGGGCGAATGGCAACCCTCGATTCAGCCACATCCGTAGTCCGGTCCGCGATCGCCGAGGTGCTCAGCGTGCCCAGCGATCAGGTCAAGCCCAGCGCCACCATCGCCGACCACCAGATCGACAGCCTGGAATGGGTGGAGATCGCCGTCATCATCGAGGAGAAGCTGGGCATCCAGCTCGAACCCGGCGACTTCGCGGGCGCGCGGACCGTCGCCGACATGGCCGGGATCCTGCACGCCGCGCTGGCGGCCCGGTGACGCGCGTCGTCGTCACCGGGCTGGGCGTGAAGAGTCCGGCCGGCAACACCGTCCGGGACGCGTTCGCCACGGTTCTGGCCGGCAAGTCGCTCGCGACCGTGATCCCGGCACTCGCCGAGGAGGAGACGCCGGTGCCGATCGGGTGCCCGCTGGCCCCTTTCGAGCCGCTGGACTACTTCACCGGCCGCGAGCTCAGGACGCTGGACCGCACCTCCCAGATCGGCCTCGCCGCGGCGGCCGACGCCGTCACCGACGCGGGGGGTCTGCCGGCCGAGGGCTGCGGCGTCTACGTGGGCACCGGCGGCGGCGGGTTCGCCGCGCTGGAGAGCCTGATCGTGGGCCACACGCTCGGCCGTGAGAAGGTGCCCGTCCACGCCGTGCCGACGCTGATGTCCAGCTCGACGGCCGCGCGCATCGCCATCCGGTACGGCTGCCGCGGCCCCTGCCTGACCTTCAACACGGCCTGCGCCAGCGGGGCCACGGCGATCGGGGAGGCGCTGCGCGCGATCCGCTCCGGGGTGGTCGGCGCCGCGGTGGCCGGCGGGCTGGACGCGCTGCTGTCCCCGCTGGCCATGTGCGCCTTCGCCCGGGTCGGGGCCCTGTCGGAGCGGATCGGCTCGCCCGCGGAGGCCTGCCGGCCCTTCGACGGGGACCGGGACGGCTTCGTCATGGGAGAGGGCGCCGCCTTCCTCGTCCTGGAGCGCGCCGACCTCGCCGAGGCCCGGGGGGCCCGCGTCTACGGCGAGATCGGCGGCTACGCGGCCAACTGCGACGCCACCCACATCGTGGCGCCGCTCAGGGACGGCACCGTGGCGGCCGACTGCATGCGCGCCGCCCTGCTCGACGCGGGGCTCGCCCCCGAGGACGTCGGCCACGTCAACGCGCACGGCACCTCCACCCCGCACAACGACAGCGCCGAGGCCGTCGCCCTGCGTGGCTGCTTCGGCGACCGTACGCCCCCGGTGACCTCCACCAAGGGCGTGACCGGCCATCTGGTCGGCGGCGCCGGGGCGCTGGAGGCGGTGATCGCGCTGCTGTCGGCCCGGGAGGGCCTCGTCCCCCCGACCGCCAACTTCACCGGCGGTCCCGAGGGCGACCTCATCGACCTCGTCCACGGCGAGCCCCGCCCCGTCCCCGCGGCCCCGGTCCTGTCCAACTCCTTCGGTTTCGGCGGCAGCAACGCCTGCCTGGTGCTCATCCCCGCCTAGATCCCGTTCCGCGGGTCACCGGCCGTTGAGCGGGGCCCGTGCCTGCTGAGCGGTCATCGGCCGTTGAGCGGGGCCCGTGCCCGTCGGACCCCGCTGAGGCTTCGCGCCGTGCGGTCCGGGCTCGGGCCGCGCTCCGCACGAGCGCGTGAGGCGCCCAGGGCCCATGCCGGCCCTCGCCGTGGACCGGTCCGGCCGGGCCCTCCTCCGCCGGGGTGGGTGTGGCGTCCGGCCAGGTCGACCGGGCCGTCCTCGGCCGGGTCGACCTGGTCCTTCTCCGCCAGGTCGGCCGGGCCGCCCTCCGCCGGGGGCGCGGCGCTCGGCGCCCGGTCGACCACGCGGGATTCTCGCGCCGTTCCGCCCCCGAGTCGGGACGGCTGTTCCACCCCGAGTCGGGACGGGTGTCCCGGAGATCCCGCCTAACCCCTCAGCCCCCCGGCGGTCAACTTTGGTTGACATAGGCGGTCGCGTCAACTTATGTTGACACCATCGACTTTCGTCTACGGATCCGGGCGGGACGCCCGGCGTGGGTCCGTGCGCGGTAGATAGGAAGGACGGCGACCGGGGGCCGGTCACGTCAGCTCAGAGGAGATGAAATTGCCCGAGACCGCCTCCTGGCGACTCCTGCTCGCCTACGTCCGCCCGCACAGACGGGCCCTGCTCCTGGGCGGCGTCCTCAGCCTCGTCGGCTCGCTGGCCGGGCTCGCGATGCCGCTGCTGGCGAAGGTGGTCATCGACGCCTTCGGCGAGCAGCGTTCCCTGGTCGGGCCGGTGCTCGGCCTGACGGCCGCCGTGCTCCTGGGTGCGGGCGTCGGCGCGCTCGGCAGATACGTGCTGGAGCGCATGGGTGAGGGCGTCGTGTTCTCCGCCCGGCAGAGCCTGGTGGGGCGGATGCTGCGGTTGCGGGTGTCGGAGGTCGACCGGCTCAAGCCCGGCGACCTGCTATCGCGGGTCACCTCCGACACCACGCTGCTGCGGGCGGTGTTCACCGACGGCGTCGTCGAGATGGTCGGCGCGGTGTTCATGCTCCTGGGTGCCGTGGTGATGATGGCGATCATGGATGGGCTGCTGCTGGTCATCACGCTGGCGGTGCTGGTCCTGGTCGGCTCCCTCGTGGGCCTGGTCATGCCGCGCATCCGGCGGGCCTCGACACAGGCGCAGGTGGCGGTGGGTGAGATGGGCGCGGTGCTCGACCGGGTGCTGCAGGCATTCCGCACGGTCAAGGCCAGCGGCGCCGAGGAGCGCGAGATCGCCACCGTGGGTGAGGCGGCCCGCGAGGCGCGGGACCGGGGCGTCGCGGTCGCCTGGTGGACCTCGATCGCCGGCATCTCCGCCTGGGTCTCCGCGCAGCTCGCCTTCGTGGCCGTGCTCGGCGTGGGCGGGGCGCGGGTCGCCTCCGGCGCGCTGGAGGTGTCCTCGCTGATCGCCTTCCTGCTCTACCTGTTCTACCTGGTCGCCCCGGTGGGGCAGCTGATCCAGGGGTTCACCCAGATGCAGAACGGCCTGGCGGCGGTGAAGCGGATCCGCGAGATCGAGGAGCTGCCGGCCGAGGAGGCCGGCGGCGTGGCGGGGGAGATCGGCGCGGCTCCGGTGGGGGTGACCTTCGAGGAGGTGGCCTTCCGCTACGGCGACGACCGGCCGGTCGTCCACCACGACGTCTCCTTCGCGGTCCCGGCGGGCGGCATGACCGCGCTCGTCGGCCCGTCGGGGGCGGGCAAGTCCACGGTGTTCGCCCTGCTCGAACGGTTCTACGAGCAGCAGGCCGGGACGATCACGGTCGACGGCCGCGACATCGGGCAGTGGCCGCTGCGCGAGCTGCGCGCCTCCCTCGGCTACGTCGAGCAGGACGCGCCGGTGCTGGACGGCACGCTCCGGGAGAACCTGGTCTTCGCCGCGCCGGGCGTGAGCGAGGCCGACATCCGGCGGGTGCTCGCGCTGACCCGGCTGGAGGACCTGGTCGCCCGGCTCCCCGAGGGCCTGGAGACCATGGTCGGTCACCGCGGGATCATGCTCTCCGGCGGTGAGCGGCAGCGGGTGGCCATCGCCCGCGCCCTGCTGCGCCGTCCCCGGCTGCTCCTGCTCGACGAGGCCACCTCCCAACTCGACGCGGTCAACGAGCTACGGCTCCGCGAGGTGATCGCGGAGGTGGCGAAGGAGACGACCGTGCTGGTGATCGCCCACCGCCTGTCCACGGTGACCAGCGCCGACCGGATCGTGGTGATGGAGGCGGGGCGGGTGCGGGCCGTCGGCACCCACCATGAGCTGCTCGACGACGACGATCTCTACCGTGAGCTCGCCGCCACGCAGTTCCTGCTGCCCACGTAGATCCGAGCTCGCGGCCGGTGTCGCCAGCGGCAAATTCTGCGGAACGTAACGTAATGATTCGGACACCCGTCCCGCTGACTGGTTGGCCGTCCAGGAAAGCGGGCATCCCGGCCTGTGCGGAGCTTCTCCTTCGCTCGGGGTGCCTGCCGGGCACCCGCCGTGTCCGGTCTCCGGTCCAGTCCGTGCGGGACGAGGGCCAGGGGAAAGATCGGGTCGGCGACCGGAAAACGGGGCATCCCGGATGTGCTGCCCGGGATGCCCCCCTCTGTTCAGGTTGACCGGTAGCCTCCAGGTGACAAATATGAATACATTCATTCAGTCCTGATGGGGAGGCTCGGTCATGACCGGCAGCCGGATCGTGCGCGCGCCGCGCGGCACCACGCTCACCGCCAAGGGGTGGCCGCAGGAGGCGGCCCTCCGTATGATCCAGAACAACCTGGATCCCGAGGTGGCCGAGCATCCCGAGCAGCTCGTCGTCTACGGCGGATCCGGCAAGGCGGCGCGCGACTGGCGCTCCTTCGACGCGATCACCCGCACCCTGACCACGCTGGAGGGGGACGAGACGCTGCTGGTGCAGTCCGGCCGTCCCGTGGGGGTCTTCCGTACGCACGAGTGGGCGCCGCGGGTGCTCATCGCCAACTCCAACCTCGTGCCCGACTGGGCCAACTGGGAGGAGTTCCGCCGCCTGGAGGCCGCCGGCCTGACCATGTACGGGCAGATGACCGCCGGCTCCTGGATCTACATCGGCACCCAGGGCATCCTGCAGGGGACCTACGAGACCTTCGCGGCCGTCGCCGCCAAGCGGTTCGGCGGATCCCTGGCCGGGACGATCACGCTGACCGCCGGGCTCGGCGGCATGGGTGGCGCCCAGCCGCTCGCCGTCACCATGAACGACGGCGTGGTGATCTGCGTCGACTGCGACCCCAGGTCGATCGACCGGCGTATCGAGCACCGCTACCTGGACGTGCGGGCCAAGGACCTCGACGAGGCGCTGCGCCTGGCCTACGAGGCCCGCGACCAGCGCAGGCCGCTGAGCATCGGCGTCGAGGCCAACGCGGCCGAGGCCGTGCCCGAGCTGCTCCGCCGGGGCGCCGAGATCGACATCGTCACCGACCAGACGTCGGCGCACGACCCGCTGATGTACCTGCCGATCGGCGTGGCCTTCGAGGACATGGCCGCCGAGCGGGAGAAGGACCCGGCCGGGTTCACCCGCAAGGCGCGTGAGGCCATGGCCAAGCACGTCGAGGCCATGGTCGGCTTCCAGGACGCGGGCGCCGAGGTCTTCGACTACGGCAACTCGATCCGCGGCGAGGCGCAACTGGCCGGCTACACCCGCGCCTTCGACTTCCCCGGCTTCGTGCCGGCCTACATCCGGCCGCTGTTCTGCGAGGGCAAGGGCCCCTTCCGCTGGGCGGCGCTGTCCGGCTCCGCCGCCGACATCGCCAAGACCGACCAGGCGATCCTGGAGCTGTTCCCGGACAACGAGCCGCTGGCCCGGTGGATCCGGATGGCCCGGGAGCGGGTCCACTTCCAGGGCCTGCCCGCCCGGATCTGCTGGCTCGGCTACGGCGAGCGCCACCTGGCCGGCGAGCGGTTCAACGACATGGTTGCCTCCGGCGAGATCGAGGCCCCGCTGGTGATCGGCCGGGACCACCTCGACTGCGGTTCGGTCGCCTCCCCCTACCGGGAGACCGAGGGGATGGCCGACGGCTCCGACGCGATCGCCGACTGGCCGCTGCTGAACGCCATGCTCAACGTGGCCTCCGGCGCCGCGTGGGTCTCCATCCACCACGGCGGGGGCGTCGGCATCGGCCGCTCCATCCACGCCGGCCAGGTCACCGTCGCCGACGGCACCAAGCTCAGCGCCGAGAAGCTCAACAGGGTCCTCACCAACGACCCGGGCATGGGCGTGATCCGCCACGTCGACGCGGGCTACGACGGGGCCGTCGAGGTGGCGCGAGAGCGCGGCGTCCGCGTCCCGATGCAGGAGTCCTGAAAGGCCTGATGCGGGAGTTGCGGAGGGTCTGATGCGGGAGTCCCGAAGGGCCTGACGTGGGAGTTGGGGAGGGTCTGACGCGGGAGTCCCGAAAGGCCTGACGTGAGGGTTGCGGAGGGCCTGACGCGGGAGTCGCGGAAGGCCCGACGCGGGTCCTGAAGGCCCTGACGTGGGTCTCTACGGGCTCCGGCGGGCGGGTCCCGGAACGGGCCGTCTCCCGCCCGTCCCGGCGCGCCGGCGGCCAGGTGCGCCGCAGGCGGGGCGGGCGGGAGACGGGCGGGAGACAGGTGGGAATTCCCGCCGACGATCGGGCGGTTGGAGGTGACGTGGGGGACGCACTCGATCGACTTCTGGAGGGCCGGCGGCTGTCGCCTGTGCAGCGGCGGATCGCGCGCTACCTCGACGACCACCTGGCCGAGGCCATCTTCCTGTCCAGCGTGGAGCTGGCCGAGCGGGCCGGGGTGAGTCAGCCATCGGTGACCAGGTTCGCCATGGTGCTCGGTTTCGCGGGATACCCCGAGCTCAGGCAGGCGCTGCGGCCCTTCGTCATGGGCGAGCGGAGCCCGTCGCGGGCCAACGACCTGCAGACCGCGATCGACGTGGAGATCGAGAATCTGCGGAGGGTCCGAGAGGGGCTGAACGACCCGTCGTCCATCGCGGAGCTGGGCGCCGCTCTGGCCGGGTGCGAGCCGCTGCCGGTGCTCGGGCTGCGGGTGTCGAGCGGGCTGGCCACCACCTTCGCCTACTTCGCCCGCCGGATCCACCCCGACGTCCGGCTGCTGACCCACGGCGGCTCCGAGCTGGCCGACGGCCTGCACGCCGCACGGCGGGCGGGGGCGGGCTGGCTGGTCGCGGTGGTGCTGCCCCGATATCCGGCCGAGGCCGTACAGGCCCTCGCCGGCGCCAGGGAGCTGGGCCTGCGGACGGCGGTGATCACCGACCGGCCGGACGTGCCGTTCGAGGCCGAGGTGATCCTGGACGCCCCGGTCGGCGAGCGGCTGGTGTTCGACTCGCACGCGGCGCCGCTCGCCCTGGCCATGGTGCTGGTGGAGGCCATGGCGGACGCGGCGCCGCTGCGGACGCAGGCCCGGCTGGAGGAGTACGAACGGATGACCGACCAGGCCGGGGTCTTCGTCGACCGGCCGGACACGCCGGCCGGCTAGTCGCCTAGCCGGCGAGCTTGCGCAGCGAGCGGACCGACCAGGTCAGCGCGAGCGCGCCGAGCACGAGGAAGACGCCGAAGGCCACCGGGACCGTGCCGTCGGACAGGTCGCCGGCGAACAGGGAGCGGCCCGCCTCGACCGAGTAGTAGAGCGGGTTGAACCTGGCGGCCGTCTGCAGCCACTCCGGCCCGAGCGAGACCGGCAGCATCATTCCGGCGAGCAGGGTCAGCGGCAGCGCGAAGAACTGGACGAGCTGCGACATGCCGTTCTCGTCGCGGATCGCCAGCGCCAGGCCGTAGGAGAGGCTGGCGGCGAACAGGCCGGTCGCGGCCATGAGCAGCAGCATCAGGCCCAGGGCCGGCAGCGGCAGCCGCAGGCCCATCAGCACGGCCACCCCCATCACCAGGAGCGCCTGCAGGACGAGGACGAGCATGTCCTTCAGCACGCGGCCGAGGATGATCGCCGGACGCCAGGCCTGGCTGACCGCGAGCCGCTCCAGCACCCCGTTGCGGGTCTCGTTGATCATGCTGAAGCCGGTGAACAGCGAGCCGAACAGGGCGATCATCATCATCGCGCCGGGCGTGAAGACCCTCAGCGCGTCGACCAGCGTCCCGCCCGGGACCATCCCGGTCAGCAACGGGGCGAACAGCAGCAGATAGAGCACGGGTTGCAGGATGCCGAACAGCGGCCAGACCGGGTTGCGGCGGACGTTGCCGAGCTCGTAGCCGAAGAACAGCATGGTGTGTCGGAACATGGGGGGTCCTAACGGGGTCAGGCGGCGTCGCGGAGGGAGCGGCCGGTGTGCCGCAGGAAGACGTCGTCGAGCGTGGCCCGGTCGAGGGAGATCGACCGGATCGCCAGGCCGCCGCTCTCCAGGGCGCGGAGCAGGGCGGGCAGGTTGTGCTCGCCGTCGTCGAGGTAGGCGCGCAGGCAGTCGTCCTCCGGCCGGGTCTCCTTGATGTAGGGCTGGGCGTTCAGGAGCTCCCCGGCGGCGGCCAGGTCGTCGAGCCTGAGCGTGACGACGTCGCCCGCCACCTCCTGCTTGAGCTTGTCGGGGGTGCCCTCGGCGACGATCAGGCCGTGGTCGACGATGACCAGCCGGTCGCAGAGCGCGTCGGCCTCGTCCAGGTAGTGGGTGGTCAGCAGCACGCTGGTGCCCTGGTCGCGCAGGCTGCGGACCTCGTCCCACAGGTTGGCGCGGTTCTGCGGGTCCAGGCCGGTGGTGGGCTCGTCCAGGAAGACCAGCGGCGGCCGGTTCACCAGGCCGATGGCCAGCGCGAAGCGCCGCTTCTGCCCGCCGGACAGCGACCTCACCGGGCGGTCGGCGATCTCGGTGAGGCTGAAGGTCTCCAGCAGCTCGTCGGCGCGGGTGTGCGCCTGGCTCCGGGAGAGCCCGGACAGGCGCGCCGACAGCAGCAGGCTCTCCCGGCCGGGGGCGTTGTCGTCCACGCCGCCGGCCTGGCTGACGTAGCCGATCCGCTCCCTGACCTTCGCGGCCTCCTTCACCACGTCGTGCCCGGCCACCCGGGCGGTGCCGGCGGTGGGGGCGGTGAAGGTGGCCAGCATCCGGACGGTGGTGGTCTTGCCCGCGCCGTTCGGGCCGAGGACGGCGAAGATCTCGCCCTCGCCGACGCTCAGGTCGATGCCCCGGACGGCCTCGACCTCCTCTGTCCTGCCTCGTCCGCGTCTGGCGGTGAAGGTCTTGCACAGACCGTGCGCTTCGATGATCATTTTTCTCCGTCCCAGGAGTGGGGGGTGGGGCCGGAGAGCCGCGGTCCCCGGCAGGGGGCGGAGCGGTGGTCTCCGGCAGGGGTGAGGAAGGAGCGGTGGCCTCCGGCGGGGGCAAGGAAGAGGATGGACCCTCTGGCAGGGGGAGGCTCAACCGGTTTTCCAGGGCCCGGCGGCTCTCCGGGGGCGGGCACCCCTCAGGGGAGCTCGCCGTTCTTGACCTTCTCGGCGGCTTCGCCGACCCACTCCAACTGGGCCTTGAGCTGGAGGATGTTGAGCCGCAGGCATTCGTCGATGTGCCGGGGGGCGCCGTAGGCCTGCTTGCCGCCGATGGCGCGCTCGGTCATCCCGATGGAGAACTGGAGCTGGGCGGCCCTGGCCTCCATCGCCGAGGCCAGCTCGGCGGGCGAGAGCCGGTCCATGAAGGTGATCGCCACCTGGAACGGGTCCACGATCGGCTTGATCTCCCACCAGTGGCTGAGCAGGTGACGTCCGAACTCGGCCCGGCCGACGTCGGTGATCGCGTAGAGGGTCTTGCCACCTTTGCCTTCCTCCATCCGCTTCAGCAGGCCCTCGTCGGCCATCTTGCCCAGCCCGTGGTAGATCGAGCCGTAGGCCACGTTGGCCCAGTGCTGGGTGCCCATGAGTTCGAGGCGGCGCCGTACCTCGTAGCCGTGGAGCGGGCCGTCGAGCAGCACGCCGAGAAGTAGAACACGGGTGGAAGACATGTGCAAATTTTTATTAAAATTTGTATATGGTGTCAACCATGCGAGAGATCAGACGTGACGACGACGGCGCCCTGCTGGGCTTCCTGCGGCCGGTGGACGGCGGATGGGAGCCGCTGACCGTGTTCGGCTACCCGCTGGGAGGGCCGCGCCCCGAGGGGGAGGCCGCCGAGGAGGTCCACCGGTCGGGGCTGGAGGTGCTGATGCGGCCGTGGGAGTTCCTGGAGGACGGCGAGTGGTACGGCTGCGTGATCCTGGAGGCCGCCGCCGACGAGATCAGGATCCGCCCGCACGACCATCGCTACCCCCACGACGTCTACGCCCTGACGCTGGAGCGCCCCGGACCCGCCACGTTCCGCCCACGGTGACCGGGGGCGACCGGAGTAAGGTGACCTGCATGTCTGCACGACCGACCGCGCTGGTCACCGGAGCCTCCCGAGGGGTCGGGGCCGCCGTCGCGCACGCCCTGGCCCCCACCCACGACCTGCTGCTCGGCGGCCGCGACGTCGACGCGCTGGCCAAGGTGTGCGCGGGCCTGCCGCACGCGCGGCCCTGGCCGGTGGAGCTCACCGCCGTCACCGAGGCCGACGTCGCCGGGATCGACCGGCTCGACGTCCTCGTGCACAGTGCCGGGGTGGTGACGCTGGGGCGGATCGCCGAGACCCCCGCCGAGGTCTGGCGGCGGACGATGGAGATCAACGTGGTCGCGGTGGCCGAGCTGACCCGGCTGCTGCTGCCCGCGCTGCGCGCGGCCGGCGGGCATGTGGTGGCGGTCAACTCGGGGGCGGGGCAGCGGGCCAACCCGAACTGGGGGTCCTACGCGGCCAGCAAGTTCGCGCTGCGGGCCTTCGCCGACGCGCTCCGGCTGGAGGAGCCCGGCCTCAGGGTGACCACGGTCTATCCGGGGCGGGTCGACACCGACATGCAGCGCGGCGTGCGGGCCCAGGAGAACGGGACCTACGAGCCGGAGAAATACCTGGCCCCCGAGTCGGTGGCCCGGGCGGTGGCGGCGGCCGTGACGGCCTCTCCCGACGCCCACGTCACCGAGATCACCGTCCGCCCGACGGCCGGGCCCGCGAACTGAGCACCGGGCCCGGGCCCGGGCGCCGGAGGGGCGCGGGGCCGCGCTCCGGAGCGGATCCCGGCCCTGAGGCGGGGCCGTGTCCCGGAGCGGGGCGGGGTCCGCGCGCCGAAAGGGGCGCGGGTTCGCCAATGAATGACCCCATTCACAATAATGGAGGGGTGTTCGACGAGATGTGGGGTGCCATCGCGCACCTCGGACGTGACGGCCGGACCCGGGGCTACCTGCGCGACGCGTGGTCGCCCGCCGATCTGGAGCTCCGCCAGTGGTTCCGCCAGGAGGCCGCCGGAAGGGGCCTCGACCTGCGAGAAGACCGAAACGGCAACCTGTGGGCCTGGTGGGGTGACCCGTCGGGCAGGCCGGGTGTCGTCACGGGCAGCCACCTCGACTCGGTGCGGCAGGGCGGCGCCTTCGACGGCCCCCTCGGCGTCGTGTCCGCCTTCGCCGCCCTCGACGCCCTGCGGGCCAGGGGGTTCGAGCCCGCCCGCCCGCTGGGGGTGGCCTGTTTCACCGACGAGGAGGGCGCCAGGTTCGGCGTCCCCTGCATGGGCTCCCGGCTGCTCACCGGCGCGCTCGACCCCGACCGGGCCCGCGGCCTGACCGACGACGGGGGCGACTCGATGGCCGAGGTGTTGCGCCGGGCCGGACGAGACCCCGGCGAGCTGGGCCGCGACGACGAGACCCTCGGGCACGTCGGCGTCTTCGTGGAGCTCCACGTCGAGCAGGGCCAGGCGCTGGTCCACCGGGACGCCCCGGTCGGCGTGGCCGCCGCCATCTGGCCGCACGGCCGCTGGCGGTTCGACTTCCGCGGCCAGGCCAACCACGCCGGCACCACCCGGCTGGAGGACCGCGACGACCCGATGCTGCCCTTCGCCCGGACCGTGCTGCGCGCCCGCGAAGCCGCCGAGCGGGGCGGTGTGGTGGCCACCTTCGGCAAGCTCCGCGTGTCGCCCAACAACGCCAACGCCGTCCCCGGGCTGGTCAGCGCCTGGCTGGACGCCCGGGGCGGTGACGAGGACGCGGTCCGGGCGCTGGTCGCCGAGCTGAGCGAGTTCTCCGGGGCCGAGGTCAGCGCCGAATCGTGGACCCCCGTCGTCGACTTCGACGTGGTCCTGAGGGAGCGGATCGCCGCCGTCCTGGGGGGTGTGCCCGTCCTGCCGACCGGGGCCGGTCACGACGCCGGGATCCTGGCGTCCGCGGGCGTGCCCAGCGCGATGGTGTTCGTACGCAATCCAACGGGAATCTCACACTCCCCTGAGGAACACGCCGAGATGTCTGACTGCCACGCGGGGGTCGCCGCCCTCGCCACCGCCCTGGAGGAGCTGTGCCGGAGCTGAACTACTGGTGCGAGCTGGCCTGGCTGCCGCCCGGCGAGGTCGTCGCGGGGGTGCTTGTCCGGATCTCGGGCTCCCGCATCGAGGAGATCACACCGGGCATGGCCGACCCTCCCGCGGGGGCCGTCCGGCTCGACGGGCTGACCGTCCCCGGGCTGGCCAACGCGCACTCCCACGCCTTCCACCGGGCCCTGCGCGGGGTGACGCAGCGGGAGAAGGGCAGCTTCTGGACCTGGCGCGAGCAGATGTACGGCGTGGCCGCGACGCTGGACCCCGACTCCTATCTCAGGCTGGCCAGGGCCACCTTCGCCGAGATGGCGCTGGCCGGGATCACCGGTGTCGGGGAGTTCCACTACCTGCACCACGGCCCCGGGGGCAGGCCGTACGACGATCCGAACGTCATGGGGCACGCGCTCGTCCAGGCCGCGCGGGAGGCCGGGCTGCGCATCGCGCTGCTGGACACCTGCTATCTGAGCGGCGGCTTCGGCACCCCGCTGACCGGCACCCAGCTCCGCTTCGGCGACGGCGACGCCGACGACTGGGCCGCGCGGGTCGAGGCCCTCGCCGGCGCCTACCGGGGCGCGGAGGACGTGGAGGTCGGCGTGGCCGTCCACTCGGTCCGCGCGGTCCCCGCCGAGCAGATGCCGACGGTGAGCAGGTTCTCCCACCACCACGCGCTCCCGATGCACGTCCACGTCTCCGAGCAGCGCGCCGAGAACGCCGCCTGCGTGGAGATGTACGCCGCCAGCCCGGTCCAGGTGCTGACCGAGCACGGCGTGCTCGGCCCCCGCTCCACCGCCGTGCACGCCACCCACGTGTCCGATGTGGACATCGCGCTGCTCGGCCAGTCGGGCACCCACGTCTGCATGTGCCCGACGACCGAGCGCGACCTGGCCGACGGCATCGGCCCGGCCAGGCTGATGTTCGAGGCGGGCTCGCCGATCACACTCGGCTCCGACAGCCACGCGGTCATCGACCTGTTCGAGGAGGCCCGCGCGGTCGAGCTGGACGAGCGGCTGGCCAGCGAGCAGCGCGGTCACTGGACGGCCGCCGAGCTGCTCCAGGCCGCCACCGCCGCCGGACACGCCTCGCTGGGCTTCCCCGACGCGGGCACGCTCGTGCCGGGCGCGTGGGCCGACCTGGTGTCGGTGCGCCTCGACTCGGTCCGTACGGCGGGCGCCTCGCACAACGGCGCCTCGGAGACGGTGGTCTTCGCCGCGACGGCCGCCGACGTGCACTCGGTGATCTCGGGCGGCCGCCGGGTGGTCGCCGAGGGCCGGCACGTCCTCGGCGACGTGGGCGCGCTGCTCGGCGCGGCGGTCGCCGAGGCGCGGGGGGAGAGCGCATGAGCGTCCTTTTTGACCGGATCGGCCTGCTCTACACCGGTGACCCGGCGCGGGAGGAGATCGAGGACGCCGCCATCGTGGTCGAGGGCGGCACGGTGGTGTGGACCGGAGCCGCCGGCACGGACCCCGGCGCCGACGAGCGCGTGGACGTGGGCGGGCGCTGTGTGATCCCGGGCTTCGTCGACAGCCACGCCCACCTGGTCTTCGCCGGGGACCGCACGGCGGAGTTCACCGCCCGCATGTCGGGGGAGCGCTACAGCGCCGGCGGCATCCGGACCACCGTCGCGGCCACCCGCGCGGCCGACGACGCAGCCCTCGCCGGGCGGACGGCCGCGCTGGTCGCCGAGATGCTCGCCCAGGGGACCACCACGGTCGAGATCAAGAGCGGCTACGGCCTCACGGTCGAGGACGAGCGCCGCTCCCTGGAGATCGCCCGCAGGTTCACCGGGGAGACCACCTATCTGGGCGCGCACGTCGTGCCTCCGGACGCCTCCTCCGCCGACGACTACGTCCGCACGGTCACCGGGGAGATGCTGCGGGCCTGCGCGCCGTACGCCAGGTGGGTCGACGTGTTCTGCGAGCGCGGCGCGTTCGACGCCGACCAGAGCAGGGAGATCCTGCTCGCCGGGGTCAAGGCCGGGCTGCTGCCCCGGGTCCACGCCAACCAGCTCGGGGAGGGCCCCGGCGCGCGGATCGCCGCGGAGGTGGGCGCCGCCTCGGCCGACCACTGCACCCACCTGACCGACGAGGACGTCTCGGCGCTGTCCTCGGCCGGGGTGGTGGCCACCCTGCTGCCCGGCGCGGAGTTCTCCACCCGCTCGCCCTACCCGGACGCGCGCCGCCTGCTGGCGGCCGGGGTGACCGTCGCGCTGGCCACCGACTGCAATCCCGGGTCCTCCTTCACCTCCTCCATGCCGTTCTGCGTGGCGCTGGCCGTCCGGGAGATGCGGATGACGCCGCTGGAGGCGGTCCGGGCCGCCACGTACGGCGGAGCCAGGGCGCTGCGCCGCGACGACGTCGGCACGCTGCGGGTGGGGGCCCGCGGCGATCTGGTGATCCTGGACGCCCCGTCCTACGTCCATCTGGCCTACCGCCCGGGGGTACCACTGGTGGCGCAGGTCTGGAAGGAGGGACGCCGCCTGGTTTGAAGCCGGTCCGCGGGGGCAGCCGCAATGCCTGTGACGTCACGTTCGAAGACATCCTCCTTAAGGAGGAAATTCAAAACCGTTCTCCGGACGTACTTTTTTAGGGAATCTTTGCCCTGATCCGAGCGTTGATTAGGCAAGCGACATGTCTGCACGCGCGGGGCCTTGGGCGAGCGTGCGGGCATGCCATAAGCAGGCGGAGCGAGGTGCCATCGGATGGCAAGGCCGACGGGGAATCGGACGCAGGATCAGCACGTCTCTGATCGAGACCTGCTCGGGACCTACCTGGCTGAGATCGGGCGGGTCCCCCTGCTCACCGCGGAGGAGGAGGTCGAGCTCGCCAAGCGGATCGAGGCGGGCCTCTTCGCGGAGCAGTTGCTGGACGGCGGACTGGCGGAGCCGCGGATCGCGGACGCCGCCGACGAGGAGCTCGAACGACTGGCTGTTTCGGGGCAGCGGGCCAAGGATGAATTCATCCAGGCCAATCTACGTCTTGTGGTGGCGGTCGCGCGCAAATACTCCGGAAGGGGAATGCCGCTGATCGATCTGGTCCAAGAGGGAAACCTGGGCCTGGTGCGGGCGGTCGAGAAATTCGATTACCGGCGCGGCTACAAGTTCTCCACATACGCCACCTGGTGGATCCGCCAGTCGGTGGGCCGCGCGATCCACGAGCAGGCCCGGCCGGTCCGGCTGCCCACCCACGCGGGCGAGCAGATGACCCGGCTGATGCGGGTCCGGCGCGACATGCTGGCCGAGTTCGACCAGGAGCCGACGGACGCCGACCTGGCCGCGGTGCTGGAGCTGCCGATCGAGCGGGTCCGCGAGCTGCGCCGCTGGGCCTCCGACCCCGTCTCCCTCCAGCTCGGCGTCGGCGACGAGGACGAGACGGAGCTCGGTGACATGATCGCCGACGAGACGTGGGCCGACCCCGAGCAGCAGGCGATGGACATCCTGGAGCGTGAGCGCCTGGAGCAGTGGCTGACCGGGCTGGAGGGCCAGACCCGCGAGATGCTCCGCTGGCGCTACGGCCTCATGGACGGCCGCGAGCACACGCTGACCGAGGTCGGTGAGCGCTACGGCATCGGCCGCGACCGGGCCCGCCGCATCGAGCGCGACGCCCTGGCGCGGCTGCGGAAGATGGCCACGGCGGCCTGACCGTCCGCCGGTCCGGTACGGCCGTGCCGTACCGGACCGGTCCTTCCGGGCCCCACCGGCGAGGTGGCCGGCGACCGGTGAGGTGGCCGGACCTCTCCCCGTCCCCGCGGGAGTCAGGGCCGCGTCCCCGGCCGTCCGCGCGGGGCCGGGGACGCGGCCGGGCCCCGGCTTCCGGGGACGTCAGGGCTTGGCGTACTTCTCCAGGTCGTCGAGGATCTTTCCGGCGGCGGTGACGCCGATGCCGAGCATCCAGGTCTCGTCGTCCACGTTGTGCGCCCTGCCGTCCTTGACCGCCGGCAGGTTCTTCCACAGGGGGCCGCCGGTGACCGCGGCCTGGCTCTGCGCCGCCTGGGCGCCGTAGGCGCTGTAGAAGAGCACGTCGCCGTCGGCCTGGGAGAGGTTCTCCTGGCTCAGCTCGCCGAAGCGCCTGTCCTGGGCGTCGGCCAGCCGCTGCGGCCCGGGACGGCCGAAACCGGCGTCGCCGACGACGATGCCGCTGAACGACTCGGGGCCGTACATCCGGATCTGGGCGGGCATGAAGCGCACGATGCTCACCTCGACCGCGTCGGAGCCGCCCAGGGAGCCGGCCCGCGCCTGGTAGTCGGCGAGGAGCTTGTCCGCCTGCGCCTTCTTCCCCAGGGCGTCGGCGTCGAGCAGGAGGTTCTCCTTCCAGGTGATCCCGACCTTCTCGGTGAACACGGTGGGCGCGATCTGGCTGAGCTTGCCGTAGAACTGCTCCTGCCGGAACTTCGTGCCGAGGATCAGGTCCGGCTTGAGCGCGGAGATGGCCTCCAGGTTGGGCGCCTGGAGGGTGCCGACCGGCTTGGTGGCGTCGAGCGCGGATCCCAGGTATTTCGGCCAGGCCTGATTTTCGGACGCCTGTGCCGCACCGACCGGTGTGAGGCCCAGGGAGACCATGGTGTCGAGCTTGTCGGTGTCGAGCACGATGACCCGCTTGGGAGACTCGGGCACCTTCGTCTCGCCCATCGCGTGCTTGATCGTGCGGGTCGGACCCTCGGCGGCCTGGCCACCGCCGGAGGAGCCGCAGGCCGCGAGGGCGAGGGTGGACAGCAGGACGGCGGCCGCGGCCCTGGCCGTGCGGAAGGTCATCGTTTCCCCTTAGAGCTTTAGGTAAGGCATACCTAAGCATAGTTGTGGTCATCTACGGGCCAAGGTTCGCCCTGTCCGAAACACCCCCGAAACACCGTGTGGCCGAGTTTCACAGATGCGAAACACACCTGGTCGGGACCTGAAACGGCGGAAGCGGACGCTGTGGCGCAACGTCAGTGCGCGGCCGGTCGACGGAGCCCAGGAAGCGTCCACTGCGACTGTGAAAACGGCCACACGCCATTTGTAAGGGAGGGTCGCATCGAATGAAGATCGATAGCGGCACCACTGCCTGGATGCTCACGGCCACCGCGCTGGTGTTGCTGATGACTCCTGGGCTCGCGTTCTTCTACGGGGGCATGACCAGGGCCAAGAGCGTCCTGAACATGATGATGATGTCGTTCGTCAGCATCGTCACCGTCACCATCGCCTGGGTTCTGTACGGACACTCGCTGACCTTCACCGACAACGGCAGCGACATCGTCAACAAGTTCGTCGGCGGCTTCGACGCCCTCGGCCTGCAGAGCCTGGTCGACACGGCCACCAAGGACGACGGCACCGGCATGCCGAGCCTCGTCTTCTCGGCCTTCCAGCTCACTTTCGCGATCATCACCGTCGCCCTGATCAGCGGTGCCATCGCCGACCGTGCCAAGTTCGGCGCCTGGGTGTTGTTCACCGTCGTCTGGGCGACCGTCGTCTACTTCCCCGTGGCCCACTGGGTCTGGGGCAACGGCTGGCTGTTCAACCTCGGCATCGAGGACTTCGCCGGCGGCACCGTGGTCCACATCAACGCGGGAGCGGCGGCACTCGCCCTCGCGCTGGTCCTCGGCAAGCGCGCCGGATGGCGCAAGGAGCCGATGCGGCCGCACAACCTGACCCTGGTGCTGCTCGGCGCGGGCCTGCTCTGGTTCGGCTGGTTCGGCTTCAACGCGGGCTCCGAGCTCGCCGTCGACGGCACCGCCGGCCTGGCGTTCATGAACACCCAGATCGCCACCGCGGTCGCCGCCGGCGCCTGGCTCGTCGTTGAGAAGATGCGCGACGGCCACGCCAGCAGCCTCGGCGTCGCCTCGGGCGCCGTCGCCGGCCTGGTCGCGATCACCCCGGCCTGTGGCTTCGTCGACCCCTGGGCCGCCATGCTCATCGGTGCTCTGGCCGGCGCGGTCTGCGCCTACGCCGTGGGCCTGAAGTACAAGCTCGGCTACGACGACTCGCTCGACGTGGTGGGCGTGCACCTGGTCGGCGGTGTGATCGGCGCGGTCTCCCTCGGATTCCTCGCCGCCTACCCGTTCCTGGAGCAGCAGCACAAGGGTCTGTTCTACGGTGGCGGTGTCATCCAGCTGGGTCTGCAGGTCCTGGGCCCGGTGGCGGTCGGCGCCTACTCCTTCGTCGTCACCTGGGTCATCGCCAAGATCATCGACAGGGTGATGGGCTTCCGGGTCGGCGCGGAGGAAGAGGTCACCGGCATCGACATCACCTCCCACGCCGAGACCGGTTACGACCTCGGCACCATCCACTCCTCGGGCGTGGCCTCCGCCAACGGCGCGGTCGCCGCCCCGGCGTCCAAGAAGGTCGACGCATGAGACTCATCACCGCGGTCATCAAGCCCTTCAAGCTCGACGACGTGAAGGCGGCCCTGGAGCAGTTCGGTGTCAAGGGCATGACGGTCAGCGAGGCCAGCGGGTACGGCCGCCAGCGCGGCCACACCGAGGTCTACCGGGGCGCCGAGTACCAGGTGGACCTGGTGCCCAAGGTCCGGCTGGAGGTGCTCGCCGAGGAGGACGACGCCGAGGACGTCATCGACGTCATCGTCAAGGCCGCGCAGACCGGCAAGATCGGTGACGGCAAGGTCTGGTCGGTCCCGGTGGACACGGTCGTCCGGGTCCGCACCGGAGAGCGCGGACCTGAGGCGCTCTAGCCGGTGAGAGGCGACACTCGCTCGTACGCCGCGGCCCGCAAGGAACGGGCCGCGGACATCGACCGCTGGCTGACGGACCTGCTCCGGACCGCCTGCGGCACGCCGTACGGGCGCACGGGGAGGAACGGGGACTCCAGGAACACCGACGAGCGCGGCGCCCTCAACGGTGTCGCGCTCGTCGCGGTGGGCAGCCTGGGCCGCGCGGAGCTCGCTCCGGGCAGCGACCTGGATCTGGTCCTGCTGCACAACGGCCGTGACGACGTGGCGCGCATCGCCGACCGCGTCTGGTACCCGGTCTGGGACTCCGGAGTCGGGCTCGACCACTCGGTGCGGACCGTGGACGAGGCCGCCACGGTCGCCAGAGACGACCTCAAGGCGGTGCTGGGGCTGATCCAGGCCCGGCACGTGGCGGGGGACCCCGAGCTGACGCGCGCGGCCCGCGAGACGGTGCTCTCCGAGTGGCGGGCCGACTCCAGGCGCCGCCTGGGCGAGCTGCGCGAGGCCACCGACAAGCGCGCGGAGTCGAGCGGGGAGCTGGCGTTCCTGCTCGAACCCGATCTCAAGGACTCGCGTGGCGGGATCCGCGACGTGCAGGCGATGCAGGCCGTCGCCGCCGCCTGGGTCGCCTCGGCCCCGGGCCCCCGGGTCCGCGAGGCCTACGAACTCCTGCTCGACGTACGGCACGGCCTGCACCTGGTGACCGCCCGGGGCGCCGACCGGCTGGTCCTCCAGGAGCAGGACGCGGTCGCCGGGGCACTGGGCCTGCTCGACGCCGAGGCGCTGATGCGCAGGCTCGCCGAGGCGGGCCGGACGGTCGCGCACGCCTTCGACGCCACCTGGCGCACCGTCGACCGGCTGGTGTCGGGCCCCGCCCCCCGGGGCCGCCGCCCGCTCGCCGACGGCGTCGTCGAGCACGGCGGCGAGGTCGTGCTCGCCCGCGGGGTCAACCCGCGCAAGGATCCCGTGCTCGTGCTCCGCGCCGCCGCGGCCGCCGCGGAGGCGGGACTGCCCCTCGCGCCCGCCACCGTGAACACGCTGGCGGCCCAGTCCCCGCCGCTCCCGGTCCCGTGGCCGGACGAGGCGCGGGACGCGCTGGTCGCGCTGCTCGGCGCGGGGCGCGCGGCGGTGCCTGTCTGGGAGGAACTGGACCAGGCGGGGGTGCTGGTCCGGCTCCTGCCGGACTGGGAGCGGGTGCGCCACCGCCCGCAGCGCAATCCCGTGCACCGCTACACCGTGGACCGGCACCTGATCGAGGCCGCCGCCGGAGCCGCCTCCTTCACCCGCGAGGTGTCCCGGCCGGACCTGCTGCTCATCTCCGCGCTCCTGCACGACGTCGGCAAGGGCTGGCCCGGCGACCACTCCACCACCGGCGCGGTCGTGGCCCGCGACATCGGCACCCGGATCGGCCTGTCCCCGGCGGACGTCTCCATCCTGGAGACCGTGGTCCGCCACCACCTGCTGCTGCCCGAGACGGCGACCCGCCGCGACCTGGACGACCCGGTGACGATCTCCCGGGTGGCCGAGGCGGTCGGCACGCGTGAGGTCCTCGAACTGCTGGCCGCCCTGGCCGTGGCCGACGGCAACGCGACCGGGCCGGCCGCCTGGAACTCCTGGAAGGCATCCCTGGTCACCGACCTCGTGCGCCGGGTGCGCTCGGTCCTGTCGGGCACCCCGCCGCCGCCCGCGCCGGCGCTGTCGACCGCGCAGGCGTCGCTGGCCCGGCACGGCGGCGGTGCCGTACGGGTCAACGGGGGAGCGGTCACCGTGGTCGCGCCGGACCGGTCGGGACTGCTCTGGCGCGCGGCCGGCGTGCTCGCCGCCCACCGGATGGTGGTCCGCGCCGCCTCGGCCGCCTCGGCGGGGGCGACCGCCGTCATCGAGTTCTCGGTCGTCCCCGAGTACGGCTCGCCGCCCGATCCGGCGACCCTGGAGGCCGACCTGCGCCTGGTGCTGGCCGGCCGGCTCGACATCGAGCAGCGTCTGGCCAGAAGGGCCCGGTCGATGCGCCCGGCCCGGGTGCCGGTGGCCCCGCCGCGGGTCACCCTGGTGGACGACGCCTCCAGCACGGCGACTGTCGTAGAGGTGCGCGCCCACGACCGTCCCGGACTATTGTGGCGAATCGGTAGAGCTTTTGGGGACTGCGGTCTTGACGTACGCGCTGCGCGTGTGGAGACTCTCGGCGCAGAGGCGGTAGACGTCTTCTACGTCGTAGACAGGGCCGGCCGTCCTCTGACCGATGAGGCCCAGCGGGCACAGGTGCGGGACCAGGTGCTTGCCGCCTTGCGGTAACCGTAATCCATCGTTCTCTTGTCACCTTCGTAACGATTAAGTCCGGTTTGTCGGTTTTGCCGATTATGTCCCGTGACCTTGTGGTCTGATGTTGGCCACTTATGTCGTGATGGTGAGGGGTAGCGAGAGCGGTGACGACGGCGACATCCGAGAGCGACGGTGCTCCGGCACACGACCGCGGCAAGCGGCCTGCCGCCCGGTTCGGCCTGCGGAACTGGCGCGTGCGGTCGCGCCTCACGGCCCTGATTCTGGTGCCGACCGCGGTGGGCGTCGCGCTCGCCGGCACCCGCGTGGTCGCCTCCGTCGACAGTGTGGCGGGCTACCAGCGGACCGAGTCGGCGGCCGAATACTCCGGCGACATCCGCGACCTCGCCCAGGCGCTCGGTCTGGAACGTGACCGGGTCGCCTGGGCCTCCTTCCAGCCCTCCAACAAGGGGCTGAAGGACAACGCCGAGGCGCAGCGCAAGACAGTCGACGCGCTGGTCGGGAAAGTGCTCCTCGACCTGCGGGCGATCGACGACTCCTACGGCCTCCGGGTGGCCGAGGCCGCCAAGGACGTGACCTACCAGCTCGCCGGCCTCAAGGAGCTGCGCGGGCTCTCCGGGACGGCCCAGGCGGAGCGCTACGGCCTCATGGTCGCCCCGCTGCTCCAGCTCCACGAGGAGCTCACGCTGGTCAGCGACGACCCGGAGATCGTCGGCAACACCCGCGCGCTCAGCGCGCTGGCCTACGCCAAGGAGGAGGTCTCCAGGCAGCGGGCCCGCCTGCTGGCCGGCTACTACGCGCCCTCGCTGGTCAACGCCCAGGAGATCGAGAAGTTCATCGCCTCCCGGTCGCGTATGGAGGAGTACAAGGCGGACTTCGGCGTCGAGGCGAGCCCGCTCAACGGCCAGCTCCTCGTCAAGGCCATGATCGACGAGAGGGTGCACCGCGCCGAGCTGACCAAGGCCAGGGCGATCGTGCTGGCCAGCGACCCGGCCAACGAGGGCCGCCTGCTGTCCGACTTCAACGAGGTCAAGCAGTGGTTCTCCGACAACGGCGCGACCATCGACAAGATGCAGCAGGTCGAGGAGAAGGTCGCCGGTGACGTGATCACCCGGGCCCGGGACCTGGAGAAGACCGAGCAGCGCAACGCGATCGTCGCCTCCGGCCTCATCCTGCTCCTGCTGCTGCTGGTCCTCGGCCTCACCGTCCTCATCGCCCGCTCGATGGTCCTGCCGCTGCGCCGGCTGCGGGCCGAGGCGCTGGACGTCGCCGGATTCACCCTCCCCGAGGTCGTGCGCAGGCTCCGGGTCTCCGGAGACTCCCGCACCCCCGACATCGACCCCATCTCGGTCGACACCAAGGACGAGATCGGAGAGGTCGCCAAGGCCTTCGACGAGGTCCACCGGCAGGCCGTGCGGCTGGCCGCGGAGGAGTCCGAGCTCCGCTCCAACATCAGCGCGATGTTCGTCAACCTGTCACGCCGCACCCAGACCCTGGTCGAGCGGCAGATCTCGCTGATCGACGGCCTGGAGAAGGGCGAGGAGGACGGCGGCCGCCTGGCGGACCTGTTCAAGCTCGACCACCTGGCCACCCGCATGCGCCGCAACTCCGAGAACCTCCTGGTCCTGGCCGGTCACGAGCCGACCCGCAGGCGCAGCCAGCCGGCCAAGCTCGTCGACGTCGTGCGCGCCTCGCTGTCGGAGGTCGAGGACTACGAGCGGGTCCAGATCAAGGTGCACCGCACGATCTCGGTCGCCGGGAGCGCCGCCAACGACATCGTCCACCTGGTCGCCGAGCTGGTGGAGAACGCCATCCAGTTCTCGCCCCGGGCCAGCCAGGTCGTGGTCTCCAGCAGCATGATCGAGGGCGGTGCCGCGCTGCTCGCGGTCAGCGACGCCGGCATCGGCATGACCACCGAGGAGCTGATCGAGACCAACCGGCGCCTGGCCGACCCGCCCGTCGTCGACGTGTCGGTGTCGCGGCGGATGGGCCTGTTCGTGGTCGGCCGGCTGGCGCTGCGCCACGGCATCCGCGTCCAGCTCCGCCCGCAGGAGATCGGTGGCCTCATCGCCATGGTCCTCTTCCCGCCGGAGCTGATCGTCGAGGCGGCGCAGCCGCCGTCCATCACCCCCTCGTGGGGCGCCGAGCCGCAGGCCCGGCAGCCCGTCCCCGATCAGTCCCCGTTCGGCCAGACCTCGTTCGGGCAGACCTCGATCCCTTCCGCCTCCCCGTTCGGGCAGACCTCGTTCGGGCAGACCTCGACCCCTTCCGCCTCCCCGTTCGGGCAGACCTCGTTCGGGCAGACCTCGACCCCCTCGGCCTCCTCGTTCGGGCAGACCTCGTTCGGGCAGACCCCCGATCCGCAGGCGTCCCCGTTCGGCTCCACGTCGTTCCCCGGCGGCCAACCGGCCCCGGGCCGGCCGCAGCCGCTCCCCGCCGGCCCGACCAACGCCCCGGCGCCCACCGGCGGATCCCCCCTCCCCAAGCGTCCGGTCCCCGGAGCGAACGGCGGCGGGAGCGTTCCAACCCCCGCGGTCCCGTCCTGGGGGCAGCCTTCCCCGGAGGATCCGGCGACCGCGTCGATGCCCGCCGTACGGGTCTCCCCGCTCGAATCCGAGCAGGAGGAGTTCCTGCCGATCTTCGCCTCCATCGAGTCGGCCTGGTTCCGCCGGGCCGACGACACGGGCGAGCAGGCGGCCGTCGCTGAGGAGCCCGCGCCCCGGGAGACCCCCGCCCCGCTGGAGCCGCTCGACCCGCTCGGCTCGCTCGACCCCGCGGTCGAGGCGCCCACGCCCCCGGACGGCATGCCGGCCCGCGAGCCGGTCACGCAGCCGGCGCCGGCCCGGGAGCAGGGCGGCTGGCAGACCGCGGCCGACGCCGGATGGCAGGCGGCCCAGGCGGCCAGCGACCCGGCCCTCGGCGGGATCACCTCGGCCGGCCTGCCCAAGCGGACCCCCAAGGCCAACCTGGTGCCCGGCGCCGCGGCCAGCGCGCCGTCCAGCCCGATGCCGTCCCTCTCGCCCGAACGGGTGCGCAGCCGTTTGTCGAGTTTCCAGCAGGGCGTACGGCGGGGCCGTGCCGAACTGAACGAGGAGACCGCCAGAACCCTGGCAGATAAGGAGGAGGGCTCGTGACGACCCTGAGCCATGAGGCGCGCAGGTTCGACTGGCTGATCACCGAGTTCGTCCGCGGCACCCCCGGTGTCGCGCACGCGGTGTGCGTCTCGGCGGACGGCCTGCGGATCGCCAGCTCGGACGGGTTCCCCGACGACCGGGCCGACCAGCTCGCCGCCGTCGCGGCGGGCCTGCTCAGCCTGACCGTGGGCGCGTCCCGCGTGTTCGACGGCGGGGCGGTCACCCAGACGGTGGTCGAGATGGAGCGCGGGCTCATGCTGGTCATGGCGATCAGCGACGGTTCCGTGCTCGCGGTGCTGGCCTCTCCCGAGTGCGACATGGGTCTGGTGGCCTACCAGATGACGCTGCTCGTCGACCGGGCCGGCCAGGCGCTCACCCCGGCCCTCCGGGCCGAGCTGCAGTCCTCCAGGGGGCGGTAGTGTCCGGGTCCTTCGCGGCAACCGAGTCCTTCACTGGAGAGGGACGTGCTCGGGAGTGACGGAACCGGGGACGAGGAGCCCCTGTTCCGTCCATACGCGGTCACCGGCGGCCGATCCGAGCCCCGGTATCACATGGCGATGGAGACACTGGTCTCCTCCTCGTTCATCATGGACGAGGAGCTGGCCCTGCTCACTCCCGAGCAGGACGCCATCATCAGGATGTGCCGTTCGTTCCGTTCGGTCGCCGAGATCTCGGCGCTGCTGAGGGTCCCCCTCGGGGTGGCCCGCGTGCTGGTGGCGGACATGGCCGATGAGGGCCTCGTCCGTCTCCACCAGCCACGGCTCGAACAGGGACAACCGGATCTCAACATGCTCGAAAGGGTGCTCAGTGGACTTCGCAGGCTCTAACCACGGCGGCCTGACGTCGACGAAGATCGTCGTAGCGGGCGGGTTCGGCGTCGGCAAGACCACGTTCGTGGGCGCGGTTTCGGAGATCCTCCCCCTGACCACGGAGGCGGTGATGACCGACGCCAGCGCCGGCATCGACGACCTCGGTCTCACGCCGAACAAGGCGACGACCACGGTCGCGATGGACTTCGGCCGCCTCTCGCTCGACCGGGACCTGATCCTCTACCTGTTCGGCACGCCGGGCCAGCACCGGTTCTGGTTCATGTGGGACGACCTGGTCCGCGGCGCGCTCGGCGCGGTCGTCCTGATCGACACCCGGCGGCTGGCCGACGGCTTCCCGGCGATCGACTACTTCGAGGAGGCCAAGCTCCCGTTCGTGGTCGGCATCAACGGCTGGGACGGGCGCTTCCAGCACACCGAGGAGGAGGTGCGGGAGGCCCTGGCCCTCGCCCCGCACGTCCCCGTCGTGCGCACCGACGCCCGCTCCCGCGACTCCGTCAAGGGCACGCTCATCACGCTGGTCGAGCACGTCCTGCGGGTCCGCGCCGCCTACGGCATGTCGGTCTAGGCCGGGCGCGGCCCGCCCGGCCTGTGGCCTTCCGGCCCGGGCCGGGCACCTCCCGCGGGTCCGCGCCGCCTACGGCATGCCGGGCCGGGCGCGGCCCGCGGTGGAGGGCGGTGTGTCAGTCGGGCACCCAGTCCTTCCACACGATCCTGTTCGCGTCGACCCACTTCTGGGCCGCCTGGTCGGCGTTCAGGCCGTTGTTGGTCATGTCGTCGGCGACCGCGTTCTGCTGGTCGTTCGTCCAGGTGAAGTTGCGCACCAGCTCGTAGGCCCGGCCGCCGGTGTCGGCGAACCTCCTGCTCACGATCTTGTCGAGCAGGTAGGGCGGGTAGTCGCACGCGACCTTGGCGGCGTCGGCGTCGCAGCCGATCGCGTAGGGCGGCAGGTTGATCTTGGCCAGCTTGATCTGGGTGAACAGCCACTGCGGTTCGTAGAAATACATCAGCAGCGGGGTGCGCCGCCGCGTCGCCGTTCTGGCGGCCCTTATCAGGGCCTTCTCGCTGCCGGCGTAGACGACCTTGTAGTTGAGCTTGAGATTGCGGACCAGGGCCTCGTCATTGGTGACGTATGAGGCGTCCCCGTCGAGGAGCTGACCGAAATTACCTGACTTGTCGGTCTTAAATAGATGGGCGTACTTGTTGAGCTGCCGCCAGTCGGTGATATCCGGGTACCGGTCGGCCATCCACTGCGGGACATACCATCCGATGACCCCTCTGTTCCCGTTTCTTCCGGCGGATACGGCGACCTTCTTCTCCTCGATGTAGGTCTTCTTCTCGGTCTCGCGGCCCCAGTTCTCGACGATGACGTCCACCGTGCCCTTTTCGAGCCCCTCCCAGGACTGGGCCTCGTTGAGCTCCACCCTCCGCACCTCGTAGCCGAGCTCCTGTTCCAGGAGCCGGCCGAGCACCGCGGCGCTGGCCTCGTAGCCCGCCCACCCGTTGATGGCGATCTTCACGGTGCCGCCGGCCGGCGCAGGCCCCGCCTCCTCGCCGCTGCACGCGGTGAGGAGGAGGAACGCCGCGACGGCCCCGGTGAGTTGTCTTCTCACGGAATCGGCCGATCGGTTACTTGGGGATCCAGGAGGCCCAGACGGCCGGGTTGGCCTCGACCCACTTCTTGGCCGCGTCCTCGGGGCTCAGGCCGTTGTTGGTCATGTCGTCGGCCACCGCGTTCTGCGCCTCGTTGGTCCAGGAGAAGTTCTTGACCAGCTCGTAGGCCCGGCCGCCGGTCTCGGCGAACTTCCTGCTCACGATCTTGTCGAGGTCCAGCTCGGCGTAGTCGCAGGCGACCTTCTTGGGGTCGGCGTCGCAGCCGTCGGTGTGGGGCGGCAGGTTGACGCGGACCAGGTCGATCCGGCTGAACAGCCAGTGCGGGTCCCAGAAGTAGAACAGCAGCGGCCTGCGCTGCTTCTGGGCCTGGGTGGCCGACTCGATCAGCGCCGCCTCGCTGCCGCCCACGACCACCTTGTAGTCGAGCCTCAGGTTCTTGATGATCGCTTCTTCGTTGCTGACGTAGGACGGGTCACCGAACAGGAGCTGTCCCTTGCCGCCCGACTCCGAGGTCCTGAACAGGGCGGCGTACTTGTTCAGGTTCTTGTAGTCGGTGATGTCGGGATACTTGTCCGCCATCCACTTGGGGATGTACCAGCCGATGACGCCCTTGTTGCCGGTGGAGCCCGCCTCGGCGGCGACCTTCTTCTCCTCGATGAAGGTCTTCTTCAGGTCGTCGTGACCCCAGTTCTCCACGATGAGGTCGACGTCGCCGCTCTCGAACCCCTCCCAGGAGACCTGCTCGGCGAGCTCCTTCTTCTCGACCTTGTAGCCGAGCTCGTTCTCCAGCAGATATGAGAGCACGGCGGCGCTGGCCTCGTAGCCGGCCCACGGGTTGACGGCGATCCTCACGGTGCCGCCCGTGGCCGGCGCCGACGATCCGGCGGCGCCGGTGGACGGCTGCCCCGGGCCGGCGCCGGTCTCCACCTTGGCGCCACCGCAGCCTGCGGCGGCCAGCCCGAGTGTCAGAACACCGGCGAGCAGGCGGACTCTGCGTCCGATCCTCATGCGATCCTCTTCTTCTTTCGGGGGGAAGGGCGCCTGTCGGCGCCCTGCGTTATCCGGTCGAGCACGATCCCGAGCAGCACGGTGGCCACCCCGGCCGCGAAGCCCATGCCGAAGTCGGTGCGCTGGGAGAATCCCGAGACGACGTCGTAGCCCAGGCCGCCCGCGCCGACCAGCCCGCCGACCACGACCATGGCGAGCGTCATGACGATGCCCTGGTTGGCGGCGAGCAGGATCGCCGGGCGGGCCATCGGCAGCTGCACCTTCCACAGCAGCTGCCGGCCGGTGGAGCCGGACGACCGCGCGGCCTCCACCGCTGCCGGGGAGACGTTCCTGATCCCGTCCTCCACCAGCCGGACGACCGGCGGCACCGCGTAGACCACCGAGGCGAAGATCGCGGTGAACCGGGTCGCGCCGAACAGCGCCAGCGCGGGCAGCAGGTAGACGAAGGCGGGCATGGTCTGCGCGGCGTCGAGCAGCGGCCGCTGCGCGGCGGCGAACCGGGGGGAGCGGGCCGCCGCGACGCCGAGCACGAGCCCGGCGGCCAGGGCGGGCACCACCCCGGCCAGCACGGTGGTGAGCGTCTCCATGGTGTGCTGCCACAGCCCGAGCAGCGCGGTGGCGAGCAGGCACCCCACCGCGGTGACCGCGGGCCGCGCCCCGCCGGTCCGCCAGGCGAGCGCGAGCACGGCCGCCGCGACCAGCCACCAGGGGGCGGTGGTGAGCACCGTCTGCAGGGGGTTGAGGAGCGCCTCGGTGGTGGCGTTCCTGATCGCGTCGGTGACGCCGTACCAGGAGAACTTGGCCCAGTTCACGGCCTCGTTCACCGGCCCGGCCAGGCGGAGCACCCACTCCTGGGGGAACTCGGCGGGCAGGGACCGGGCCGCGAGCCCGGTGGCGAGGAGGAGGAGCGCCGCGACGGCGAGCCGGGACCGGGAGGAGAGGGCGCCGGACGGCACGGGCCCGCGCGCCGCGGCGGCCATGGTGATCCGGTCCAGCACGACGGCCATGACCACGATGGCGATGCCCGCCGGGAGCATGAGGCCCACGTTGGCCCGGGAGAGCCCACGGACGATGTCCGAGCCCAGCCCCGGGGCCGCGATCAGTGCCGCGATCACCACCATGGACAGCGCCATCATGACGGTCTGGTTGATCGCCAGCGCGATCGTGGCGCGCGCCATCGGGATGTGGACCTTGCACAGCGTCTGCCGGCGGGTGGCGCCGAGCGCCGTGGAGGCCTCCACGGCCGTCGGGGAGACCTGCTCGATGGCCAGCGCGGTGATCCTGATCGCGGGCGGGATCGAGTAGATCATCGTTGCGACGGTGGCTGACGCGGGTCCGATCTGGAAGAACAGCACCATCGGCGCCAGGTAGGCGAACGTCGGCATGATCTGCATGACGTCGAGGACCGGGGTGAGCAGGCGGCGCAGCCGTACCGAACGGCCCGCCCACACGCCCAGCGGCAGGCCGACGAGCAGCGAGAGCAGGACCGCCGTGAGCACGAGCGCGAGGGTGTCGGCGCCGGCCTCCCACAGCCCCAGCACCGCGAACGAGCCGGTCCCCAGTGCGGCGAGCAGCGCGGTCCGCAGGCCGCCGGCCAGCCAGCCCAGCGTCCCCGCGGCCCCGATCAGCCCCACCCAGCCGGCGCCGTGCAGCGCGAGCCGGAGGACGTCGTGGAGGGCGCCGACGGACAGCCGCACGTAGTTCACGAAGAACAGGAAGAGCGGGCTCTCGTTGCGGTTGGCGTCCACCCAGTCCCGCGCGTCGTTGACGGCTGCGAACTGCGCGGCGTCGTCGTCGTGGGGGAGGAGCGCGGTGCCCCGGAAGAGCAGGTAGGCGACCACCGCCACGGCCGCGCCGCCGAGCGGTGCCAGCCAGGACGGCAGCGGCGTCCTGGCGCGGGGGGTGGGCGGGGCCGCCTGCGCCGGGGAGAGCGCCGCCGGCGGGGAGGTCATGCCCCGCCCCCGGTGGCCGGCCGGGGCCGCTCCGGGCGGGCCCCGGAGCCCGGGGGGCCCTGCGGGCGGCGGGCGTCCGATCGGGTGGGGTCCGGCGGGCGGCCGACTCCCGATCGTGTGGGGTCCGGCGGGCGGCGGGCGTCCGGTACGGCCACGCCCGGGCCGCCGGCCATCGCCGCCAGGATGTCGAGACGGTCGACCACGCCGATCAGCTCCCCGTCCCGGATGACGCGGATCGGCCGGGCCGACGCCATGGCGGCCGGTACCGCGTCGCGGATGACGGTGGCCGCCGGGAGCGCGGGACCGTCGAGGTGCTCCTCCTCCAGCGGGGGGCGGCAGATCCAGCGCAGCGAGAGCACCTCGCTCCTGGGCACGTCCCGGACGAAGTCGGCCACGTAGTCGTCGGCGGGTGCGCCGACCAGCTCCTCGGCGGTGCCGAGCTGGACGATCGCGCCCGCCCTCATGATCGCGATGCGCTCGCCGAGCTTGAGCGCCTCCGACAGGTCGTGGGTGATGAACACCATGGTCTTGCCGACCTCGCGGTGCAGGCGGATGACCTCCGCCTGCATGTCCCGGCGGATCAGCGGGTCCAGCGCGCTGAACGGCTCGTCGAACAGCAGCACCTCGGGGTCCACGGCCAGCGCCCGGGCCAGGCCGACCCGCTGCTGCATGCCGCCGGAGAGCTGATCGGGGCGGGCGTCGGCGGAGCCGTCCAGGCCGACCAGGGAGAGGATCTCCCAGGCCCGCCGGTGCCGTCTCGCCCGGGGGACGCCCTGGACCTCCAGCCCGTAGGCGACGTTGTCGAGGACCCTGCGGTGGGGCAGGAGGCCGAAGTGCTGGAAGACCATGCTGACCCGGTGCCTGCGCAGGTCCCTGAGCTGGGCGGGGGAGGCGGCGCGCACGTCCTGGCCGGCGATCGAGATCTCCCCGGCGGTCGGCTCGATCAGCCGGGTCAGGCAGCGGACCAGGGTGGACTTGCCGCTCCCGGACAGGCCCATCACGACGAACACCTCGCCGGGCCGCACCGCGAAGCCGACGTCCCGGACGGCGGCGACGCAGCCGGTCTTCTCCCGGAGCGCGGCCGGGTCGAGCCGCGCGTCGGGGCTGTCGAGAACGCGCTCGGCCCGGGGGCCGAAGATCTTCCACAGCCCGCGGACCTCGATCGCGGCACCGTCGGATGGGGCCACTGTCTCCTCCAAAGCTCGGCGCCCGGATCCGGCGAGCCTCCGGATGTAAGGAGTCAACATATGGGGGAAATATCGTGAATCACAATCGGGTGATCTTTTGGAGGTCGCCGCGCTTATACCCGTTCTCCTTTCTGGAACGGTGCAAACGGCCATACGGGCACGAGAAATACTTAATAAGGTTATATGGATGTCCGTAATAAGGGTTCCAGCCTTAACTGGAGCTCCAGATCTTATCCCTGCTGCCTCATAAGTAATCATTTGTGGAGCTGTGTTCGATTGGCCCCACCGGTAGAGATGTGCTCGAATTACCGGGAACCAAGGGAAATTCGGCCAGCGGGTTCGTCCACCGAGAGGCAGCGTCGGTGAGTACACACAACATCCAGGGTGCGGGGAGCGGGCTCCGCCTGCGGAACTGGAGGGTGCGCTCCAGGCTGGTCGCGCTCATCCTGGTCCCCACCGCGGCGGCGGTGCTGCTCGGCGGGGTCCAGGTCTTCGCCTCCATGCGGGCCGCCGCCGACTACCAGCAGGTCAACGATCTGGCCAGGCTCTCCGACCACATCGGCGCCCTCACCCACGAGCTGGCCGAGGAGCGCGACCGCACGGCCTGGTTCATCGCCCTGGGCCGCCCCGAGCGCGAGGTGGAGGGCGTGGGCAGGCAGATGGAGGCGGTGGACGCCGCCGTGATGCACGTCCGCGACAGCGGCACCCTGCTCAGGAAGGCGGTGAGCGGCCGGACGAGGGACGAGGTCGAGACCGTGATCACCCGGCTGGACGACCTCGGGCCGCTGCGGGAGCAGGCCCTGAAGTCGACGCTGCTGCCCGACGCCGCCATCGACGCCTACTCCCTGGTGATCGCCGACCTGCTCTCCCTCCACGACGAGCTCGGCAAGGGGAGCGCCGACGACGTGCTGTACGGCCAGGCGCTGACCCTGGACGCGCTCGCCCGCGCCAAGGAGGCCGCCTCGCTCCAGCGGGGGCTGCTGGCGGTGGTGCTGGTCGCCGGCCGGTTCGAGCAGGAGCAGATGGAGAAGTTCCTCGGCGCGCTCTCCTCCGAGCGCAACGAGCGCAAGACCTTCGCCGCCGAGGCCGGCAGCGGGCAGCGCCGGCTCTTCGACGAGACCGTCAACGGCCGGACCGCCGACCAGGCGGAGTTCCTGCGGGAGCTGGTCCTGCTCCGCGCGGCCTCCGGGGCCTCGCTGAAGGGGCTGGACCTGGCCGAGCGCGACGACGCCAGGCAGTGGTACGACGCGGCGACGGTCACGATCGACCGGATGCGGCAGGTCGAGCAGCGGCACGCCCAGGACATCGTCACCCGCAGCCAGGAGCTCGGCGACGCCGAGCAGAGCCGTGCCCTGCTGGTCGCCGGATCGGTCGCCGGACTCCTGCTGGTCGTGCTGCTGATCACCACGGGGGTGGCGCGCTCGCTGGTCAGGCCGTTGCGGCGGCTGCGCCGGGAGGCGCTGGAGGTGGCCGGGGAACGCCTGCCCGCCTACGTCCAGCGGGTCCGTGAGGTGGGCGACGACGGGACCGCCGCCGAGGTGCCGCCGATCGGGGTCATCTCCCGCGACGAGATCGGCGAGGTCGCCCGGGCGTTCGACGAGGTCCACCGGGAGGCCGTACGGCTGGCCGGTGACGAGGCCAAGCTGCGCAACACGGTCAACGCGATGTTCGTCAACCTCTCCCGCCGGAGCCAGACGCTCGTGGAACGCCAGCTCACCCTGGTCGAGCGGCTGGAGCGCGGCGAACGCGACGACCAGCGCCTGGCCGACCTGTTCAAACTCGACCACCTCGCCACCCGCATGCGCCGCAACAGCGAGAACCTGCTCGTCCTCGCCGGGCAGGAGGTGGCGCGGCGCTGGCGGCAGCCGGTCGAGCTGATGGACGTCGTGCGCGCCTCGCTGTCGGAGGTGGAGAACTACGACCGGGTGGTGACCCGGGTCCAGTCCGAGGTCGCCATAACGGGTCCCGCGGTGAGCGACGTGGTGCACCTGCTCGCCGAGCTGGTGGAGAACGCGGTCTCGTTCTCGCCGAAGGTGAGCAAGGTCGTGGTCTCCAGCAGCCGGATCGACGGGGGCGGTGTGATGCTCTCGGTGACCGACCAGGGCATCGGCATGACGCACGAGGAGCTCTCCCAGGCGAACTGGCGTCTGGCCAACCCCCAGACGGCCGACGCCTCCGTGGCCCGCCGCATGGGTCTGTTCGTGGTCGGCCGCCTCGCGCTCAAACACGGCATCCGGGTCCAGCTCCGCCCCCAGGACGCCGGCATGACCGCCATGGTCCTCCTCCCCGAGACGCTCTTCGCCTCCCTGCCCGGCCTGTCCCAGCCCGCCGGGCCGCCCCGGCCTCCCGGGGCGCTCCACCCGGCCGCGCCACCGGACTCCCCGTTCCCCGCGAGGCCCGACACTCCTTTTCCCGCGGTGCCTGATTTCCCCGCGGTGCCCGAGACCGCGGCGGGCCCGACGTTCCCGCCCGTCCCGGATGCCGTGCCCGCCCAGACGGGGGCCTCGCCCGCCGCCGTGCCCCTTCTGGCGGCGCCCGTCCCGCAGGAGAAGGCCGTGCCGCCGCAGACCAGGTCCCGGTGGGCGACCGGGCCGAACGTGTGGAGCCCTCCGGCGGAGCGGCCGCGCCCTCCGGCGGAGGAGGGACGGTTCCCGCCGCCGCCCGGCCTGCCCGAACACCGTCCGGGCCCGGCGGAGGCGGACGCCACCGGGCCGCTGCCCAAGGTGGAGATCTCGGCTCTGGACTCCGACGAGGACTTCCTGCCGATCTTCGCCTCGGTGGAGTCGGGCTGGTTCCGCGTCGGCGCCCCCGCCCCCGCCCCCGCCCCCGCCGGCGGGGCCGGGCCGCCGGACGAGCCCGGTGAGCCCGGTGAGTCCGGTGAGTCCGGTGAGTCCGGTCCGGCCGAGCCCGCCGCCTGGTCGTCCCCCGCCGACACCGGCTGGCAGGCCGCCCAGGCCGCGAGCGCTCCCGCGCTCGGCGGGATGACCACCTCGGGCCTGCCCAAACGGACCCCCAAGGCGAACCTGGTGCCGGGCTCGGTGAATCCGCCCCCTGACCCGGTCCAGCCGCCCCCGGCCGCCCCCGTCTCGGCGGAGCGGGTCCGCAGCCGGATGTCGAGTTTCCAGGAGGGCGTGCGCAAGGCCCGCAACGAGCTCCCGGACCGGGAGGGCTGAGCCATGTGGGGCGGATACCAGGAGAGCGGACAGGGAGCGGGACCGGGACCGGGAGACGGCTACGGCCCGGCGCCGGGCGGATCCCCCGGCTACGGCCCGCCGCGCGGGGAACCACCTCGGTACGGCGGGCAGCCGCCCGGCTACGGGGGGCAGCCGCAGGAGGAGCCCCCTCGATACGGCGGGCAGCCCGGGTACGGTCCCCCGCCGGGTGAGCCCCCTCGGTACGGCGGGCCGCCCGGCCATGGGGCGCCGGGCGAGGAGCCGCCCGGGTACGGCCCGCCGTACGGGGAGCCGCCCGGTTACGGGTCGTCGCCGTACGGCGAGCCGCCCGAGGAGGAGAGCTCGCTGGTCCGGCTGTACGCCGTCACCGGCGGCCGGACCGCCCCGCGGACCCAGCTCGCCATGGAGGCCCTGGTCTCCTCCGCCACCTCCGCCCAGCTCGGCCTGTCCTACATCCGCGAATACCGCGACATCAGCGAGCTCTGCCGGCAGATCCGCTCCGTCGCCGAGATCTCCGCCCTCCTGGGCATCCCCCTCGGCGTGGCCCGCGTCCTGGTCGCGGACATGGAGGCCGAGGGCCTGGTCAGGATCCACCATCCCCGGATCGACAAGGACGGTCCCGGCCTCCAACTGCTGGAACGCGTCCTCAGCGGTCTGCACCGCCTGTGAGCGCGCTCAGTGCTGGGCCAGCCACCAGTGGGCGGCGACGAGCTCGGCCACCAGGGTCTCGGTGAGCAGGGCGACGTCGGGGTCGTCGTCGTGGAGGTAGCGGACGGCGGCCCTGGCGTCGGGGTGCTCGCCGCCGACGGTGAGCACGGTGGAGCCGCGCTGGCGGATCCAGTCCATGGCCTGGTCGTCGTAGCGGGACCCGGGGAACAGGATGGCGCGGTAGTCGAGGGTCTTGGTCAGGTAGACGTCCACGTGGGACCAGTCGCCGGTCTCGCAGGCGTCGGCGGCGCGGCGGGGGCCCTCACGGAACATCAGGGCGGACTGCTCGGCCGAGGACAGGCGCTCGGCGGGGGCGATCGTGTAGACCCCGGCCGGGCCGTCGAGCAGGGTCATCGCCGGATCCAGCCACCTGCCCCGGCGCTCCAGCAGGTCGGCGGTGGCCTCGGCCGAGCGGCGGAGCAGGCCGGGCACGTCCAGGGCGGTGCCGGAGCCGGTGGAGGTGGCGCGGCCCGGGGCGGTGAGGCGGTTCTGCAGGGCCAGGAGCAGGCCGAGGGTGTGCTGGAAGGTCCGGCAGGACACGCCGCCGCGCTCCTCGCCCGCCGCCATCGGCACCACCAGGTCGGCGCCCTCGGTGATCGCCGAGCCGGACCGGTTGGTCAGCGCCAGCACGTAGGACCGGCCGCGGTGGCGGGCGACCGCGTCGAGGGTCTCCCGGCTGCCGCCGGTGGCGGAGACGGCGACGGCCAGGGTGTCCGGACCCGGCGGGTAGGAGACGGAGGCCGAGGCGTACTCGGCCACCGCGTCGACGCCCGCCGCCCGCAGGCGCAGCGCGGCGACCCCGGCGGCGTATCGGGAGCTGCCCATGCCGAGGAAGACCACCCGCCGGATCCCGGCCGGGATCCCGTCGAACGGGTCGCCGGCCTCCAGGGCGCTCGCCAGGCCGGCCAGCGCGGCGGGCTTGGCCTCCAGATCGGCGAGGTACAGCTCGGGGTTCACATTCTCTCCTTGGGTTCAGTCGGCGGCACGGGGATCGGCCGCCGGGTCCGGCTCCGGCGCGGCTCCGGTCCGGGGCGGTACCGGAGCCGGCCCCGGCGGGCCGGCGCGGTCACGGCCGCCGCGGGACGGGGCCGGTCACGGGTGGTGCCGGGCGGTCACGGATACCAGGACCGCAGGACGCCCATGGGGGCGTAGCGCCAGCGGGGCAGGTGGCGGGCGGCGTAGATGAGCTCCCTGCACTCCTGCTCGATCTCGAACGGGCGCAGCAGGGAACGGTCCAGCAGGGTGGCGTGGCCGCGCCCGGCGAGGCGGGCGAGGTAGGCGGACTCCAAGGCGGCGCGGGCGGCGGTGGCCCACGCGGAGATCACCAGGGGGTGGGCGTCGCGGCGCCTGACGGCGACCTGCCCGACGTGTTCGAGGCTGGTGATCAGCTGGGCGAGGTCGCGGGCGGCGGGCTGGTAGGGGTCGGCGCCGGTGACCGTCGGGTTGCCGTCGAAGTCGATCACCGCGTAGCCGTCCCGCCAGCGGAGCATCTGCCCCACGTGCAGGTCGCCGTGGATGCGGATCAGCGGGGTGGCGTCCGCCCAGGCCAGGGGGGCGAGCTCGGCGCGGAGGGCGTCAGCGTGGGCCGCGAGCCACTCGCCGTCCTCGCCGTCGGTCAGCGCGAGCGCCTCCTCCAGGGCCTGCCCGGCACGGGCCGACCAGGCGCCCGTCCCCTCCTGCGTGGCGGCGGGCGCGTGCCGTACGGGGTCGGGGAAGGTCGTCGACGGGGTGGCCATCGCGGTGTGCAGGTCGGCGGCCAGCACGCCCAGGCCGGCGGCGAAGTCCGTGCCGCCGGCGACGGCCTCGTCCACGCACCACTCCCAGCCGTCCCGGGCGTCGGGCAGGTAGGCGGTGACCAGGGCGAGCAGCAGCTCACCGCCGTCGTCGCCGCGGCGGGACACGGCGGCGTACGGCGTGGCGGTGGCGGTGAAGCCGACCGAGGTCAGGTGGGCGAACATGTCCGGGGTCGGCTGGGGGAGCGGAGCCGGCGGGGTGAGCCACTTGACGACCACGCTCTCGCCGACGACCACCGAGTGGTTGGTCTGGTCCACGTCGAAGCCCCGTTCGGGGGTCCCAGACGGGCCGTTGACCGGTAACAGTTGAACATCGGTTGAAAAACCGGGCGTCGATGGGCCGGGTAGCGGGTGGAATCGGCGGACGGTGAACGGTGCGGAGACATCGCAGTTCAGAGCGGTGATCAGCGCGCTGCTCCGCCCGTCGCCGGCGCGGGGCACGGTGTCGAGCTGATCCCATATTGAAGGCGGATTCAACAAACAGACCAAACTTCCCTGGGGTGATGTCCGGCAAAGTCTTGCCCAAGTTATTCTTGGCTGCAACACTCCTGCTTTGGTCTGCCGTGTCCGTAACGGCCGGTCTACCCTAATTACACTTGAAATTTGAAGGAGTAGCGGTCGTGTCCCGTGCCCGGTACACCCGTCGTCTTCCGGCCGCCGCCCTGGTCGCCGGTCTCGCTCTCGCCGTCTCGGCCTGCGGCGGAGGGTCCACGGACAGTGCCGCCGCGCCCGCCGCGAGCGCCTCGTCCGCCCAGCTCGACCCGAACATGGATCTGTCCAAGCAGAGCATCACCATTTCGGTCTGGCCGGGCTACACCCCTGAAGACCTTCCCAAGAGGGTCAAGGACAAACTCAAGACCGATCTCAAGGTCACGCTGCACGACACCAACGAGATCATCATGGGCAAGCTGACCGCCGGCGCCGACACCGGCCTCGACGTGGCCTTCGTCTCCGGCCAGTATGCCCAGGCCCTCAACGAGGCCGGCCTGCTGGAGCCGATCCACCCCGAGCTCATCCCCAACCTGGCCAACCTCTACCCCGAGGCCAAGGAGCTCTCCTACGACAAGGGCAACGTCTTCTCCGTCCCCTACACCTGGGGCACCACCGGCATCTGCTACCGCAGCGACCTGGTGAAGACCGAGCCGACGAGCTGGAACGACATCCTCAACCCGCCGGACGAGGCCAAGAAGAAGGTCACCATGATGACCACCGAGCGCTGGCTGGCCCTGCCCGCCGTCAAGGCGCTCGGCCTGTCGGTCAACACCAAGAGCGACGAGGACCTGGCCAAGGTCAAGGCGAAGCTGCTGGAGGCCAAGCCCAACCTGCTCCGCTACGACGACGTCGACTTCGGCAAGCGCCTCACGAGCGGCGAGGCCGTGATGGCCGAGGCGTGGGACGGCTGGTGCCCGACCAGCGAGAAGAACATCAAGTTCGTGGTGCCGAAGGAGGGCAGCGACCTCTGGGTGGACACGATGGTGGTGCTGAAGGGCTCCAAGAACAAGGAAGCCGCGCACGCGTTCATCAACTTCATCCTGGACCCGGAGATCCACGGCTGGGCCGCGGAGAACATCCTCTACAAGGTCCCGAACAAGGCCGCCATGGACAAGCTGCCCAAGGAGCTCGTGGAGAAGAACGCGCCGCTCCAGATGACCCCGTCGCAGCTGCTGGCCGGTGAGTCGATCATCGACCTGGGCGAGGACTCCACCAAGTTCACCCGTCTGGCCACCGAGGTTCAGGCAGCGAAGTGACAAGCTCTACCGTCTCCGGCGCGACCGCGAAGTCGCGGTCGCGCCGGTCGCGTGTGCTCGGACGGCTGGTCTTCCTCAGTCCCGGCCTGACCTATCTGATCATCCTCATGCTGATCCCGCTGGCGCTGGTGATCAGCTACGCGTTCTTCCGCAGGGGACGTTTCGGCGGCGTCATCTACGAGCTGACCGGGGAGAACTTCACCCGGCTGCTCGACCCGATCTACCTCGACGTCGTGCTCGACTCGCTGAAGCTGGCCACGGCCGCCACGCTGATCGCCCTGCTGGTCGGCTACCCCACGGCCTATGTGATCGCCCAGCTCCCCGCGAAGTGGAAGACGGTCGCGTTGGTCGCGATCGTGCTGCCCTTCTGGACGAACTTCCTGGTCCGCATCTACGCCTGGATCGTTCTTCTCAGCGGCCCCGGGCTGGTCAACACCGCGCTGGGCAAGCTCGGCCTGGGCCCGTTCGAGTTCCTGTACAACCAGGGCACGATCGTCACCGGCCTCATCTACTCCTACCTGCCGCTCATGGTGCTCCCGCTCTACGCGGCGATCGAGAAGCTGGACCCGCAGCTCCGCGAGGCCTCGGCCAACCTCGGCGCCAGGCCGGCCCGCACCTTCGCCTCGGTGACGCTGCCGCTGACCCTGCCGGGCGTGGTCACCGGGTGCATGTTCGTCTTCGTGCCGAGCTTCGGCAACTTCGTCATCCCCGAACTGCTCGGCGGCGGTCGCTCGATCATGGTCGGGAACCTGATCCGGGACCAGTTCCTCAAGGCGCGCGACTGGCCGTTCGGCTCCGCCCTCACGCTCGCCCTCCTCGCCGTCCTGATCGTCCTGCTGCTCCTGCAGGCCTGGAGTTCCCGCCGTGCGTAGACCGCGTCTGCTGTACGTCCCTTTCTGGGTGACCTACATATTCCTGTACGCGCCCATCGTGGTGCTCGTCGTCATGTCGTTCAACGCCGGCAAGTCGCCCTACACCTTCGAGGGCCTGAGCCTGAAGTGGTACGGCAAGCTCGCCGGGAACGAGACCGTCCGCGAGGGCCTGGTCAACACCCTGATCGTGGCCGCCGGGTCCACGGCGCTCGCCACCGTGCTCGGCACCCTGCTGGCGGTGGGCCTGGCCCGTCACACCAGGTCGCGGCTGCTGGACGGGCTCGGCGTGCTGCCGGCCGTACTGCCCGACCTGGTGCTGGCCATCGGCCTGCTGGTGCTCTACGCCATGATCAAGATGACCCTCGGCCTGCACTCGGTGCTGCTGGCCCACACGGTGTTCGGCATGGCCTTCGTGACCGCGGTGGTCCGCACCCGGCTCACCCACGCCGACACCTCCCTGGAGGAGGCGTCCAGGGACCTCGGCGCGACGCCGCTGACGACGTTCGTCCGCGTCACGCTGCCCCAGCTCATGCCCGGCATCGCGGCGGGGGCCCTGCTGGCGTTCACGCTCTCCATCGACGAGTTCGTGATCGCCTTCTTCACCGCGGCGCCGACCACCCCCACCTTGCCCATCGTCATCTACTCAATGGTCCGCTTCGGGGTCACCCCGGAGATCAACGCGCTGGCGACCCTGCTGCTGGCCGTGAGCTTCACCGTGGTGATCGTGGCCCAGCGGATGACCCGACTGACGGAGTCGCTGTCCTAATGCTGCAGATCACAGGTGTCAGCCGCCGGTTCGGCGACGTCACGGCGCTGTCGGAGATCTCCCTGGAGATCCGGCAGGGAGAGTTCTTCGCGCTGCTGGGCCCCAGCGGCTGCGGCAAGACCACGCTCCTGCGGATCCTGGCGGGCTTCGAGTCCCCCGACTCGGGCACCGTCACGCTCGACGGCGCCGACCTGCTCACCCAGGCCGCGCACCGCCGCCCGGTCAACCTCATGTTCCAGTCCTACGCGCTGTTCCCGCACATGAGCGTGGCCAAGAACATCGCCTACGGCCTGGAGCGGGAGAAGCTGCCCAAGGCCGAGATCCGCGAGCGGGTGGAGGAGGTCCTGGAGAAGGTCGGCCTGAGCGCGATGGCCAAGCGCAGACCGCAGCAGCTCTCCGGCGGCCAGCGGCAGCGTGTCGCGCTGGCCCGCGCGATCGTGAAGCGGCCGCGGCTGCTGCTGCTGGACGAGCCGCTGTCCGCGCTGGACAAGAAGGTCCGCGCCGAGATGCAGCTTGAGCTCAAGCGGCTCCAGCACGAGGTCGGCATCACCTTCGTCGTGGTCACCCACGACCAGGAGGAGGCCATGTCGCTGGCCGACCGGATCGCGGTCTTCAGCGCGGGCAAGGTGGAGCAGGTGGACGCGCCGGTGACGCTGTACGAGCGGCCCCGCACGCCGTTCGTCGCCGACTTCGTGGGCGCCAACAACCTCTTCGAGGGCAAGGCGTGCGCGGACGGCCTGTCCAGCGACGCGCTCGGCGTCCTGCCCGGCCTGTCCGACCTGGAGGAGGGCGTGCCGGCGCTGCTCGCCGTACGGCCCGAGCGGCTCAGGCTGGTCAGCTGGACCCCGGCGGACGCCGAGGACGAGACGGCCGAGGACGAGACGGCTGAGGACGAGACGGCCGAGGAAACGGCCGTCGAGGACGGAACCGCCGAGGACGCGACAGCGGAGGGTGAGAGCGTCGAAGACACGGTGGCCGGGGCCGAGAGTGCCGACGACACCGAGGGCGCCGACGACACCGAGGATGCAGAAGGCGACGAGGGCGCCGAGCGCGCCGAAGCCGCCGAAGGCACGGAGGGCGCCCAGGACCCGGCGGGTGACGAGAGCACCGAGGGCGCGGCGGACGCTGAGAGCGCTGAGAGCGCTGAGGACGCGGCGGACGCTGAGGACGCGGCGGACGGTGAGAGCACGGAGGGTGCGGCGGACGCGGCGGGTGACGAGAGCACCGAGGTTGCCGAGGGCACCGAGGGCGCGGCCGGCGCCGAGAGCGCTGAGGACACCGACGCCGCCGACGTTACCGAGGGCGTCGAGGACGCGGCGGACGGTGAGGACGTCAAGGACGCGGCGGACGCCGAAGGCGTTGAGAGCGCCGAGGACGTCAAGGACGCGGACGCCGAAGACTCCGAAGGCGCCGAGGACGCGGCGGACGGTGAGGGCGTTGAGAGCGCCGAGGACGTCAGGGACGCGGACGCCGAAGACTCCGAAGGCGCCGAGGATGCTGGAGGAGCTGAGGGCTCTGGAGACGCGGAGGCGGCCGTGAGCCCGGTGGCGGGGGAGGGCGTGCTGCGGGGGAAGGTCGCGGACGTCAGCTTCTACGGCGGCATCTCACACGTCTCGGTCCAGGTGGACGGTCGCCCGACGCCGGTCCTGGTGGCCACGCAAGGGGCCACCCAGGTCCAGGCGGGCTCCTCGGTCGCCCTCACCTGGGCGGCCGAGGATGGGGTGCTGATCCCTCAATGAGACGTCTTGAGCGGGTTGTTCGTGACGGTCCTGGCGTAGGACAGGATCAGTTCCGTCGCCTCCTGCGGGCCGATCACCGGGTGGCGGGCCGTTATGCGGTAACCGTACGCATCTTCGAGCGCGACGAGGTTGCGCGCGATGACGAGGGAGTCGCCGGACAGCGTGAAGGTCCCCAGGGCGGCCCCGGTCTCCAGGACGCTCTGATACATGGAGACCTGGCGGTCGTAGAGCGTGGTGAGCAGCAGGGCGTACATCCTGTTGCGGGCGGCGGCTCCGCCGAGCTCGTTGAGCAGCCGCACGTCCGGGTCGTCCGGCCCGAGCGGCAGGCCCGAGCGGACGGTGACGATGAGCTTGTCGGCGGGGTCGCGCATGCCGCTGATCCGCTTGAGACGCTGCTCATAGAAACGTTCCATCCCGGCGTGATGGGCGTCCACCAGCAGCTCGCCCAAGTTGGGGTAGTGGTAGAGAACCGCTCCGGAGGTCAGACCGGCCTCCTCGGCGACGTGGTTGAGGTGCACTCCCTCAGTGCCGTGCCGGATGATCGCCCGGTGTGCGGCTGCAATGAGATCCAGGCGACGATCCGCCCGGCTCTTGCGCGTCATAATCCCCCACTCGTTGAAAACCACGCTCTGTGCCGGGGTCCATAGTGACCGCTTTCCGGCGGTTTAGCTAGCTCTAAGAATTGAACCATTCTTCAAAGCCAGAATTTCCTCTCACTTGGAGGCATGATGTCTCTCACGATCCTGTTCATGCCGGAGAGCGCCTACGGGCCGACGAACAACTGCATCGGCATCGGCGACATTCTTCGCAAGCGCGGCCACCGGGTCGTCTTCGCAGCTGAAGCCTCCTGGAAGGGCAAATTGGAGGCTCTCGGATTCGAGGAGGACCTGGTCGATCTCGCGCCGCCGTCGGAAGAGGAGCAGGACCCGGGACAGTTCTGGAAGGACTTCATCCGGGACACCGCGCCGGAATATCGCAAGTCAACCTCGGATCAGCTTGAGACGGTGACCAAGCCGATCTGGGAGGCGCTCGTCGACGGCGTGAAGTACTGCGAGCCTCAGCTGAAGGCGATTATCGAGCGGGTCCAGCCGGATGTGATCGTCGAGGACAACGTCATCACCTTCCCGGCACTGCTCACGGCCGGCAAGCCGTTCGTCCGCATCGTCTCCTGCAACCCGCTGGAGGTGCGCGGCGAGGGCGTCGCGCCGGTCTTCTCCGGCCTGCCGGCCGACGACCGGTCCGAGTGGGAGCCCTTCCGCGCCGAGTACGACCGGACCCACCGCGAGATCTGGACCGCCTTCAACGAGTGGGTCGTCGCCCAGGGCGCCCGGCCGCTGCCGGAGCTGGACTTCATCCACGAGGGCGACCTGAACCTCTACGTCTTCCCGGAGATCGCCGACTACACCGACGCCCGGCCGCTGGGCGAGTCCTGGCACCGCCTGGACTCCTCGGTCCGCGAGACCGACGGCGGCTTCGAGCTGCCCGCGTCGCTGGCCGGGCGGGACGGCGCGCTGGTCTACTTCTCGCTCGGCTCGCTCGGCTCGGCGGACGTCGCGCTGATGCAGCGGGTCATCGACGTGCTGGGCACCACCCCCCACCGCTTCATCGTCTCCAAGGGCCCGCTGCACGAGGAGATCAAGCTCGCCGACAACATGTGGGGCGCCGAGTTCGTCCCGCAGACGAAGATCATCCCCATGGCGGACCTGGTCATCACGCACGGCGGCAACAACACCACCACCGAGGCGCTGCACTTCGGCAAGCCGATGATCCTGCTGCCCCTGTTCTGGGACCAGTACGACAACGCGCAGCGGATCCACGAGCTCGGCTACGGCGTCCGCCTGGGCACCTACACCTTCACCGACGAGGAGCTGACCGGCGCCCTGGACAGGCTGCTCGGCGACGGCGAGCTCCGCGAGCGCCTGGCGGCGGCCGGTGAGGAGATCCGCCGCCGCGACGGCCTGCGCAAGGCCGCCGACCTGATCGAGCAGGCCGGCGCCTGAAAGCTCTGAGCACCACCATTACGAGGGAAGTTCCATGGGCAAGTTGATCAACCCGGCAGACGGCCAGCTCCTCAGGGAGGTGGCCGACACCCCGGTCTCCGAGGTCGCGGCCGCCGTACGGCGAGCGCGTGCGGCGTATGAGGAATGGAGCAGGGCCACCCCGGCCGAGCGGGCCAAGGTGATGCTGCGCTTCGCCGACCTCGTCGAGGCCGACGCCGAGGAGCTGACCCGGCTGGAGGTCGCCGAGACCGGCAAACCGGCGGCGGTGTTCCGCGACGGCGAGCTGCCGTTCGCGGCCGACAACCTCCGCTTCTTCGCCGGGGCGGCCCGCTCGCTGGAGGGCACCGGGGCCGGAGTGCTCAGCTCCGGCTACACCTCGGTGCTGGTCCGCCGCCCGGTCGGGGTCGTCGGGTCGATCGCCCCGTGGAACTTCCCGCTCGTGATGGCCATCTGGAAGATCGGCCCCGCCCTCGCCGCGGGCAACGCGGTGGTCATCAAGCCCGCCCCGCAGACGCCGGGCACCACGCTCCGGCTGGCCGAGCTGTTCGCCGGAGCGGGGGCGCCCGAGGGTCTGCTCCAGGTCGTCCTCGGCGACGCCGAGGTGGGTGAGGCGCTGGTCACCGATCCGGGTGTGGACATGGTGAGCGTGACCGGCTCCACCGAGACCGGCCGCGCCGTCATGCGCGGGGCCGCGGGGTCGCTGAAGCGGGTCCACCTGGAGCTCGGCGGCAAGGCTCCGGCGCTGGTGTTCGGCGACGCGGACCTGGCCGAGATGGCCAGGGGAGTGGCCATGGGCGCCACCTACAACACCGGCCAGGACTGCACGGCCGCGACCCGCGTCTACATCGCCCGGGAGGTGTACGGCGAGGCGGTCGAGGCGCTGCACGAGACTCTGGCGAAGATCAAGGCGGGGGACCCCTGGGACGAGGCGACCGACATCGGTCCGCTGATCTCCGCCGGGCACCGGGCCCGTGTGCACGGGTTCGTCGAGCGCGCCGTCGCCGCGGGCGCCTCGCTCCTGTGCGGTGGCGCCCCCCTGGACGGCCCCGGCTTCTACTATCCGCCCACGCTGATCTCCGGCGCCCGCCAGGACAGCGAGATCGTCCAGGGTGAACTCTTCGGGCCGGTGTTGGTGGCTCTGCCGTTCGACGGTGAGGACGAGGCGGTACGGCTGGCCAACGACACCCCCTACGGCCTGGCCTCCTCGGTCTGGTCCAGCGACGTGGCCCGGGCGCTGCGCGTCTCGCACCGCCTCGACGTGGGCGTGACCTGGGTAAACGACCATCTGCCGATCGCCTCCGAGGCGCCGCACGGTGGGGTCAAGGGCAGCGGATTCGGCAAGGACATGAGCCAGGAGGCGGTCCAGGAGTACTCCGTGACGCGCCATCTGATGATCAAACACCAGGCTCCTGAGGCGAGAGACTCCTTCCGGCCGGCCTGAAATTCTGGGTCATATATCCCTTTTGCGGGGATTTGTCGACACTTACTCCATTCGAAGTGACATAAAGGATGTGCTCAAATTGCTTTCGCCGCATCCGCACCCGGCGAGGGGTTACGTAGGCCAGTGATGACACAAGACCGCCGGAGCCACCGCGCGTCAGGGGTGGGCAGCCGACTACTGCCGTCGAACTGGCGCGTGCGTCCCCGACTGGTCGCGCTGATCCTGCTCCCCACCGCGGCAGCTGTGGCGCTGACCGGACTCCAGCTCACCAGCTCGCTGGCCAGTGCCGGCGAGTATCGCAGGATGAGTGAGATCGCCTCGCTCGTCGAGCAGCTCGGCACGCTCTCCCACGAGATGGCCGAGGAACGCGACCTCACCGCCTGGTACATCGCCGACAGGCACCGTCCCGCCCGGTTCACCAAGGTCAAGCAGCAGCGTGAAGTGGTCGACCAGGTCAGCGCGCAGGTGCAGAAGTCGATCGAGGGCCTCGACAGCGGGGAGGCGGCCCGGGTCGTCACCGAGACCTCCCAGGTGAGCCGCTGGCTGAAGGGCCTGCCCGGTCTGCGCAGGCCCATGGAGCAGGGGGTGCTCCCGCGTGCGGCCCTCAGCATCTACTCGCGGATGATCACCGACTTCATCACCCTCCACGACGACCTCGGCCGTAGCGGCGGTGACGAACGTCTCATCGGTGACGCGCTCGCGCTGGGCGCGCTGAGCCGGGCCAAGGAGCAGGTCGCCAGGCAGCGCGGCATCCTCCTCGTCGGCCTGCAGGAGCGCAAGTTCGACTTCGACGACCCCGCCGAGTTCCTGGGCGCCTACAAGAGCCAGCTCAGCGAACTGTCCGCCTTCCAGGCGACCGCCACCCCGAACGACATCAAGCGCTTCCGGGAAGCGGTCAGCGGCCAGCGGATCGACCGGGCCGACGCCACGCGTGCCCTGGTCATGTCCCGCATGCGAGAGTTCCTCCCCCTGCCCCCCATGGGGATCCGGGGGATCAACAACTGGTATCTCACCTCCTCGGCGACGGTGGACGGCATGCGGACCGTCGAGCGCGGCCTGTCCGCGGCGGTCGTCGCCCGCAGCCAGGAGATGGAGAGCAACGAGCAGCGCAGCGCCATCATCTCCGGTGCCGCGATCGCCGTCCTGCTGATCCTGATCCTGCTGATCACCGCCTGGGTGGCCGGCACGCTCGTCCGGCCGCTGCGCAGGCTGCGCAGCGAGGCGCTCGAAGTGGCCGACACCCGGCTGCCCGAGACCGTCCGCGTGCTGCGGGAGTCCGGGGACCTCGCGCCCAACGTCGAGGTGCCCTCCATCGGGGTGCTCTCCCGCGACGAGATCGGGGAAGTGGCCCGGGCCTTCGACGAGGTCCACCGCGAGGCCATCCGGCTGGCGGGCGACGAGGCCCGGCTGCGGAACAACGTCAACGCGATGTTCGTCAACCTCTCCCGGCGCACCCAGTCGCTCGTGGAACGCCAGATCGACCTCATCGACGACCTGGAGCAGGGCGAGCAGGACGACAACCGGCTGGCCAGCCTCTTCAAGCTGGACCACCTGGCCACCCGCATGCGCCGTAACTCCGAGAACCTCCTGGTCCTCGCGGGCCAGGAGCAGAGCCGCCGCTGGAGCGAGCCGGTCCCGCTGAGCGACGTCGTCCGCGCCTCGCTGTCGGAGGTCGAGAACTACGAGCGGGTGTCCCTCCGGGTGGAGTCCGGCACCTCGATCATCGGCTCGGCCGTCAACGACATCGTCCACCTGATCGCCGAGCTGGTCGAGAACGCCATCTTCTTCTCGCCGCAGGACACCAAGATCACGGTGAGCAGCAACGGCAACGAGACGGGCGCCATCATCCTGGCGGTCACCGACGCGGGCATCGGCATGAGCGACGAGGAGCTGGCCGAGGCCAACCGCCGGCTGGCCGAGCCCCCGGCCGTGGACCTGTCGGTCTCCCGCCGGATGGGCCTGTTCGTGGTCGGCCGCCTGGCCATGCGCCACGGCATCCGGGTCCAGCTCCGCCGCCCGGAGGTCGGCGGCCTCAGCGCCGTCGTCCTGCTCCCCGTGCAGGTGGTGGCCCAGTCCGGGATGCCGGAGCTGGCCATGACCGGTCAGAACATGTCCCTGTCGTCGTTCGGCAGCATCTCCAACTCCGACCCGTTCGCGGCCGGGCCGAACCCCGACCCGTTCGGCACCGCCCCGGCACGCGGGCCGGCCGACCGGACGCCCGCGGCCCCGGCGGCCGCCGCCCCGCCGTCCCCAGCTCCGGCGGCCGACATCTGGTCGGCGCCGGTGATGTCGGCCTCCGCGGTGGAGGACCTGTGGTCGTCGCCCTTCACGTCGGTCTCGCCGCCGCCCCCGGCCGCGCCGCCGGCCCGGGCGCCGCAGCCGCCGGCCTCGGCCTCGCAGCCGTCGTTCCCGCCGTCCTGGCCGGAGATGCCGCCGGTCGACCCGTGGACGCCGCCGCAGCAGGAGGTGGCCGACAACACCCAGAACCTTCCTGCGGTCGAGGTGTCGGCGACGGAGTCGGAGGAGTTCCTGCCGATCTTCGCGGCGGTGGGGTCGGACTGGTTCCGCAGCAGTTCCTCCGCCGAGCTCGAACCCGAGCCCGAGCCCGAGCCCGGGTCCGAGGCCGAGCGGCCCATGGCCAGGCCCCGGCCGCTGGAGCAGCCGGTCCAGGAGGCCGCCCAGCCGCTGCCGGTCCGCCAGCCCAGGCAGAGCCTGCAGTCCGGTGAGAGGCAGCCGTGGAGCACCCCCTCCGACCAGGGCTGGGCCGCGGCCGAGGTGGCCAAGAAGCCCGTGGAGGGCGGCACGACCGGCGCCGGTCTGCCCAAGCGGGTGCCCAAGGCGAACCTCGTCCCCGGATCCGCCTCCGCGGCGCCGGCGACGCCGCCACCGCCGATGCCCCCGATCTCGGCGGAACGAGTGCGCAGTCGTCTGTCCAGTTTCCAGCAAGGCGTACGGCAGGGCCGCGCTGAGATGAACGAGCGGTCCAACGCCGTCGAGGGAGAGAAGCAGTGAACCACCAACTCAGTCAGGCCGCACGTGGCTTCAATTGGCTGATCACCGAGTTCGTCAAAGAGATGCCGGGAGTCGCCCACGCGGTGATCGTCTCCGCGGACGGTCTTCCACTGGCCTACTCCCAGGGCTTTCCGAAGGACCGCGCCGACCAGCTCGCCGCGATCACGGCCGGTCTGATCAGCCTGACCCAGGGGGCCTCCCGGGTGTTCGAGGGCGGCCCCGTCGCCCAGACCGTGATCGAGATGCAGCGGGGCCTCCTGCTGACCATGTCGATCAGCGATGGTTCCGCGCTCGCCGTACTGGCCTCGCCGGACTGTGATATGGGCCTGGTGGCCTACCAGATGACACTGCTGGCAGAGCGGGCCGGCCAGGCGCTCACGCCCGCGCTCCGGGCCGAGCTGCAGTCGGCTCAGCGATAGGGAGGTGATATGGACGCACCAGGTTGGCGTGGTCCGGGGGAGGAAATCCCGAACACGTCTCAGGCCAAGAGCGGGCGAGATCGTCTGATCCGCCCGTACGCTGTGACCGGGGGAAGGACCGCCCCTCGGATGCAGCTCGCACTCGAGGCGCTGGTCTCCTCGGCAACGTTCGTGAGCGTGGATACGGGCACGCTCTCCACGGAGTATCAGGCGATCATCTCGCTGTCCCAGCAGGTGCGCTCGGTGGCGGAGCTCTCAGCTCTGCTGCGGATGCCGCTGGGCGTGACCCGGGTCCTGATCGCGGACATGGCGGCCGAGGGCCTGGTGCAGATCCACCAGCCGTCACTGGATGCCGGAAAGCCGGATCTCAACTTGCTTGAAAGGGTGCTCAGTGGGCTTCGCAGGCTCTGACGCCGGAATGACGTCGACGAAGATCGTTGTCGCCGGAGGATTCGGTGTCGGCAAGACGACCTTCGTCGGCGCGGTCTCCGAGATCATGCCGTTGACCACGGAAGCGGTCATGACGGAGGCCAGTGCGGAGGTCGACGACCTCTCGCACATCCCGACCAAGCGGACCACCACGGTGGCCATGGACTTCGGTCGGGTCTCGCTGGACCGGGATCTGATCCTGTACCTGTTCGGTACGCCGGGTCAGCACCGGTTCTGGTTCATGTGGGACGACCTCGTGAAGGGCGCGATCGGCGCGATCGTGCTGGTCGACACCCGGCGGCTGGCCGACAGCTTCCCGGCGATCGACTACTTCGAGGAGGCCGGGCTGCCCTTCGTGGTGGCGCTCAACGGCTTCGGCGGCTCGCACATCCACGGTGAGGAGGAGGTGCGGGAGGCTCTGACGATCTCCCCGCACATCCCCGTCGTCCGGACCGACGCCCGGTCCCGCGACGCCGTGAAGTCGACCTTGATCACCTTGGTCGAGCACGTCCTCACGCTCCGGGTCTGAGACCGTGGCGTGGGGCCCGCCACCAGGCGGCCCCCACGCCACGCCCGTACGCCACGCCGCCACGCCGCGTCTCCGGGCGCGTCCACCGGCCCGAGGGCGGGTCAGCCCCGGGCCAGATGCCAGGCGAGCACACGCCGCTCCACCCGGAGGAAGGCCGCGTTGAGGCCGTAGCCCAGCAGGCCGATCAGGGTGATGGCCGACCACATCGACGGGATGTCCAGCTCGCTCTGGGCGACCAGCATCCGGTAGCCGATGCCCTCGGTGCTGCCGACCAGCTCGGAGACGATCATCATGATCAGGGCGAGCGAGACGCTGAGCCGCAGGCCCGCGAATATCTTCGGGGCGGCGGCCGGGAGGATCACCAGCAGCAGCCGCCGGCCCCGGTCCAGCCCGAAGACCTGGGCGGCCTCCAGATACCCGCGGTCCACGTGGCGGGCGCCGTCCGCCGAGTTGATCAGCACCGGCCACATGACGCCGAACACGATCGCGGCCACCTGCATCGGGGCCCCCACGCCGAACAGCAGCAGGAAGATCGGCAGCAGCGTGGGCGGGGGGACGGACCGGCCGAGCTGGATCAGCGGGCCGGCGTACTCCGACAGGCGCACCGAGCGGCCGACCGCCACCCCGGCGACGACTCCGGCCAGGCACGCGGCGCCCCAGCCGAGCGCCAGCCGGCCCAGGCTGGGCAGCACGTTGCCGAGCGCGTCGTCGGTCAGGAAGAGCCTGGTGGCTGGCCCGGACAGCCACATCTCGTGCAGCCGGGCCACGATCACCGAGGGCGGCGGGAAGTAGACCGCCCGGGCCCACCGGGTCAGCAGCTCCCAGGCCACGAGCGCGACGGGCACGATCCACGACCGGATCAGCGGGCCCCTCACCAGACCTCCCCGGCCCCGGCGCGACGCCAGCCGAACAGCCGGTGCTCGGCGGCGACCAGCAGCGCGTTGAGGGCCAGGCCGATGACCCCGGTCCAGACGACGGCGGCGAGCATCACGTCCCGCCGGTTCCCGGCCGCCGCGTCGCTGAGGAAGGTGCCGATCCCGGTGCCTCCCGCGACGAGCTCCACGCTCACCGCCACGATCAGGGCGACCGAGGCCGCGATCCGCACGCCCGTGACGACGAACGGGGCCGCGCTGGGCAGCGAGACCCGGAGCACGACGGCCAGTGGGCCGAAGCCGAAGCTCCGCAGGGTGTCCTTGGCCAGCGGGTCCACCTCCCGCAGGCCGTACAGCGTGTTGATCAGCAGCGGCCAGGAGGTGGTGAACACGATGAGCGCGACCTTGGCCTGCGCGCCGTCGGCGAACAGGAACAGGGCGAGCGGGATCAGCGCCACCGAGGGGATCGGGCGGAGGAACTCGATCAGCGGGCGCAGCGCGCCCTCGAGCGCGGGGACCGTCCCCAGCAGCAGCCCGGCCGGTACGGCCGCCGCCACCGCGAGCAGCAGCCCCCCGCCGCAGGCCAGGAGGGTGTGGCCCGCGGCGGCCAGGAAGTCCGGGTCGGCCGCGAGCCCGGCCACCCTGGCCGTCACGGTGGAGGCGAGCGGCAGCAGCAGCGGGTCGATCAGCCCGGTGCGGCCGAGCGTCTCCAGCACGGCGAGAAAGGCGGCGACGCCGGTGACGCCGCGGCGGGCCGTCCGCAGGTTCAACGGTCACGCCCCTCGGGGCGCGGGCACGTCGTCATCCGGGTGCGGCCGTCACCCCGCCACGAGGGCGGTGGCGTCGATCTTGGTCTTGGTCAGCCCGAACTCGGACATGAGGTCGGCCACCCGCTGGACCCGCGCGGCGTCGAGCGAGGTGCTGAAGGTGCCCAGGGTCATCTCCGCCGCGACGTCGGCCGGGATCCGGGTATAGGCCGGGATCACCCTGTCCAGTTCGGCCCGGTCGGAGGCGGCCAGCTTCTGGGCCCTGCCCAGGGCGCGCTGGAAGGCGGCGGCGGTCTTCGGGTGCTTGGCCGTCCAGTCGGCGCTCGCCGCCCAGCCGTCCAGGGGGAGCCCCTCGGTCGGGCCGGTGAGGGTGTCGACCAGGACGCGGGCCGACAGGTCCTTCTTGGCCGCCGAGATGTAGGGCTCGGTCATCCAGGCCGCGTCCACCCGGCCCGCCCGCAGCGCCGCGAGCTGCTCGGCGAAGGGCACCGGCACGAAGCTGACGTCCGCGGGGGCGAGCCCGGCGGCCTTCAGATGGGCGCTGGTGGTCACCTCGCCGAGCGCCTTCACCACGTTCACGGCGATCTTCTTGCCCTTGAGGTCACCGGTCTCCTTCAGCGGCGAGTCGCCGGTGACCAGCACGCCGTTGACGCCCGGCGCCCCCTGCTGGGACTCCACCAGCATCTTGAGCCTGGCCACCCCGGAGTCCTGGATGGCGATCAGGGAGACGTAGCTGGTCAGGAAGGTGTCGATGGAGCCGTTGAGGATCTTCGGCATGACAGCCTGGGGCGCCTGGATGGTCTCCGTCCTGACCTTCAGGCCCTCCTGCTCGAAGAAGCCCTTCTCCATCGCGATGAACAGCGGCGCGGCCGAGGGGACGGGCACCACTCCGACGGTGATCTCCGTCTTCTCCGGCCCGTCGCCGGTCGCGGGCCGGGCGGCGCCGGTGTCCGCGCCGCCGCACGCGCTGAGCGCCAGCGCGGCCACCAGGGCGGCCAGGAAAGCGTGGCTGATTCTCATGAACTCCCCTTTTGAGCGGATTGATGAATTTCATGAGTGGAATCGGAACGGGCCTGCGCGCCTAATGGTCCCCCGTCTCCGCGATCTTTGAAGCGACAGCGACTCTAGCGGAGGGAATTCGGCTCGGCCATGCCGTTCCCGCCATGGTTCATCCAGATGAACGCCGACCGGAATTAACTATCAAGGCATGGCATAAGTCCATGAGTTATGATCTTGTGTGGAGATCGGTCCGGTGAAATCGTGGCCGGGGATGAGGGGCGGATGCGCGTATTGGTCATCGGAGGCGGGATCGGCGGCCTCACCGCCGCGCTCAGCCTCCACGCCGCGGGAATCGAATGCGTGGTCGCGGAGTCGGCCGCGGAATTGCGCCCACTGGGCGTGGGCATCAATATCCAGCCCCATGCCGTCAGGGAGCTCACCGAACTCGGACTGGGTGAGGAACTGGCGGCGATCGGCGTCCCGACCAGTTTTCAGACCTACACCGACCGCTTCGGCGGCACGATTCTGTCGCTGCCCAGGGGGAGGGCCGCCGGCTACCGCTGGCCGCAGTACTCCGTCCACCGGGGCGTGCTACAGATGTCGCTGCTCGACGCGGTGCGCCGCAGGCTCGGCGCCGGGGCGGTCCGGACCGGCCTGACCTTCCAGGACGTCACCGAGGGGCCGGACGGGATCACCGCGTCGCTGCTGGAGACGGGCACCGGACGGCGCGTCGAGGTGGCCGCCGACGTGCTGGTGGGCGCCGACGGTGTCCACTCGGCCGTGCGGGCCCGGCTCCACCCGCACGACGGGCCGCTGCTGTGGGGCGGCGTCCGGATGTGGCGGGGGATCACCGAGGGGCGGCCGTTCCTGGACGGCGCCACGGTGGCCGTCGCCGGGTCCAACCTGTCGTGCAAGTTCGTGGCCTACCCCGTCTCGCCAGACCGGACCCAGGTCAACTGGGTGGCGGAGGTGAAGGTGGCCGAGGGCGGGCCGGTCCCGGTCGCCGACTGGTCGCGGGAGGGCCGGCTGCAGGACGTGCTGCCGCACTTCGCGGACTGGCGGTTCCCCTGGCTGGACGTGCCGGAACTGCTCACCGGGGCCGGGCGGATCCTGGAGTACCCCATGGTGGACAAGGACCCGCTCCGGTCGTGGGGCCGGGGCCGGACGACCCTGCTCGGTGACGCGGCCCACCCCATGTATCCGGTCGGGTCCAACGGCGGCTCGCAGGCCGTGCTCGACGCCCGGGTGCTGGCCCGCTCCCTCGCCCGGTCCGGCCCGGTCGAGGGCCTGGCCGCCTACGAGGAGGAGAGGAGGGCGGCCACCACCCCGCTCGTCCTGGCCAACCGGGAGATGCCGATGGAGCGGACCCTCGCGATGGTGGCCGAGCGGGCGCCGCTGGGCTTCGGCGACATCTCGGAGGTGCTCACCCCCCAGGAGCTGGCCGAGATGGCCGCCGACCAGGGCCGGATCACCGACATGGACGTCAGGTTCCTCAACGAGCGGCCCTCCTGGAACGCCGACGGCCGGTGACGCGGATCCCCACGTCACCGGCCGTCGCGCCGCTCAGACCGGCCGGGCCTCGACGATCCCGGCCCCGCCCGGCAGCTCGACCTGGCGGCTGAAGCGGAAGCCGGCCCTGCTCAGCAGCTCGCCGTACTCGGACGTGCTGCGCTCCAGGCCCTCGCCGAACAGGGCGAGCATCCGCATGTCCACGTCCTTGCTGATGTGGGCGCGGTCGTCGTCCGGCACCACGAACTCCACCAGGAGCAGCCGGCCGTCGTCGGCGATGACGTCGCGGATGTTGCGCAGGATCCGCACGGCGTCCTCGTCGGACCAGTTGTGGATCACGCTGCCCAGCATGTAGGCGTCCGCCCCGGCGGGCACCGAGGAGAAAAAGTCACCGCTGAGGTATTTGCACCGATCTTCAAGACCGGCCTCGGCGAAGAACTCCCGTGCGCCCGGGATCACCTGTTCCAGATCGAACAATATGCCCTGGATGTCTGAATTGGCCTTCAGGATGGCGGCCAGGATGTGCCCCTTGCCTCCGGCCACGTCCACCAGGGTGCGCACGCCGGAGAAGTCGTAGCGGGCGGCCACGGCCTCGGCGAACGGCTGGGCCCTGGCCACCATGTAGTCGTCGAACAGGCGCCCGGCCTCCGGGTTGTCCTTGAGGTATCCGTAGAGGGGGCCGTGCCGCTCGATGAAGGCCGACCTGCCGGTGCGCACCGTCCGGGCGACCGTGCCCATGCCGTACCAGAAGCCCTCCTGGGCGATCATCCGTACGGCGGGGCGCAGTGTGTCGGGCGCGTCCTCGCGGAGCGTGGCGCCCGCCTCGGTCAGCTCGTAGACCCCGGGCGTCGTCGTCGCCACGATGCCCATGGAGGCGAGCTGGCGGAGCACCCGGCCGAGCCCGGACGGGTCCGCCCCGCACCGGGCCGCGAGCTCCTTGACGCTCAGCGGCCCGTCCTTCAGATGATCGGCGCAGCCCAGCTCGGCCATCGTGGCCAGGGCCGCGAAGCGGGAGACCCCGCCGATCGCATCCCAGACCGGTGCCTGTGGGTCGCTCATTGACACTCCTGTTTCTTCGTCGGGAGTTCTCTGTCGGGAGGTGGAGTTCTCATTGGGAGGCGGAGGCCGGCTCCTGGGAGGCGGGCGCCTTCGCCCCGGGGGCCGGGGCCGTGTCTTCGGAGGCGGGGGCCGCCTCGTCGTCAGAGGCCGCCTCGTCGTCGGGGGCCGTGTCTTCGGAGGTGGAGGTCGTCTCGTCTTCGGGGGCCGCCTCGTCTTCGGAGGCGGGGGCCGGCCCGCTCCGTATGCCGCGGACCAGGCGGCCGACCTCGGCGCGCAGGTGCACGAAGTCGGGGTGCTCCCGCGTGGTGATCTGGTCGCGCGGGCCGGGCAGGTCCACGCGCAGGTCGCCGACGATCCCGGCCGGGGACTTCGACAGCACCACGACACGGTCGCCGACGTAGACGCTCTCGTCGATGTCGTGGGTGATGAGCACGATGGTCATGTTGTGGTGGCTGCGGACCTGCAGGGTCAGGTCCTCCAGCTCCTCGCGGGTCTGGGCGTCGACCGAGCCGAAGGGCTCGTCCATCAGCAGCAGGGTGGGGCGGTAGGCCAGGGCCCGGGCGATGGAGACCCGCTGCTGCATGCCCCCGGACAGCTGCCACGGGTATTTGGCCGCGGCGCCCTCCAGTCCGACCTGCTCCAGCGCCTCCAGCGCGGCCGCCCTGCGCTGCTTCTTGTCCATCCCCTTGCGCCGCAGGGGGAGGGAGACGTTGTCGGCCACCGACATCCAGGGGAACAGGGAGCGGCTGTAGTCCTGGAAGACCACGGCCAGGTTGTCCGGAGTCCGCTCGACGGGGGAGCCGTTGAGCACGACCTGCCCGCCGGTGGGCCGCAGCAGCCCGGCGATGGAGCGCAGCAGCGTGGACTTGCCGCACCCCGAGGGGCCGACGATGCACACCAGCTCGCCCTCGGCGACCGTCAGGTCGATGCCGCCCAGCGCGGTATGGGCGCCCGGCCCGCTGCCGTAGGTGTGGGACAGGTTGGAGATCTCAAGCACAGCAGGTCCTCAGGTCGTCTGCTTGGCGGCCCGGTGCCAGGACAGGACGCGTCGTTCGGCCGCGAGGAACGCCGAGTTGAGCACGTATCCCAAGACACCGAGTACCACGATGGTCCCCCACACGCCGGGGAGATCGTAAGACCTCTGGGCGTCCAGGAGCTGGAAGCCGATCCCGTCGGTGCTGCCCACCAGCTCGGAGATGACCATCAGGATCAACGCCAGGGACAGGCTGACCCGCAGGCCGGCGAAGATCTTCGGCATCGCGGAGGGGAGGATGATCTGGAAAAGCCGCTGCCCGCGCGACAGCCCGAAGACCCTGGCGGTGTCCAGGTGCTGGCGGTCGACGTGCCGGGCGCCCTCACCGGCGTTGATCAGCACCGGCCAGATGATGCCGAACACGATCACGTTGATCTGCATCTGCGGGCCGATGGCGAACAGGGCCATGAAGAACGGCAGCAGCATGGGCGGGGGGATGGCCCGGGCGAACTGCACAAGCGGGTCCACGAACCGGAAGAGCACCGGCAGGCGGCCCATCGCGAGCCCGAGGGCGGTCCCGACGACTCCGGCCAGCAGCCACCCGGCCAGCAGCCGGCCGATGCTCGCGGGGATGTTCTCCAGTGCCGCGTCGGTGAGCCAGAGCCGCTCGGCCGGGCCGGACAGCCACATCCGGTACATGCTGGCGGCGATCTCCGTCGGCGGCGGGAAGGAGAGGTTCTCCGCGGCGCGGGTGGCGAGCTCCCACGCCACCACGACCACCGGGACCGCCCACAGGCGGCCGACGGCGCGCAGGACGCGTCCCATCAGACGACCTCCGTCCGGGCGCTGTGCCAGCGGAAGATCCGCCGCTCCGCCAGCACGAACAGGCTGTTGGAGACCAGGCCGATGACCCCGGCCCAGATAGAGGTGGCGACGATGTACTGCATCGCGTCGGAGCTGCCGCCCGCCTCGATGAGGAAGACGCCGATGCCGTCGGAGCCGCCGGCGAGCAGTTCGGTGCTGATCGCCACGATGAGCGCGATCGCCGAGGCCAGCCGTACGCCGGTGGCGACGAACGGCGCGGTGCTCGGCAGCGACACCCGCCACAGCACGGCCAGCGGGCCGAACCCGAAGCTGCGCAGCGTCTCCTTGGCGACCGGGTCGACGTCCTTGAGGCCGTACAGCGTGTTCATCAGGACCGGCCAGGTCGCCGCGTAGACGATCAACACGATCTTCATGTCGAACTTGTCGGAGAACAGCGCGAGCGCCAGCGGGATCAGCGCCAGCGACGGGATCGGGCGCAGGAACTCCAGGACGGGGCGGAGGGCGGTCTCCACCCGCGGCAGGGTGCCGAGCAGGAACCCGGCGGGCACCGCGACCACGACGGTGAGCAGCAGCCCCAGAGCCCAGGCGCCGAGGGTCGAGACGACATCGAGGAGGAAGTCCCCGTCGGTCACGAGCGTGGCCGCGCGGCCGAGCACCGTCGAGGCCAGCGGGAACACGATCGGGCTGATCAGCCCGGTCCGGCCGATTGCCTCCAGGACGCAGAACAGCCCCGCGGCGCCGAGGGCGCCGCAGAGCGGTTTGCTGTCGAGCAGGCGTCGTCCGATCACCCGGAGTTTCCGAGAAGGAGGGACTTGGCCTCGATCTTGCTCTTCAACAGGCCCTGCTCGAGCATCAGATCGGCCACCCGCTGCAGACGGGTCTCGTCGAGGCTGGTGGGGAAGGTGCCGAGGGTGATGACGGCGGCGGTGGCCGCGTCAATCTTGGTGTAGGTCGGCAGGATCTCCTCCACGGCCTTGCGGTCGGAGGCGGAGATCTTCTGGGCCTTGGCGACCGCGCGCTGGAAGGCGGCGACGGTCTTGGGGTTCTTGGCCGCGAAGTCCTCGGTGACGATCACGCCGGCGATGGGGAAGTCGGCGGTCGAGTCGACCATGGTGTCGGCGAGCTTCTGGGCGCCGATGTTCTTCTGGACCGCGGTCAGGTGCGGCTCGGTCATCCAGGCCGCGTCGACCACGCCCTGCTCCAGCTTGCCCGCCATGTCGGGGAAGGGGAACTCCAGGAACTCGACGTCCTTTTCGGTGAGCCCGTGCGTCTTGAGCACGGAGGTCACCGACAGGGTGCCGATGTTCCTGAGGCTGTTGACCGCGATCTTCTTGCCCTTCAGATCGGCCGGGGTCTTGATCGAGGAGTCCTTGGCCACCATGAGGTTGAAGGAGTTGGGGGTCGCCTGATAAAGGTCAGAAATGATCTTCGGCTTGTTGCCGGCCGCCGTGGCCAGGAAGGTCGAGACGTAGTTAGTCTGCGTGGCGTCGAGGGAGCCGCCGAACAGGCTCTGCTGCGCCTGGGCCCCACCCTGGACCACCTGGATGTCGACGGTCAGGCCTTCTTCCTTGAAGAAGCCCCTCTTGTCGGCGATGTAGAGCGCCGCCGAGTCGGGGATGGGCAGCGCGCCGATCGAGATCTTGGACTTCTCCAGCCCGCTCGCGTTGGCGGTGTCGGGCTTGTCGTCCGAACCACCACAGGCGCTCAGTGCCAGCACGGCAGCGAGCCCTGCGATGGCCGCCCGGCCCGCAAGTCTGAACCTCATGGGGTCTCCTTAGCTGCGTTTCACCGCCCCGCCGGAACTCGCTGAAGTAGCGGGCGACATGGAGACAGTCCCGGGAGGCACGTGATCAAGGGGGGTATGCCGACCGCGGATCAGAGTAGCGGAGTAGATCGCCCAAATTACAAATATCGGCCTAATGGGGCAAAAGGGCGATAACCGGGCTTGCTTACTGCGCGTCCATGAATCGCGACGACTGGGATTTGTCTAGTCGTCGCACCCCAGGGTGTCAAGAAATGGATTTCGCGACTTTGTGAAACTTTGCACGTCGAGTCGGAGAGTGACTGTCCGGTTACGGCCTGGTTGTACCGGTTACGCATAAAATGCGAGTTATGTGCTGTTGGCCGAACTCTTCCGGCTGTGCTCCAATAACCCCTACCCCATGGATGCGTCGGCGTCACCTGCACATCAAATGCGTGACGCGATCCCCTCCAAGCAGACGATCCGAGGAGAGGTAGCGGAGGCCAGTGAGGACAGCGTCAATCCCCAGCGAACGCGAATCCGGGGCGGAATCTCCCCCGGCATTCGACGCCGAGGGGGTGCCGCCGGAGGGCGGCCCGGCTCCGGACCTCGGTGATCGTGGGACCGAGAAGAACGGCAGCAAGCTCGCGCTCAAGAACTGGCGCGTGCGGACGCGGCTGATCGCGCTCATCGTCATCCCCACCGCCGCCGCGATCGTCCTGGGCGGTCTGCGGGTGGTCACCTCGATCAGCACCGCCGCCCAGTACGAGCAGGTGCGCACCAGCGCCGAGCTCGTCGCCGACCTGAGCGAGCTGGCGCACAACCTGGAGACCGAGCGCGACCTGTCGGCCCGGTTCGTCGCCCAGGGCCGCGGCAGCACCGGCAGGGCGAGGCTGCAGGAGCAGTACAAGGCCGTCGACCAGGCGGCCAAGAGCGTGAAAGACCGCATCGACATCATCACCGGCAGCAGTGCCGCCGAGGGCTTCGGCGAGCGCGGCCGGAGCGAGCTCGCCCAGATGCGCAGCCGCATCGAGGAGCTCGGCAGCGTACGCAAGACCGCGGTCGGCACCCACCTCCCCGCCCAGCCCACGATCGCCATGTACTCCCGGACGATCGCCGACCTGCTGGCCCTGCACGACGAGATCATCCAGGGTGTCGCCGACCAGGAGCTCGTCGGCAGCGCGTCCGCCTTCGGAGCGCTGGCCAGGGCCAAGGAGCAGGCGTCCAGGGAACGGGCGAACCTCGCCGTCGCCCTCGCGGCCAGAGGGTTCACCTCCGAGGGCCTGAACGCCATGCTGGCCGCCCGCGCGCAGCGCGACAGCGAGCTGGCGACCTTCCGCTCCGACGCGTCGATCACCCAGCGGCAGCTCTACGACGACACCGTGAGCAGCCAGAAGAAGGACCGCGCGGAGTCCATGCGCGCCCGTGCCCTCGTCCTGGCCGTCGACGGCTCCCCGCTCGTCCGCGTCGACGTCTCCAGGACCGGTGCCGGCGACCAGACGACCTGGTTCGACGCCTCCTCCGACGGCATCGACCGGATGCGCACGGTGGAGAAGCAGATCGCCGACACCCTGATCGCGCAGAGCCGCGTCCTGCAGGAGGACGAGCAGCGTGGCGCGCTGATCGCCGGAGGGCTGAGCGTACTGCTGCTCATCCTCGTCCTGATCATCACCTCGATCATGGCGCGGTCGCTGGTCAGGCCGCTGCGCACGCTGCGCACCGAGGCGCTGTTCATCGCCGGCGAGCGCCTGCCGGAGACCGTGCAGAGCATGCGCGAGAGCGGCGAGGCCGCGGCCGAGGACGTCATCCCGATCGGAGTGGCCTCCGATGACGAGATCGGCCAGGTGGCCCGCGCCTTCGACGAGGTCCACCGTGAGGCGGTCCGCCTGGCGGGCCAGGAGGCGACGCTGCGGAGCAACGTCAACGCGATGTTCGTCAACCTCTCCCGGCGCACCCAGACCCTGGTCGAACGGCAGCTCTCCCTCATCGAGAACCTGGAGCAGGGCGAGCAGGACGAGAACCGTCTCGGCAGCCTCTTCCGGCTCGACCACCTGGCCACCCGCATGCGCCGCAACTCCGAGAACCTCCTGGTCCTCGCCGGCCAGGAGCCCGCGCGCCGGTGGAGCCAGCCCATCCCCCTGATCGACGTGGTCCGCGCCTCACTGTCGGAGGTCGAGAACTACGAGCGGGTGGACCTGCGGATCTCCGGCGGCGTGTCCGTGGTCGGCACCTCCGTCAACGACGTCGTGCACCTGATCGCCGAGCTGGTGGAGAACGCGATCTCCTTCTCCCCCCGGGAGACCAAGGTCGTCGTCTCCAGCAACCGCATCGACGGTGGCGGCGTGATGGTCTCGGTCACCGACATCGGCATCGGCATGACCCCCGAGGAGCTCGGCCGGGCCAACTGGCGGCTGGCCAACCCGCCGGTGGTGGACGTCTCGGTCTCCCGCCGCATGGGCCTGTTCGTGGTCGGCCGGCTGGCGCTGCGGCACGGCATCCGCGTGCAGCTCCGCCAGCAGGACAGCGGCGGCCTGACTGCCATGGTGCTGCTCCCCGAGGCCCTGCTCTCCGGTTCCGTCGCCCGTCAGGTGCCGGGCGGCGACTGGGCCGGGGCCGCCGGCTCGATGGACCGGGCGCCGGCGCTGGCCAGTCCCACCGGGCTCGACCCCGCGCAGCCGGCGTTCGCCTCCTTCGACGCCGCCCAGCACTCCTTCAACTCCTTCGACATCGGACAGCTCGGTTCCTTCGAGGCCCCGCAGTCCTCCCTGGGCGGCGGCTACTTCGGTCAGGCGCCGGTCGACACCCCCTGGCCCGGCCACGTGCCGCCGCCGGGCGCCGACCCCGGCTGGCCGAACACCTCCCAGGCCGACACCGGAGTGTGGTCGAACCCGCCGGCGCGCGGTGGCGACTCCGGAGTCTGGCCCGGCCCGCCCTCCCGTGAGGGCGACTCCGGGATGTGGTCGAACCCGCCCTCCCGTGAGGGCGACTCCGGGGCGTGGCCTGGCCCGCCGTCCCGTGAGGGCGACTCCGGGATGTGGTCGAACGCGCCGATGCGCGGCGGCGACTCCGGAGTCTGGCCCGAACCTCCGTCCCGTGAGGGCGACTCGGTGGGCTGGCCGTCCACGGCCGACCCGGGGCCGTTCGAACGGCGCTCCTTCGAAGTGGCCGACAACACCGGCCCGCTGCCCGTGGTCCGCGACTCCTCGCCCATGGAAGAGGCGAAGGAGGAGTTCCTGCCGATCTTCGCCGCGGTCGAGTCCGACTGGTTCAGGAAGGTCGAGCCCGTCGCCCCGGTCCAGGACCTGACCGAGGAGCTCAAGGAAGCGGACGCGCCGGCGCCCGCGCCGGCGTCCGACGCCTGGTCCTCACCAGCGGACGCGGGCTGGCAGGCGGCCCAGGCGGCGAGCGAGCCCTCGCTCGGCGGGATCACCGGTTCCGGGCTGCCCAAGCGGGTGCCCAAGGCGAACCTGGTGCCGGGCACGGCCGCACCCGACGCGGGCGCGGCCTCGCAGACCCCCGTGCTCCGGCCGACCGTCTCCCCGGAGGCGGTGCGCAACAGGCTGGCGAGCTTCCAGAAGGGAGTACGGCAGGGCCGCGCGGCGGCCCGGGGCGAGGCCGGTGACGGGCAGCCGTATCCCGACTTCGGCCGGGATGTTGAAGGAAACAAGGAGGACCGGTGAGCGAGCTCATCATGGTCGCCAAGGAGGATGACACGTGCGCGAAATGAGCCAGGCCGCCCGGGGGGTCAATTGGCTGATCACTGACTTTGTGAACAACGTCCCAGGCGTGGCGCACACGGTCGTGGTGTCGGCGGACGGTCTGCCGTTGGCGTATTCCGATGGATTTCCCCGGGACAGGGCGGATCAGCTGGCGGCGGTCGCGGCCGGTCTGATCAGCCTGACCCAGGGTGCTTCCAGGGTCTTCGAGGGCGGGGCGGTCACCCAGACGGTGGTGGAGATGCAGCGAGGGCTGCTCCTCATCATGTCGATCAGTGACGGTTCCTGTCTCGCCGTGCTGGCCGCCGCCGACTGTGACATGGGGCTGGTGGCCTATCAGATGACCTTGCTTGTCGAACGAGCGGGCCAGGTGCTCACACCGGCCGTCCGCGCCGAACTCCAGGCCTCCCACCCCAGGTGAGGGCGATGATCCTAGGAGGATGCCGTGGCAGGCCGCGGTTGGACCGGTGAGGGTGACCCGTTAGGCGGGTCGCCTTATCAGTCGATGGACGATCTCTATCGGCAACAGGGTGGTCCTTCACATCTCATGCAACCGGCGCCGGCGGAGCAGAGCTCCCTGGTCCGGCCATATGCCGTGACCGGGGGGCGCACCGCCCCCCGGACCCAGCTCGCCATGGAGGCCCTGGTCTCCTCGGCGACGTCCGCACATCATGATCTGTCCACCCGCACTCCGGAGTATCAGGCGATCAGCGCCCTGTGCCGGCAAGTGCGTTCGGTCGCTGAGATCTCCGCGATGCTCCGCATCCCGCTCGGCGTGACCCGGATCCTGGTCGCGGACATGGCGGCCGAGGGCCTGGTCCAGCTGCATCAGCCGCAGCTGGACGCGGGCAAGCCGGATCTCAACCTGCTGGAAAGGGTGCTCAGTGGACTTCGCAGGCTCTAGCCGCGGCGGCGGCCTGACATCGACGAAGATCGTCGTCGCCGGTGGATTCGGTGTGGGAAAGACCACGTTCGTGGGAGCGGTCTCGGAGATCCTGCCGCTGACCACCGAGGCGGTGATGACCGACGCCAGCGCCGGCATCGACGACCTCGGTCTCACGCCGAACAAGACCACCACCACGGTCGCGATGGACTTCGGCCGTGTATCGCTGGACCGGGATCTGATCCTGTACCTGTTCGGCACGCCGGGCCAGCACCGGTTCTGGTTCATGTGGGACGACCTCGTGCGCGGCGCGATCGGCGCGATCGTGCTGGTCGACACCCGGCGGCTGGCCGACAGCTTCCCGGCGATCGACTACTTCGAGGAGGCCAAGCTCCCGTTCGTGGTCGCGGTCAACGGCTGGGACGGGACCTACCCGCACGGTGAGGAAGAGGTGCGCGAGGCGCTGACACTGGCGCCGCACATCCCGATCTCACGGACCGACGCGCGCTCGCGCGACGCGGTGAAGGCCACGCTCATCACGCTGGTGGAGCACGCGCTGACCATGCGGATGGCCGTTCCCGGATGGGGGCGCTGACCACGCGGGCAGGCGTTCCCGCGCGGGGACGCCGACCGTAGGGGCGTTAGTGGCGCCTCCCAACGGATAGGCTGGGGGGTCGAGTCGCAGACCTGTAGCGCAGAGGCTGGCCAATCACGTGTTCGAGACGCTTTCCGACCGGCTTACATCGGTCTTCTCCTCCCTCCGTTCCAAGGGGCGGCTGTCGGATGCCGACATCGACGCCACCTGCCGTGAGATCCGCATCGCGTTGCTTGAGGCTGACGTCGCGCTGCCCGTGGTCAAGACGTTCGTCGCCCAGGTCAAGGAGCGCGCCCGCGGTGTCGAGGTCTCCCAGGCGCTGAACCCCGCGCAGCAAGTCGTCAAGATCGTAAATGACGAGCTGATCGAGATCCTCGGCGGCGAGACCCGGCGGCTCCGCTACGCGAAGACCCCGCCGACCGTCATCATGCTCGCGGGTCTCCAGGGTGCCGGTAAGACCACGCTGGCGGGCAAGCTCGCCCGCTGGCTGCGGGACCAGAACCACACGCCCATGCTGGTCGCCGCCGACCTCCAGCGTCCCAACGCGGTCCAGCAGCTCCAGGTCATGGCCGAGCGCGCCGGCGTCGCGGTCTACGCGCCCGAGCCGGGCAACGGCGTCGGGGACCCGATCGAGGTGGCCCGCCAGTCGATCGACCACGCCCGGCGGCAGCAGCACGACATCGTCATCATCGACACCGCCGGCCGCCTGGGCATCGACCAGGAGCTGATGAAGCAGGCCGCCGACATCCGCGACGCGGTCTCGCCCGACGAGGTCCTGTTCGTCGTCGACGCCATGATCGGTCAGGACGCCGTCTCCACGGCCCAGGCGTTCATGGAGGGCGTCGGCTTCGACGGCGTCGTGCTCACCAAGCTCGACGGTGACGCCCGTGGCGGCGCCGCCCTGTCGGTCCGCCACATCACCGGCAAGCCGATCATGTTCGCCTCCACCGGTGAGAAGCTCGAAGACTTCGACGCCTTCCACCCGGACCGGATGGCCTCCCGCATCCTCGACATGGGCGACATCCTCACCCTGATCGAGCAGGCCCAGAAGACCTTCGACGAGGCCGAGGCCGCCAAGATGGCGGGCAAGCTCACCTCGGGCGAGGGCTTCACGCTGGAGGACTTCCTCGAGCAGATGATGATGGTCCAGAAGATGGGCCCCATCAAGAACCTGCTCGGCATGATGCCCGGCATGGGGCAGATGCGCGAGCAGCTCAACCAGGTCGACGACCGTGACCTCGACCGCATCGCCGCCATCATCCGCTCGATGACCCCGGCCGAGCGCCAGAACCCCAAGATGATCGACGGCTCCCGCCGGGCCCGCATCGCCAAGGGCTCCGGCGTGACGGTGACCGAGGTGAACGGCCTGGTGACCCGCTTCTTCGACGCCCAGAAGATGATGAAGCGGATGGCCGGCGGGATGGGCATCCCCGGCATGCCCGGCGGGCGCAAGGCCAACAAGGCCGCGCAGAAGAAGGCGGCCAAGGGCCGGCGGGTCAGTGGTGACCCGCGCAAGGCGGCTCTCGGCAAGGCCCCCTCCGCCGACGCTTCCGACGGCGCCCCCAAGCCGGGTGGCGCCCTCGGCAAGCTGGGGGCCGGTCAGCTCCCGCCGGGCCTGGAGCTGCCGCCGGGCTTCGACCCCTCGAAGTTCAAGTTCCCCGGGCAGAAGTGAGCGACGGCAAGTTCCACCGACGGGCCGGATGGATCTGGCTGGTCATCATGGTGGGCTTCATCATCCTGGCGACACTCGAACTGCTGGGAGTGCGGCCCAAGTAGGACCTCGGAGCGGGGGCGGCGGAGAGATCCGCCGCCCCCGCTCCGCATGTCGTCCCGTTCACCCCCGCACGGTCATCCCGGACCACCCTGCACGGCCGTCCCGGGCCATCCCCGCCTGGTCGTCCGGACGCTCAGGCCGGAGGCCGTGCGCAGCCGGCCGGGGCGGCCAGCGCACTCAGCAGCGACTCGACGGAGGCCGGTGCGGCGGCCGGGACGGTGACCGGTGCGGTGACCGGCCCCGAGGAGCCCGCGGAGAAGACGGGCGAGGCGGCCGGCCCAGAGGAGGAGGCGGGTGCCCAGAACGGGACGGGTGCCGGGGTGGCGGCGGGTCCCGGGAGCGGGCCGGGCGCCGGTGCCGGAGTGACGGCCGGCGCGGGCTCGGAGAACGGGGCGAGGCTCGGTGTGAAGTCCGACGCCGGAGACGGGGCGGGACGCGGTGGCACGCCGGCGCCGGCGCAGTGGACACCGGTGCCGCCGAGGGTCACCTCGGCCAGGGGCCCGTCGTGGAGGAGGCCGCCCGAGGCGTCGAGCATGCGCCCGCTGATCGCGAGGGTCATCCCGGCCTCGGCGCGCGGGGCGGTCCGCCGTACGTCGGTCCTGACGACGGTGAGCACCGCGCTCCCGACCCCGGGGTAGCCGAGCTGGGCGCCCGTCGCCGGGATGACCGTCGTGCCCGCCTCGACCGGCCGGCCGAGCACGGTCACGCTACCGGGCGCGGCCAGGACCGAGGCGCTCGCCGGACCGGACGGCCGCCACCTGACGCCGGTCGTCACCGTGCCCGTCACCAGCAGCGGCTGCCCGGCTCGGGGGTTGAGCCTGAGCCGCCTGACGTCGAACCGGCTGGTCGCCTCCCAGGAGACCGGCGCGGCGACCCTCGCCCGCAGCCGCCTGCCGCCCAGTGAGACGAAGGCCCGGACGCCGTCGGGGTCCGCCCAGTCGCCGTCGTCCTCACCCCCGGAGGGGCCGGCGAAGGCGCGGCCCCAACTGCCGGCGAACGCCTCCTGGCCGAGTGCGGGAATGCCGTGGACCTCCAGTTCGACGCCTCTGGCCAGGACCGATCCGCCGGTGGCGGCGGACGCTCTCATGGCCAGCACGGCGCCCAGGACGGCGAGGGAACCGGTCGCGGTCAGCAGCAGGGATCTCAGGGTGGTTGCCACGGCGGCCATTTAGCGCAGCAGGGCGCTCCGGCCGGTGCCCCGGACACACGGTGATTACCGAGATTTGCCCTCTGCGGGCCGGACGGAATGGGCGTTGTTTGGCTGGGCACTCCCGTACATCTGGCACAATGACATGTTGGAACATCGTGACCACGTGGGTGCCCTCTCACCCCCGCGTGCCGCGCCTGTCCCTACGGACGGTCCTCTCCTCGTGCCCCACTCGACGAGAAGCCGTTCACCCACGCTCTAATGCAGGAGAGACCACACCAGTGGCAGTCAAGATCAAGCTCAAGCGGCTCGGCATGATCCGCAACCCGCAGTACCGCATTGTCATCGCCGACAGCCGCACCAAGCGTGACGGCCGGGCGATCGAGGAGATCGGCCTGTACCACCCGAAGGAGAACCCCTCGCGCATCGAGATCGATGCCGAGCGGGCGGCTTACTGGCTGGGTGTCGGCGCGCAGCCGACCGAGCCCGTGCTGAAGCTCCTCAAGCTCACCGGTGACTGGCAGAAGTTCAAGGGCGAGCCGGCTCCGGCTCCGCTCAAGGTCGCCGAGCCCAAGGCCGACCGTCACGCCGCCTACGAGGCCGCGGCCAAGGAGGCGCTGTCCCTGGACGCCGCCGCCACCACGCCGAAGAAGTCGGCCAAGAAGCCGGTGAAGGCCGACGAGACCGCCGCTGAGACCCCGGCTGAGCCGGTCGCGGAGGAGAAGCCGGAAGGCGAGGCCTGAGATGCTCGAGGAGGCCCTCGAGCACCTGGTGAAGGGCATCGTCGAACATCCCGACGAGGTCCAGGTTCACGCTCGCCGCATCCGCAGCGGGCGTGTGCTTGAGGTCCGGGTCCACCCCGAGGACCTCGGCAAGGTCATCGGCCGTGGTGGCCGTACGGCCAAGGCGCTGCGCACCGTCGTGAACGCCTTGGGCGACGGCAAATACGTCCGGGTCGATCTGCTCGACCTGAACGAGGCCCGCTAGCCGACGCGATCCATCGAGTGAACGGGTCACCCATCCAGTGGGTGGCCCGTTTGCTTTCTGCCACACACGACTAACTTTGGGAGGCGGGCGTGCAGCTTGTCATAGGCCGGATCGGCCGCCCGCACGGACTCCGCGGCGACGTGTCCGTGGAGGTCCGCACCGATGACCCGGAGGGGCGTTTCGCCCCGGGCACGGCCGTCGCCACCGACCCCGCGTCGACCGGTCCGCTCGTCGTCGAGTCCCGGCGCTGGCACTCGGGAGTCCTGCTGGTCAGGTTCGAGGGCGTCAACGACCGCGACCGCGCCGAGGCGCTCCGCGGCACCACGCTCGTCATCGACTCGGCGGACATCCCGCCCTCCGAGGACCCCGACGAGTTCTACGACCACCAGCTCATCGGCCTCGCCGTGGTCACCCCCGACGGCGAGCGGGTCGGGGAGGTGACCGACGTCCTCCACCACGGTCAGGACCTGCTCGTCGTACGGCGGGGCACGGCCGAGGTCTACGTGCCGTTCGTGAAGGCGCTGGTCCCCGTGATCGACCTGGACGAGGGCCTCCTCGTCGTGGACGGGCCCGCCGGTCTGCTCGATCCGGACCAGGCCGTCTGACATGCGCATCGACGTCATCTCGATCTTCCCCGAATACTTCGCCCCGCTCGACGTCTCCCTCATCGGCAAGGCCCGCGAGCGCGGCATCCTCGACGTCCACCTCCACCAGCTCCGCGACTGGGCCCACGACGTGCACCGCACGGTGGACGACACCCCCTACGGGGGCGGGCCCGGAATGGTGATGAAGCCCGAGCCGTGGGGCGAGGCCATCGACACCGTCCTCGCCGCCGGCCCCGGCGCGCAGCCCCGGATCATCGTGCCGACCCCCAGCGGGGTGCCCTTCACCCAGAAGCTGGCCATGGAGTACGCCCGCGAGCCGTGGCTGCTGTTCACCCCGGCCCGCTACGAGGGCATCGACTCCCGGGTCATGGCCGAGTACGGCTCGCGCATGCGCGTGGACGAGGTCAGCGTCGGCGACTACGTGCTCGCCGGCGGCGAGGTGGCGGTGCTGGTGATGGTGGAGGCCGTCGGGCGGCTGCTGCCCGGCGTGCTCGGCAACGCCCACTCGGCCGTGGACGACTCGTTCGCGCCGGGGGCGATGGAGAACCTCCTGGAGGGGCCGGTCCACACCAAGCCGCCCGAGTGGCGGGGGCGCGAGGTCCCGGAGATCCTGCTCTCCGGCCACCACGGGAAGATCGCCCGGTGGCGGCGGGACGAGGCGCTCCGCCGTACCGCGAAGAACCGGCCCGAGCTGCTGTCGGCGCTCGATCCGGAGAGCCTGGACAAGCATGACCGCCAGGTCCTGGCGGAGCTCGGCTTCTCCGGCTGACCGCGGGGGCCGGGGCGGCGGGCCGCCCGCCGTCCCCGGGCTCCGGGACCGGGCCGCCGGGGCGTTCTGACTGGTTGATTTCCGGTCGGTCGCGAAAATATGGCAGACTGAACCGTTGCCGCCGACTGTCCGCTGGTTGGCGCGCGCCGTCGGGCAGGGCCTGACTCCCAAGACACAGTCCAATTCAGCACGCGTGTCCGTCACGATGCCGCTCCGTCGCGGCCGGATGGACCTCCGGGTGCTCGCGTAAATGAGGTACCACTGCCATGCACACGCTGATCACTGAGCTTGAGAAGGCCACGCTCCGCAGCGACATCCCGGACTTCCGCCCCGGTGACACGCTCGAAGTGCACGTCCGAGTGATCGAGGGCACCCGCTCCCGTGTCCAGGTCTTCAAGGGCTTCGTCCTGCGTCGCCAGGGCAGTGGCGCCCGTGAGACCTTCACCGTCCGCAAGGTCAGCTACAGCGTCGGCGTCGAGCGCACCTTCCCGGTGCACAGCCCGGTCATCGAGAAGATCACCCTGGTGACCCGTGGCGACGTCCGCCGCGCCAAGCTCTACTACATGCGCGACCTGCGCGGCAAGGCCGCCCGCATCCGCGAGAAGCGCGACGCCCGCTAGAGCCCGCGCCGTGCCGTCCTGGCCCGTCCCCCTCCCGGGGTGCGGGCCAGCCGTGTGCAAGGAGGGTTTTGACCTCCTATGGGCAAGACGCATAGCCATGGTGACCCGGCGGGCAGTCGGATGACATCGGCCATCATCTAGGCTCGTCACGATGACTAGCGAAGACCGGGAGTACGGCGCGGCCTCGCGTCGGCCTGTCGAGGACGAGGTGGGCGTGGTCGCCGAAGACGCACAGAAGACCGCCGAGAGCGACAAGGACAAGAAGAAGGGCTCCTTCTGGAAGGAGCTCCCCGTCCTGGTCGTCGTCGCGCTGCTCCTCGCGCTGTTGATCAAGACCTTCGTGATCCAGGCGTTCTACATCCCGTCGGAGTCGATGGAGAACACCCTCCTGACGAACGACCGGGTGCTGGTGAACAAGCTCGTCTACCACACCCGTGACATCGAGCGCGGTGACATCGTGGTCTTCTCCGGCGTGGACTCCTGGGACGGCGAGGTCCGGTTGCCGGAGCCGTCCAACCCGGTCTCCGCCTTCTTCCGCTGGGTCGGCACCGCCTTCGGCGTGGTCCCCGGCGAGAAGGACTACATCAAGCGCGTCATCGGCGTCCACGGCGACACCGTGAAGTGCTGTGACGTCCAGGGGCGGGTCACGGTCAACGGGGTGCCCCTCGACGAGCGGGACTACCTCTACCCGGGTGACCTGGCCTCCCGCGATCCCTTCGAGGTCAAGGTCCCGGAGGGCCGCCTGTGGGTCATGGGCGACCACCGCGCGGTCTCCCTCGACTCCCGCTCCCACACCGGCGACCCCGGCGGCGGGACGATCCCGGTGGACAAGGTGGTCGGCCGTGCCTTCGTGATCGTGTGGCCCTTCTCCAGAGCTAAGATCCTCCCCATCCCCGACACCTTCCAGCAGCCCGCGCTCAAGGCGTCCGCCGCGGCCGGAGCGGTCCCGCTCCTCGGCGGCCTCGCGGGGGCCGTGCCGCTGGTGCTGTGGCGTCGTCGGCTTTCAAGGCGGTAGCCGTACCTCATGACTGTGGAACCCGAGAGCAAGCCCGCGGAATCCGAGAGCAGGAAGGCGGAACCTCGCAAGGGCAGACTGCGCGAGACGGTCGCCCTGATCGCGTCCGGCGTGGTGGTGGCGCTGCTGCTGCAGGCGTTCGTCGTTCAGCCCTTCAAGATCCCGTCGGAGTCGATGGAGAACACCCTGCGGGAAGGCGACCGGGTGATCGTCAACAAGCTGCACGGTGAGACCGAGCGCGGTGACGTGGTGGTCTTCAAGGGCTGGCCGGGCGGTGACACCATCAAACGGGTCATCGCGGTCGGCGGCGACACCGTGAAGTGCTGTGACGCCCAGGACCGGATCACCGTCAACGGGGTCCCGATCGACGAGAAGGCCTACCTGCACCCCGACGACTTCGCCGCGGGCGGCAAGTTCGAGAAGGTCGTGCCCGAGGGGCGGCTCTGGGTCATGGGCGACCACCGCTCGGCCTCCGCGGACTCGCGCGACCACGAGGAGCAGGAGGGCGAGGGCACGATCTCCGAGGACGACGTGATCGGCCGGGCCTTCGCGATCTTCTGGCCGTTCTCCCGCGCGACGACCCTCTCGACGCCCGAGGTCTTCGCCAAGCCGGAGATCTTCGCCACGGCGAAGTAGGGACAGCCCCGCCAAGGTGAGATAGCAGTACCGAACGGTCCGGATGGGGCGTACTCTCGGGTCATGGTCGCTATGTCTGCCGTGGTGCCATGACGGTTGCGTTCCGCCCCACGCCGAGTGTGGTCCGGCGGGATTCGGGACTGTACGGCTACGAGCGGGCTCTGGCCCGCCGTGGGCTGGGTCCCGTGGCCGGGGTCGACGAGGCCGGCCGGGGCGCCTGCGCCGGCCCGCTGGTGGTCGCCGCGGTGGTCCTCAGCCGCCGGATCGGCGGCCTGAACGACTCCAAGCTGCTCACCGTCTCCCGGCGCGAGTCGCTGTACGAGCTGATCATGGCGGCCGCGGAGGCGGTCAGCGTGGTGGTGATCCCACCGGCCGACATCGACGCGCGCGGCCTGCACAGATCCAACATCGAGGGAATGCGCCGGGCCGTCGCCCGGTTGTCCTGTGACCTCGGCTACGTGCTCACCGACGGGTTCCCCGTCTCGGGCCTGCCCGTGCCGTCGCTCGGAGTGTGGAAGGGAGACCAGGTGGCGGCCTGCGTGGCGGCCGCCTCGATCGTGGCGAAGGTGACACGCGACAGGATGATGACCGCGCTCGACGAGCGCCATCCCGAGTACGGTTTCGCCGTGCACAAGGGGTATGGCACCGTGAGCCATCGCAGGGCGCTCGAAACTCACGGCCCGTGTCCGGCCCACCGATTCTCGTTCGCGACGGTGGCGCGGTCCGGGCCCGGTGGGCTGATGGGTGAGAATGAAATGGGGGCCGGTCTCGCCTGATCGGGCGGGCCGGAAGGCGTGCAACAGGAGGATCGGTATGAGCGCAGAAGATCTCGAGAAATACGAAACCGAGATGGAGCTGCAGCTTTACCGTGAGTACCGCGACGTCGTCGGACTGTTCACCTACGTCGTGGAGACCGAGCGGCGCTTCTATCTGACCAACTCCGTCGACCTCGACGTCCGGACGGCCGAGAACGGCGACGTGTTCTTCGACGTGAAGATGCAGGACGCCTGGGTCTGGGACATGTACCGACCGGCGAGATTCGTGAAGAACGTCCGCGTGGTCACCTTCAAGGACGTCAACGTCGAGGAGCTGGCCAAGCCGGATCTCGAGATGCCCAAGGAGGGTTTCTCCAACTGAGGAGTTCTCCACAGGCGCGGCCCGCGTCCGGCTGATTATCCACAGAATCGGATCCGGTCTGCCGGGACCGGGGCGAGCTGAGCGAAGGTCTGGGACCGGAGGTGGTTCCATGGCCGCGAAGGACGAGCTCGGCAGGCACGGCGAACAGGTCGCCGTCGACTATCTGCTGGCGCACGGCATGCAGATCCTGGATCGCAACTGGCGGTGCCCGGACGGGGAGATCGACGTGGTCGCCCGGGAGGGGCGGGCACTCGTCGTGGTGGAGGTGAAGACCCGCTCCGGCCGCAGTCACGGCACCGCCTTCGAGGCGGTCACCGAGGCGAAGCTCTCCCGCCTGCGCAGGCTCGCGGTCAGATGGCTGGCCACGCGGCCTGAGCGATACGGCTCCATCCGTGTCGACGTCATCGCCCTGGAGCGGTTCGCCGGAGATCTCGTCCTCCGCCACGAGCGGGGGGTGTGCTAGGTGCCCGAGCCCCGCCGCTCGCTGCTCCGGCCGACGGCCGCCTCGCCCGAGGCGGGCTTCCACCGGCTCGCCGGCCCCCTGGGCATGCCCAGGGGCGGTCACGGCCCCGTTCCGGACCGCCGCCCGGACCGGCTGCGCCCCATGCGCGCCGCCCAGGAGGCGACACCGTGACCGTCGCCCGCACCCGCTGCATCGCGCTGGTCGGGGTGGCAGGCCACCTCGTCGACGTCGAGGCCGACGTCGGCGCCGGTATGGCGGGCCTGCACCTCATCGGCATGCTGGACACCGCGCTGAGCGAGGCGCGTGACCGGGTCCGCTCGGCCGTGGTCAACAGCCGCTACGGATGGCCCGACGCGCGGATCACCGTCAGCCTGTTCCCCGCCAGCCTGCCCAAGCGCGGAAGCGTCTTCGACCTGGCGATCGCCGTGGCCCTGCTCGCGGCGGCCGGGGCCGTGCCCCGCGCCAAGGTCGCCCGGCTGTTCTTCCTCGGCGAGCTCGGTCTCGACGGCTCGGTGAGACCGGTGCGCGGGGTGCTGCCCGCCGTGCTCGCCGCGGCCGGGGCCGAGGCCGGGGCGAGCACCGTCGTGGTCCCCGCGCACAACGCCGCCGAGGCCGCGCTCGTGCCGGATGTGACCGTGATCCCCGTCGCCACACTGGGTGAGCTGGTGAGCTGGCTGCGCAGTGACGACCCGGTCAACGTGCCCCTGGCCGAGCACGCCCCGCCCACCGGGCTCCCCGGCCCCGCCGGCGGATCGGACGGCGCGCGCTCGCTCGTCCCGGACGGCCCCTCCGAGAGCGCCCCCGACCTCGGCGACGTGGCCGGCCAGCCCGCCGCCCGCCGCGCGCTGGAGGTCTGCGCCGCCGGCGGCCACAACTTCTGGATGCTGGGCCAGCCGGGCACCGGCAAGACGATGCTCGCCGAGCGGCTGCCCACCCTGCTCCCGCCGCTGGATCGGGACGCGGCGCTGGAGGTGACCGCGATCCACTCGGTCGCCGGGGTGCTGCCGGCGGACCGCCCGCTGCTGACCCGCCCGCCGTTCGTGGCGCCCCACCACACCGCGACCGTCGCGGCCGTCATCGGCGGGGGCAGCGGGGTGATCCGCCCGGGCGCGGTGTCGATCGCCCACCGGGGAGTCCTGTTCCTGGACGAGGCCCCCGAATATCCGGCGACCGTCCTCGACTCGCTCAGGCAGCCGCTCGAATCGGGCCGGGTGACGGTCTCCAGGGCGCTGGGCTCGGTCACCTTCCCCGCCAGGTTCATGCTGGTGCTGGCCGCCAACCAGTGCCCGTGCGCGCAGCCGTCCAGTCCCGAGGACCCGTGCCGGTGCACCCCCGCGGTCCGCCGTCGCTACCTGTCCAGGCTCTCCGGCCCGCTGCTCGACCGGATCGACGTCAAGGCCACCCTCCACCGGTCGACCCGGCGCGAGCTCCTCGCCGACCGCCGGTTCATCGAGCCGAGCCGGGTGGTGGCCGAGCGGGTGCTCCTGGCCCGCGGACGTGCCGCCAAGCGGTTCGCGGGCAGGCCGTGGCGGTGCAACGCGGAGATGCCGACCCGTGCGCTCCACGCCGAATACCGCCCGCGACCCGATGCGATGTCACCCCTGCTCCGCTGCCTGGACAGCGGCGAGCTGAGCGCCCGGGGGCTGGACCGGGTGCTCAGGGTGGCCTGGACCCTGGCCGACCTCGGCGGCAGGGACAGACCGGAGGTCGAGGAGACCAACACCGCGCTCGGACTGTGGCTGGGGGAGGAGCGGTGAGCGAGCGGCTCGCCCGGGTCACGTTGATGCGGCTGGCCGAGCCCGGTGACGAGGTGATGGGCAGGCTCGTCGCCTCCCGAGGCCCGCAGGCCGCCGTCGACCAGGTCCGCCGGGGACGCCCCGATCCGGAGTTCACCCGGTGGTTCACACGCTCCCACCGCCCGGGCCCGGCCGGCCCGCGGCAGGAGCGGCTCGCGGCCAGGCTTGAGCGGATGTTCGCCTCCTGGGCGGCCCGGCTGGAGACGGCCGATCCCGCCCGTGACCTGGCCGAAGGGGAGCGCCACGGGGCCCGCCTGGTGATCCCCGGCGACCCCGAATGGCCGACCCAGCTGGGCGACCTGGGCGAGTCCGGTCCCCACGCCCTCTGGCTCCACGGCGAGGCCGACCTGCGCTTCTCCTGCCTGCGGTCGGTCGCGGTCGTCGGCTCCCGGGCCGCCACACCGTACGGCACGCATGTCGCGGCAGATTTCGGAGCCGGGCTGAGCGAACGCGGCTGGAGCGTGGTGTCGGGCGGCGCCTACGGCATCGACGGGGCGGTCCACCGCGGCGCCCTCGCCGGTGAGACGCCGACCGTCGCCGTGCTCGCCTGCGGCACCGACATCGCCTACCCCAGCGCGCATCACTCGCTGTTCGCGGCAGTGCGCTCGCAGGGGGTGCTGGTGAGCGAGTGCCCGATGGGCGCCACCCCGATCCGGCCGCGTTTCCTGGTCCGCAACCGGCTCATCGCCGCGCTGTCGCGGGGCACCGTGGTGATCGAGGCGGCCGTGCGCAGCGGGGCACTCAACACCGCGGGGCACGCCATCTCGCTGAACCGCCACCTGGCCGCCGTGCCGGGGCCGGTGACCTCGCAGACCTCGGCCGGATGTCACCGGTTGATCCGGCAGGGGACGGCCGTCTGCGTGACCACCCCCGAGGAGATGATCGAGCTTGTCGGTGCGATGGGCGGCGACCTTGCCCCCGAAACGCGTGGCCCGGTGCTCCCGCGCGACCGGCTGGATCCCGACACCCGCAGGGTCCTTGAGGCCGTGCCCGCCCGGGCCGGCGCTGGCCCGGCGACGATAGCGGTCGCCGCGGGCGTCGACCTGGAGACCGTGCTGTCCTGTCTCGGCGGCCTGGCCGCCGCCGGACACATCGAGCGCGTCCCCCGAGGATGGCGCCTGCGCCCCGAGAGACCGTCGGGTCGATGAGCGCGATCCGCCCCAGGCGCGGCGCCTCCCCACCACGAGGGATCTCCGCTCCGTCACGGGGAGACCTCTCCGTGGGGCGGTGGAGCCCCAGACCGCTGCCGGCGGCGATGCACGGGGTGACGCACAATGGCCGCCCCATTGAGCGTCACCGTGGGGCTGCCATGATCGGATCCTGGTCCGTCGCCGGCGTGGGCGGAGTTCCGGCTGGTCACCGGCGTGATCAGAGTCTTGGTCGGTCACCGGTGTGAGCGGAGTTCCGGCTGGTCACCGGCGTGGGCGGAGTCCTGCTCCGTCACTGATGTGAGCGGAGTTCCGGTCGGTCACCGGCGTGGGCGGAGTCCTGGTCGGTCACCGGTGTGAGCGGAGTTCCGGCTGGTCACCGGCGTGGGCGGAGTCCTGGTCGGTCACCGGTGTGGTCGGGCTCCGCTCCCGTTACTGGTGTGGTCGGGGTTCTGGTCCGTCGCCGGCGTGACCCTGGGGTGCGGGCCAGACGGGGAGCAGTCGGACCTGGCCGTGGCCCAGCAGGAGCAGCGGGTCGAGATACAGGTCGTCGCGGAGCAGGCCCCAGTGCAGGCAGGTGACCGGGCAGTGACCGGGAACGTCCTGGACGGTACCGATCACCTCGCCCCGACCCACTGTCTGGCCGCGCCGTACCGACGGCCGGACAGGCAGGTAGGTCGTCCGCAGGCCGTCGGCATGGAGGACGGTCACCACACCCCGCTCCGCGAGCGGCCCCGCGTAACCCACCGTCCCGGCCCCGGCCGCGTGAACCTCCGCTCCGGGCGCGGCGGCGAGATCGACCCCTCGGTGCCCGGCCAGCCAGGGCTGGGCCGGAGGCGCGAAGCCGCGGAGCACATGGGGCCGCCCGGCGAGCGGCCAGTCCCAACGGGCCCAGGGCTCGGGCGCCCCGCTCCCGTCGATCGAACTGACCCGGCTGACCCGGCTGACCCGGCTGACCCGGCTGACAGGGCCGATCGGGCCGTCCTGGGCGATGGCGCTGCGGGGGCCGCCGGCGCTGCCCTGGGTGCTCGGGTCGGTGGTGCTGCCCTGGGCGGTGGTGCCGTTTCCGCCGATCGGGCCGTGCACACCCGCCGCCCCCGGTGCGGCGGACAGCAGCGCGGTCAGCAGGGCGGGCAGCGATGCTCGGATCCCGAGGGCACGGAGAGGGTTCACCTTCCCGAGGATGAGAGATCCCCGTCGGCCCCGAGCGCGCCGAGCGGCATTCTGTGGACGGGTGCTTCCACGGCTGTGGACATCGACCGTTCCCCGTCCGGCCGCCATCGCATGGCCCGCCGGTGGGTCCGCGTGAGGCCGGTGCGGTCGCGTGCCGTCGTATGGGAGCTCGTGGGGCCGTATGGCATGCCGGTGGGCCGCCGTGTCGTCTCGTAAGGCCGTATGGCGCGTCGATGGGTCCGCGTGAGGTCGGTGGGGTATCGGGAGACGCCGCGTGGCGCGGTGCGGCCGGGGCGGTGGGCGCGAGCGCCGCCGTACGGTGGCCGGGCCGGGCGTGCGGCGGTGCTGTCGAGGTGGGGAGCATCCGCCCTCCCGGCGGCGGGGCGGTCCCCCGTAGCCTTGGGCGGTCCCCCACGGTCTCGGGAAAGCAGTCCCCCGTAGCCTCGGAAAAGGGGGACTGACGTGGAAGAACACGAGGTGGAAGAGCGGGCCGCCCTGCGCCGCACGCTCTCGGCCCGGGATCTGATCGTCTACGGGCTGCTGTTCATCGGGCCGCTGGCCCCGGTCGGCGTGTTCGGAGTGCTCGACGCCAAGAGCAACGGCGCGGTGGCTCTCGTCTACGTCATCGCCACGATCGCCATGGCCTTCACCGCCGTCTCATACGCGCAGATGTCGCGGGTGGTGCCGGAGGCGGGGTCGGTGTTCGCCTACGCGTCGGCGGGGCTGGGGCGCGGCGCCGGGTTCCTGGCCGGCTGGCTGGTGATGCTCGACTATCTGCTCATCCCCAGCGTGGCCTACCTGTTCTCCGGGATCGCGCTGCACGCGCTCTTCCCGGCCGTCCCGGCCTGGGCCTTCACGGCGCTGGCCTTCGTGGTGACCACGGCGCTGAACGTCTCCGGAGTGCGGCTGGCCGCCCGGGTGGGCCTGGTGGTGCTCCTGGCCGAGATCGTGGTGCTGGCCGTGTTCGTGGTCATGGCGGTGGCCGTGCTGATCGGCGAGGGGCCGGCCAGGCCGTGGCTGTCGCCGTTCACCGGAGTCGGGGGGACGACGACGGCCGCGGTGATCGGCGCCGTCTCGGTGGCGGTCCTGTCGTTCCTCGGCTTCGACGCCATCGCCTCCTTCGCCGAGGAGGCCAGCGGAGACTCCCGCCAGGTGGGCAGGGCGGTGCTGCTCTGCCTGGGGGTGGCCGGGCTGCTGTTCGTGCTCCAGAGCTACCTGGCCGGGGTGCTGGACCCGGTGCCTCCGGCGGAGCTGGCCGCGCACCCGGCCGCGCAGGGCACGGCGTTCTACGACGTGACCGGTGCGTCGGTCTCGCCCTGGCTGGCCACCCTGATGAAGATCGCCAAGGCGGTGGGCCCGGCGTTCGCCGCGATGGCCGCGGTGGCGGCGGCCGGACGGCTGCTGTACGGCATGGCCAGGGGCGGGGGGCTGCCTCGCGGGCTGTCGGCGGTGGACCCCAGATCGGGGACGCCCAGGGTGGCGCTGCTCAGTGCCGGGGCGATCACGCTGGCGGTCTCCGTCTGGGCGGCGAGCCGGGACGACGGCCTCGACGTCCTGGTCTCGATCGTGGACATCGGCGCGCTGGCGGCGTTCGCGATGCTGCACGCCTCCGTGGTCGGATATTTCCGGGTCCGGCGTGGGAGCCGGGACTGGTGGCGGCACCTGCTGGTGCCGGTGGCCGGCGGGCTGGTCGCGATCTGGATCATCGCCCTGGCCGCCCCCCCTCGCCAAGCTCGTCGGGCTGGTATGGCTGGCCGCCGGCTTCATCGTGCTGGCTGTGCGGAGGAGTCGCGGAGCGGGGAGAACCAGATCCACGGGATCGTGAGCAGCACCCCGGCCGCGCAGATCCACAGCACCGGGCGGAGCCCGAGCAGCTCGCCGAGCAGGCCGCCGGTGAGGCTGCCCAGAGCGACGACGCCCTGGATCATGAAGGTCATCGTGGCGTTGACCCGGCCGCGCAGGTCGGCGGGGGCCTCGCGGAGGACGACGGCGCCGAAGCAGATGGAGAAGGCCACGATGGCCATGCCGGTGACCAGCGTGCTGGCGGACATGAGGAGGAACTTCGCCCACGTCGGACCGGAGGCGAGCGCCGCGGCCACGAAGTCGATCGGGAAGAGCAGCACCGAGAGGACCAGCAGCCGGTTCTCGCCGTACCGCCGGGCCAGGCGCGGGGTGAGCGCGGCGCCGAGCAGGCCGCCCACGCCGGCGAAGGCGGTGAGCGCGCCGACCAGTCCGGCGGGCAGACCGAGCACGTTGAGCGAGTAGATCACGAACAGCGCGATGAAGGCGGGGCCGAAGAAGTTGATCGTCATTCCGCAGCCGGCGAGCGCGCGGAGCGTCGGGTGCCCGGCCACGCTGCGCAGGCCCTCGCGGATCTCGGTCCACATGCCGCGCGGGGGAGCGGGAGTGTGGACCTCGGGCGCCTTGATCGCCCGGATCAGGAACGCGGAGGCCAGGAACGACACCGCGTTGACCACGATCGCGAACGGCGCCGTGATCAGCTGGACGAGGAGTCCGGCGAGCCCGGGGCCGCCGACGCTCGCCAGGGAGTAGGCCGACTGGAAGCCGGCGAGCGCCTCGGTCCGCTGGCTGTCGTGCACCACCGCGACCATGTGCGGGAAGTTCACCGCGCGGAAGATCACCATGCAGGTGCCGACGGTGAACGCCACCGCGATCAGCCACGGCACGGTCAGCAGCCCGGCGATCCAGGCCAGCGGGATCGTGGCCATGGCGAGGGCCGAGACCACCTCGCAGCCGATCATGACCGGCCGGTGCCGCCTCAGCCGGTCGGCGACCGCGCCCGCCTGCAGCCCGATCAGGAGGTAGGGCAGCGAGGTCGCGGCGGCGAGCATGCCCATCTGGGCGGGGGAGGCGCCGAGCAGGGTGGCGGCGGTCAGCGGCACGGCCAGCCGGGAGACCTCGGTGCCGGTCTCGGAGACGGCGCGGGCGGACAGCAGCAGCCGGTAGTCACGCTGTCTGCGCAGGGGGAGGGGCTGGAACACGGGGATCACGCTGCTTTCTGAAAGAAACGCTTCACAACTATGAAGATAATCCTTCATAGTTGTGAAGGCAATCCTTCAGATCTGAAATGGGTACGGTTTGCACATGACCGAGGCACGTAGGCCGCTCACCGATCCCATGGCGATGCGCGCGCTCGCGCATCCCGCGCGGCTCGCCATCCTGAACCGGCTCCAGACCGAGGGGCCCGCCACCGCGACAGACGTGGCCGAGGTCGTCGGCGTCACGCCGAGCGCGGCGAGTTACCACCTGCGCATGCTCGCCAAGTACGGCTTCGCCGAGGACGCTCCGGCGCGCGGCGACGGCAGGGAACGCCTCTGGCGGGCCGCTCCCGGCGGGGGGGTGACCGTCAGCCCCGAGCCGGACGACCGGCCCGAGGTCCGGGCCGCGAAGGACCTGCTGATCAAGGCCGTGCGCGACCAGGCGGCCGCCGAGGTGACCCGGGCCCTGGGCAACTTCGACCGCGAGTCTCCCGAGTGGCGGGAGGCCTCGGTGTTCAGCCGGGCCCTCCTGCTGGTGGACGCCGAGGAGCTCAAGCGACTCAACGAGCAGATCGACGAGCTGATCGCCCCCTACCGGATCACCACCCGGGAGCGGGATCGGGCCCCGGTCGGCGCGCGGATCTCCGAAGCCCAGATCAGCCTCTTCCCGCGCGCTGAGCGGAGGCCGCACGGGCTGCCCCGGGAGTGACCGGGCGCGGCGGCCGGTGCCGCGGATCCCCGCCGAAAACGATCGGGAACGATAGGCCGGCCTTGACGTGCTGAGGTCAGGGTGAGGCCCGTCTACGGGTACACTTTTCGATGGCCTGCTACTCGTGGGCCGACTTCGCATGCCCCGTCAAGAGCCGTCCCCTCGGTCCGGGTGAGAGCCTGGCTGGAGCCGGTTCGGGGCATCAGGGCGACAGCCGCAGGCTGTCGCGTCAACCGAGATCAGCGCCCCGGCGGGCGCTCCGACCTGGAGGACAATCACATGTCCACCCCCGTCGTCACCATGCGACAGCTGCTCGAGAGCGGCGTTCACTTCGGTCACCAGACCCGTCGCTGGAACCCGAAGATGAAGCGCTTCATCTTCACCGAGCGCAACGGCATCTACATCATCGACCTGCAGAAGTCGCTGGCCTTCATCGACCGGGCCTACGACTTCGTCAAGGAGACCGTCGCGCACGGCGGCACGATCATGTTCATCGGCACGAAGAAGCAGGCCCAGGAGGCCATCGCCGAGCAGGCGGCCCGTGTCGGCATGCCGTATGTCAACCAGCGCTGGCTGGGTGGCATGCTCACCAACTTCTCCACCGTGCACAAGAGGCTTCAGCGTCTGAAGGAGCTCGAGGAGCTCGACTTCGACAACGTCGCCGCGTCGGGGCTCACCAAGAAGGAGCTCCTCATGCGCCGCCGTGAGAAGGAGAAGCTGGAGCGCACCCTCGGCGGTATCCGCGACATGTCCCGCGTCCCCAGCGCGGTGTGGGTCGTCGACACCAAGAAGGAGCACATCGGGATCAGCGAGGCCCGCAAGCTCAACATCCCGGTCGTCGCGATCCTCGACACCAACTGCGACCCGGACGAGGTCGACTACCCGATCCCGGGTAACGACGACGCCATCCGCGCCGTCGGCCTGCTGACCCGCGTCGTCGCCGACGCCGTCGCCGCCGGCCTCATGGCCCGCGCCGGCGCCAACCGCGGCGACGACAAGCCGGCCGTCGCCGGTGGCGCCGAGCCGCTGGCCGAGTGGGAGCAGGAGCTCCTCGCCGGCGCCGAGGCCGCTCCGGCCGCCGAGGCTCCGGCCGCTGAGGCTCCGGCCGCTGAGGCTCCGGCCGCTGAGGCTCCGGCCGAGGCCGCCCCGGTCGCCGAGAACGACGCCGAGGCCGAGACCGCCGAGGCCGAGGGCGCCGAGAAGCAGGCCTAGGCCCTTCCCGTACGGCCCAGCCGTACGGACCCGCAAGGCTCTTCCGGGTGGGTGCGCTCAGTCGAGGCACCCACCCGATCCACCCAGCCACCTGATCTCATGCCGACTTCTGAGATCAGTGATGATCCCCACGAGGAAAAGACAATGGCTTCCGTGAACATGGCCGACGTCAAGCGGCTTCGTGAGCTGACCGCCGCCGGCATGATGGACTGCAAGAAGGCTCTTGAGGAGTCCGAGGGCGACTTCGACCGCGCCGTCGAGCTCCTGCGCCTCAAGGGCGCCAAGGACGTGGGCAAGCGTGAGGCCCGCACCGCCTCCAACGGCCTGGTCGCCCTGAAGCAGGCCGGCGACTCCGCCGCCGCGCTGCTGGAGCTCAACTGCGAGACCGACTTCGTCGCCAAGGGTGAGCGCTTCCAGGAGCTCGCCGCCCAGGTCGTCGAGCACATCCTGGCCACCAAGCCGGCTGACGTGCCCGCCCTGCTGGAGTCCGAGCTCGACGGTAAGTCCGTCAAGGAGCACCTCGACGAGGCCAACGCCGCGCTCGGCGAGAAGATCGAGATCCGCCGCTTCGCGGTGCTCGAGGGTGGCTTCATCGGCTCCTACATGCACAAGACCGACCCGCAGCTCCCGCCGGCGGTCGGCGTTCTCGTGCAGCTCGACACCGCCAACGCCCAGGTCGCCAAGGACATCGCGCAGCACGCCGCCGCGATGGCTCCGAAGTACCTCGACGCCGACGCCGTCCCCGCCGACGTCATCGAGAAGGAGCGCGCGCTCTTCGAGGAGATGACCCGCGAGGAGGGCAAGCCCGAGGCCGCCATCGGCAAGATCGTCGACGGCCGCATCAACGGCTGGTACAAGGACTTCACCCTGCTGGAGCAGGCCTTCGTGAAGGACAACAAGAAGTCCATCGCGAAGTTCGCCGACGAGAACGGCGTCAAGGTCCAGGCCTTCGTCCGCTTCAAGGTCGGCCAGGCTTAGTCTTAACTCAGCTTCTCTCAGCAGCAGAGCACTAAACGAGGAGGCCGCCGCCGTGTCGGAGAACTCAGAACCCGCTACGTCGGCGGTTTCGTCGTATCCGGGCCCGCTCCGTTGGAAGCGGGTCATGTTGAAGCTGTCGGGCGAGGCGTTCGCCGGCAGAGAGCCGCAGGGCATCGACCCCGCTGTCGTCGGCCACCTGGCCGACTCGATCGCCGAGGCCGTCCGCAAGGGCGTGCAGGTCGCGGTCGTGGTCGGCGGTGGCAACATGTTCCGTGGCGCCGCCCTGTCCGCCGGCGGCATGGACCGCGCCAGGGCCGACTACATGGGCATGCTCGGCACCGTGATCAACTGCCTGGCCCTCCAGGACTTCCTGGAGAAGCGGGGCATCGAGACCCGCGTTCAGACGGCCATCACCATGCAGCAGGTCGCCGAGCCCTTCCTGCCCCGCCGCGCCATCCGCCACCTGGAGAAGGGGCGCGTGGTCATCTTCGGGGCCGGGCTCGGCTCGCCGTTCTTCTCCACCGACACCTGCGCCGCGCAGCGCGCGCTGGAGATCGGTGCCGAGGCGCTGCTCAAGGGCACTCAGGTGGACGGCGTCTACGACGACGACCCCCGGAAGAACCCCGACGCCGTCCGGTTCGACCACCTCGAATATGGTGAGGTGCTGACCCGCGGCCTCGGCGTCATGGATGCCACCGCCATCAGCCTGTGCATGGACAACGGCCTGCCCATCGTGGTCTTCGACCTCATGGGCGAGGGCAACATCCTCCGGGCGGTGCACGGTGAGAAGATCGGCACGCTGGTGAGTCCGGCAGGGAAATAGGGAGCGAGCCTGACGTAGCGAGTGGAGTGGTACGCGACGGAGGAGCGTCCCGCGAAGCGAGTGAGGCAGGTGAGTGACCCGAAGATGGGGAGCGAGCCTGACGTAGCGAGTGGAGTGGTACGCGACGGAGGAGCGTCCCGCGAAGCGAGTGAGCAAATGGTGAGTGACCGAGAAGACAGGGAGCCGCTGTGATCGACGATACCCTCCTCGAAGCCGAGGAAAAGATGGACAAGGCAGTGTCGGTGGCGAAGGACGACTTCGCCGGTATCCGCACGGGCCGTGTCACCCCGTCGATGTTCAACAAGATCAGCGCTGAGTACTACGGGACGCCCACGCCCATTCAGCAGCTGGCCTCGTTCCACGTCCCCGAGGCTCGCATGGTCATCATCCAGCCCTTCGACAAGGGCTCGATGGCCGCGATCGAGAAGGCGATCCGCAACTCCGATCTCGGTGTGAACCCCGGTAACGACGGCCAGGTCATCCGTGTGGCCTTCCCCGAGCTGTCGGAGGAGCGCCGCAAGGAATACATCAAGGTCGCCCGGAACAAGGCGGAGCAGTCCAGGGTCTCCATCCGCAACATCCGCCGCAGTGCCAAGGATGTCCTCGACAAGCTGGTCAAGGACAGCGAGGCCGGCGAGGACGAGGTGCGTCGCGCCGAGAAGGAGCTCGACGACCTCACCCAGAAGCACGTTGCCAAGATCGACGAGCTGCTCAAGCACAAGGAAGCCGAGCTGCTCGAAGTCTGAGCCCCTCATCCTTGTCTCGCGCGGAGGTCCGCGCGGGACAAGGATTTTGTGTATGAGAGTAGGACCCCCTTGGAATCTGCGGCGGGCGGCAGCCGTACCGGCCGGAATCTTCCCGTCGCGATCGCGGTGGGAGCCGGTCTGGGAGCTGTGGCCATCGGCTCCCTCTACTTCGTCGAGGAGCTCTTCCTGGCCGTGGTGATCGCGGCGGTGGGCGTCGGTGTGACCGAACTGGTCAAGTCGTTCGCCGCCAGGGACATCACCGTCCCGTTGGTCCCGGTCCTGGCCGGGATGGCCGCCATGATCGGCGGCGCCTACTGGGGCGGGCCCGCGTGGCTGGTCGGCGTCTTCGCGATGACCGTGCTCGTGCTGATGATGTGGCGGATGTTCCAGGGCACCGAGGGCTACGTCCGCGACATCACCGCGACCATCCTGGTGACGGTCTATCCGTCGCTGCTCGCCGGATTCGTGGCGCTGCTGCTCGCGCATCCGCTCGACGGCCCCGACCGGGTGGTCGTCTTCATCGCCACCACGGTCGCGAGTGACATAGGCGGATATTTCGCAGGAATTTCCTTCGGCAAGCACAAGATGTCCCCGCTGATCAGCCCGAAGAAGACCTGGGAGGGCTTCGCCGGGTCGGCGCTGGCGTGCATGGCCGTGGGCGGCTGGCTGGTGGCGTGGCTGCTGGACGGCGCCGTCTGGAAGGGCGTGCTGATCGGCGCCGTCGTGGTGGTCTTCGCCACGCTCGGCGACCTGGTCGAGTCGGTGATCAAGCGAGACCTCGGCGTCAAGGACATGGGCACCCTGCTGCCCGGCCACGGCGGTCTGATGGACCGGCTCGACTCCCTCGTCGCCGCGCTGATCCCGGTCTGGGCGCTGCTCTCCCTGCTCGTCTGACGCTTTCCGGAGCCCGTCGGTCATCCCGCCCGGATGAGCCGGTCGGCCGACAGCCGGGGGAGCAGCGCCCGGTGGCCGTGCTCGGCGACCAGGCGCAGCTCGTCGGCGGTGATCGGGACCAGCCAGAGCCACTGCACGGCGTCCCCGCCGAAGGTGAAGCCCGACAGGTCCGGCAGACCCGGCAGCCCGGCCAGCATGACGACGCCGCTGTAGGCGGAGCCGAGCGGGAACGTCTCCGGCCGGTGATACCACTTCGCGGTGTGGCCGTGGCCCAGCCAGGTGACCGAGTGCCACGGATACTGGCCCAGCCACAGGAACAGCCGGGCGGCGTCCCGCGCGTCGCCGGAGGTGGCGACGGCGAGCTCCACCCGGGCGTAGGCGTCCGGGCGGTCGATGTACTGCTCCACGGTGGGCATCCGCTGGCAGCTCATCCCCACCGTGGACAGGACCGTGTGCTCCCGCCCGGGCTCCGGCGGCCGTTCGGTGATGCCGACCGTGGGCAGCCGGTCGCCCCCGGCGTCCCAGAACCGGCCCGCGCTCCCCACGGCCCGGTCCAGATGGCCCATCACGAACTGTTGGAAGGAGGCCCAGGCGCCGTCGCTGCCCCGCCAGTCCCAGTAGGCGCGGGCCTTGGCCAGCCGGAGGTCGAGGCTCTCGCGGGCCTCCTCCAGCGACCAGGCGAGCGGTGATTCGCCCACCGCGTCACGGGAGTAGCCCGGCACGCCCCTGCCCGTGTCCGCCCAGCCAGGAATGACGGCGAGCAGTCCGTCGTTCTCGTACAGGGCGACGCCGTCGCCCTCCTCGAACCACAGCGGTCGCAGCGTGCCCAGCGGGGGCCTGCCGCCGGGGTGCCGGGTGTTCGCCCGGGGCGCCGTCGGAGGCAGTCCGGAGTTCAGGCGGTCCAGGTCGATCACCGCCGGAGCCGGGCCGTGGTTGGCCAGCCATACCGCTCCGTGCACAATGCCTCCGGCCCCGCACAGGTAAGCTACCGAGGAAGTCTCGTCGCGTTCGACCACCAGGGTGCGGCTCCCATAGGGGTTGATGTCGGTGAGCACGACCTCGACGCCGTCTCCCCGCTCGCCTGAGGGGCGGATTGTCGCCATACCTCCGGACTCTAGATCAGAGTCGACTACCGCTTCGAGTAACCGTTGAGAGAAGGCGTTGGACTTGTCGACTGTCAGCCCGTCCGGGACCCCCGCACCCGGCCAGCTCACCTTCGTGGCGCCTCGCAGGGCGAAGCCCGCGCGTCACCTGGCCGACCTGACCATGGCCGAGCGACGGACGGCCGTCGCCGAGCTGGGTGAGAAACCCTTCCGCGCCGACCAGCTCTCCCGGCACTACTTCGACAAGTTCAACGGCGATCCCGAGCTCATGACGGACCTGCCGGCCACGGCCAGGGAGAAGATCGCCACCGCGCTGTTCCCCAAGCTGCTGACCTCGGTCCGGGAGATGACGACCGACGGCGGCACCACCCGTAAGACACTGTGGCGGCTGTTCGACGGCGCGCTGGTCGAGTCGGTCCTCATGCGTTACACCGACCGCACCACCATGTGCGTGTCCTCCCAGGCGGGCTGCGGCATGAACTGCCCGTTCTGCGCCACCGGCCAGGCCGGTCTGACCCGTAACATGACCACCGCCGAGATCGTCGAGCAGGTCGTCGCCGGTGCGCGGGCCCTGGCCGCCGGCGAGGTCCCCGGCGGTCCCGGCCGGGTCAGCAACGTGGTCTTCATGGGCATGGGCGAGCCGCTGGCCAACTACAAGGCCGTGATCGGCGCCGTGCGCCGGCTGGTCGAGCCCTCGCCCTCCGGCCTGGGCATCTCCGCCCGGGGCGTCACGGTCTCCACCGTCGGCCTGGTCCCCGCGATCGGCAAGCTCGCCGCCGAGGGCCTGCCGGTGACGCTGGCGCTGTCCCTGCACGCGCCCGACGACGAGCTCCGCGACACCCTGGTGCCGATCAACACCCGCTGGAAGGTCGCCGAGGTCCTCGACGCGGCCTGGGACTACGCGGCCAAGACCAAGCGCCGCGTCTCCATCGAGTATGCCCTGATCAAGGACATCAACGACCAGGAATGGCGGGCCGACCTGCTCGGCAAGCTCATCAAGAACAAGCTGGTGCACGTCAACCTGATCCCGCTCAACCCGACCCCGGGCTCGAAGTGGACCGCCTCCCGCCCCGAGGACGAGCGGGCCTTCGTCCGCCGCCTGGAGTTCCACGGCGTCCCGGTGACCGTCCGCGACACCCGGGGCCGCGAGATCGACGGCGCCTGCGGCCAGCTCGCCGCCGCCGAGTAGCCCGCGGTCCGGGCGCTCAGGGACGGGTACGGCGCAGCCGTACGTAGACGGTCATGCCCGCCACCGACCAGAACAGCGCCGCGGCGGCGAGCGCGAGCAGGGCCCCGCTGAGCGTGCCGGTGTTCGCCGCGCGCATCCACGGCATGATCGGCACCGTGAAACGGCCCGCCGGGGTGAGGCTGACCAGCAGCAGGATGAGATAGCCGCCGAACAGGGCCAGCATCGAGACGGCGGGGGAGGGCAGGATCGGCCTGCTGGTCAGCGCGCCCAGCGCCGTCCCGACGCTCAGGCCGAGCAGGTGCAGCACGGCGCCCTGGGCCAGGTCGACCGGCGCCGGCGTGGCGGCGAAGCCGATGACCAGCGGGACCGCGACCGCCGTCGCCGCCATCGCGAGGTTGACGGTGAGGGCGGCGAGCAGCCCGGCGCCGACCTCCCGGCCGGGCCGGCCGGCCGCCGTCATCGAGATCAGCCGCTGCGTCGCCGGCTCGGTGTCGAGCAGCCCCCGGGCGGCCCAGGCGAAGACGAGGATGAGCAGCCCGGCCGAGTCGGCGTAGGAGGACAGCTCCTTGCCCGGCGGGACCGTCGAGGAGTAGAAGACGCCCAGCATCGCCAGCAGTCCGATGATCGGCTGGAACAGCCGGTGCGACCGGGCGTAGGCGGCCAGCTTGAAACGGACGAGGGGCGTCATCGGCGTCTCCCGGGCAGGTGCTGGACGCCGGCGCGTCGGAGCGGGGTCACTGGTGTCTCCCGGGCATGCGGCGGGCGCCGGAGGGCTGCGGGGAAGGCGCCCGGCCGGGAGACGGCGCCGCCGCTCGGAGAGGGTTCCCCGGCCGTCACTGGAGGCGCCTGGTGGTGTAGCCGTCGGCGCGGAGCTTCTGCTCGATCTCCTCGGCCTCGGCGGCGTCCACGAGCACCTCGATGACCGCCTGCCGTGGCCGGTCCCCGGCCTGGGCGGTGATCGCGCCGGCGGCGACCAGCCAGTGGTCGGCGCCGGGGAAGTCCTGGAGCTGGTTCTGGTGGTCGCTGACCACGACCGTCCCGCCGGCGGCGGCGACCTCGCCGATGATCACAGGGAGCTCGGTGCGGGTCTGCTCGTCCAGCCCGGCGAAGGGTTCGTCCAGGATCAGCAGGCCGGGCGGGACCAGCAGCGACTGGATCAGCCCGATCTTCTGCGCGCTGCCCTTGGACAGGTCACCGAGCGGCTGGGACAGCAGGTGGGTGGCGTTCAACCGGTCGGCCAGCTCCTCGGCGGAGGCGGCGGAGACGCCCCGGATCCTGGCGATGTGGGTCAGGTAGGCGGTGACGGTGAACGGCTGGTCCACGGGGAAGACGTCGGGGGCGTAGCCGACGACACGGGGCCGGTCGGTGATCGAGCCCCGGGACGGAGGGATGATCCCGGCGAGAAGGCGCAGCAGCGTGGACTTGCCGGCGCCGTTGCGCCCGGTGACCTCGATGACGGAGCCCGGGCGGAGCGTGAGCTCGACGTCCCGCAGGATCCAGGGGGCACGGCGTGAATATCGGAAGGACACCTCGGAAAGGCGCATAGGCGGTCACCTTACCGCGATCACTCGCTTTACCAGCCGTGTCCGATCAGAATGATGGACATCGCAGACGGGACGGGAGGGATCCGGGGTTGAACCGTTTTCCACGGGTGCTGGGGGTGCGTGCCGGATATGACCCCGACCAGGTGGATGCCCTGATCCGCCGGATCGAGGGCACCCTCGGCAGGGGCTCCCTGGACGGCGAGCCGATCACCGCCGATGAGATCCGCGACGCGCGCTTCCGCACGAAGCTCGGCGGCTACAACGAGATGGCCGTGGACTTCGCGCTGGAGGCGTTCATCGTGGCGGTCGAGACCCGGTCCGCCGGGAACGGCGGGCCGGTGCCCACCCGCCCGCGCCCGGCCCCGCAGCCGCCGCCCCCGTCCGCCGTCGAGGCTCCCCTGTCCGCCGCCGAGGACCCGCGGCCCGGCGCCGCCCTGTCCGCGGACGTTCCCGCGTCCGCCGGCGCTCCTCCGTCCGCCGGAGGTCTCTCGCCCGTCGGCGCTCCCTCGCCCGTCGGTGCTTCTCCGATCGCCGGTGCTCCTCCGTCCGCGGGTGGTCTCTCGCCCGTCGGCGCTCCCTCGCCCGTCGGCGCTCCCTCGCCCGTCGGTGCTTCTCCGATCGCCGGTGCTCCTCCGTCCGCGGGTGGTCTCTCGCCCGTCGGCGCTCCCTCGCCCG
>NZ_JBVJHH010000014.1:153401-218229 GCF_055586905.1 Streptosporangium sp. NPDC048886
CGCCCGCCGATGCGTCTCCGCCCGCCGGTGGTCCCGGGCCCGCCGGTTCCCGGCCGGCCGCCGGAGACGCGTGGGCCGGTGACCTCCCGGCGGAGGGCGAGGAGGCGTCCGCCGAGTGGCCGGGGAGGCTCCCGACCCCCGAGGAGCAGGCGGTCTGGATCGAGCGGGCCGCCTTCCGGGCCGGGCGGCTGGGCATGGGCTACAACGAGGACCAGGTGGACGCCTTCCTCGACCGGGTCGTCGCCACCCTGCGCGGCACCACCGACCAGCCTGTCACCCCCGGTGACGTGCGCGCGGCCAGGTTCGCCACGGTGATGCTCCGACCGGGCTACGCCGTCGGCGAGGTGGACGAGTTCCTCACCGGCGTCGCCGACGTCCTGGAGGCGCACCTCGGCCGGTGAGCCCGGCTCGTCCCCCGGCGGGCGTCTCAGTCGGTGAGGCCGAGCTGCCCGGCTGCCCGGACCGCCGGCCACACCTCGGCGAACGCCCCGGTGGACGACAGGTCGCGGCCGGTCAGCGCGGTGAACCTGCGCAGCCGGTAGGCCAGCGTGTTGGGGTGGATGTGCAGCGCCGCCGCCGCGTCCTCGGTGCGCCGGTCCCGCTCCATCCAGGTGCGGACCGAGGCGAGCAGCCGGGAGTCGTGGGCCGCGTCGTAGCGGAGCACCTCGCCGAGCACGTGCTCGGCGCCTTCCCCATCCTGTTCGGTCCCTCCTTCTGGCAGGGGCTCTCGGCGACCGTGCTGGGCCTGGTGGTCGGCTCGCTGAGCCTCGCGCCGCTGGCCGTCTTCGGCCCGGTGAACGGCACCAACAACGCCGTCTCCTCCTCGGCGCACCTGGGGGTGCACGGCCGCGTCGTCGGTCCGTTCCTCTCCCTGCTCACCGCGATCTCCTTCTTCTCGATCTCGGTCTGGTCCTCCGGCGACGCCCTGGTCGGCGGCGCGCACCGGCTGGTCGGGCTGCCGGAGTCGGACTTCTCCTACGGCCTGGCGTACGCGCTGTTCGCCGGGCTGGTGCTGGTCGTCTGCGTGTACGGCTTCCGCTTCATGCTGCTGGTCAACAAGATCGCGGTGGCGGCGGCCTCGGTGCTGTCCGTGCTCGGCGTCCTCGCCTTCGCCGGTGACTTCGACCCGTCCTACCCGGGGGTGTTCGCCTCCACGGCGGACCCGGCGTTCTGGCCGTCGTTCATCGGCGCCGCCCTGATCGGTGCTCTCCAACCCGATCTCCTCCGGCGCCTTCCTCGGCGACTGGTCGCGCTACATCCCCGCCGCGACCCCGCGCACCCGGGTGATGGGCGCGGCCTTCCTGGCCCAACTCGCCACGCTCCTGCCGTTCTTCTTCGGCCTGGCCACCGCGTCGATCATCGCGACCAAGGCCGCCGACTACGTCGGCCCGGCCGCCCCGAACTACGTCGGCGGCCTGCTGGCGGTCTCACCCGCGTGGTACTTCCTGCCGGTCTGCCTCATCGCCCTGATCGGCGGCATGTCCACCGGCACCACCGCGCTGTACGGCACCGGCCTGGACTTCTCCGGCGTCTTCCCGCGCTTCACCCGGGTGCAGGCGACGGTGTTCATCGGTGTGCTGTCGATCGGCTTCATCCTCCTCGGCCGGTTCGCGCTCAACCTGACCCAGAGCATCTCCACCTTCGCCACCCTGATCATCACCTGCACCGCCCCCTGGATGGTGATCATGATGCTCGGTTACGTGACGCGCCGGGGCTGGTACGACCCCGAGGCCCTGCAGGTCTTCAACCGCCGCCAGCGCGGCGGGCGCTCCTGGTTCACCCACGGCTGGAACTGGCGGGGCATGGCCGCCTGGCTCCTCGCCGCGACCGTGGCCATCCTGTCGGTCAACATCCCCGGGCAGTTCGTCGGCCCGCCCCGCGCCCGCTCCGGCCCCGTCCCGCCCGTCCGGTGTCCGCCGGGCGGGCGGGGCTAGCGGGTGCCCCAGGAGTAGGTCTGCTTGTGGAGCTTGAGGTAGACGAAGGTCTCCGTGGCGCGGACGGTGGGGATGGCGCGGATCTTGCCGAGGATCTCCAGGAGGTGCTGGTCGCTCTCGCAGACGACCTCGACCATGATGTCGAGGGATCCGGCGGTCAGCACGACGTAGTCGATCTCCTTGATGGCCGACAGCTCGTCGGCCACCATCTCCAGGTCGCCCTCGCACTTTATGCCGATCATGGCCTGCCGGGGGAAACCCAGGATCAGCGGGTCGGTGACCGCGACGATCTGTATGACCCCGGCGTCGAGCAGGCGCTGGACCCGCTGGCGGACCGCGGCCTCGGACAGGCCGACGGCCTTGCCGATGGCGGCGTACGGCTTGCGCCCGTCGCCCTGCAACTGTTCGATGATCTGCTTGGAGATCTCGTCGAGGACGACGGGGCTTGGCTTCGCGTCGTTCTCGCGGCGTACCTTGGGTGGCGTCGTCATCCGCGCTCCCTGGCGTCATGTTGCGGGGCTGTCGCCGACAGATTGCGGCTCCGATGCGACATGGTGTCAGTTCTTGAGGCTCTGTCAAGCGAATTCGTAGCAATTTGGTATCTTCACAACGAAATCCCTTGTCGCGAGGCACCTACTCTGTAAGAGTCGCGACAACTCGGCCCCACTGTGCAAGGAGGTCAACGTTGACCACCCCGGTTGAGAACCATGAGTCCACCCGTCTGCGCAACTACATCAACGGTGCGTTCGTGGACGCCAAGAGCGGCCGATTCTCCGATGTCATCGACCCCTGCACCGGAGAGGCCTACCTTCAGGCGCCGATCTCCGGTCCGGAGGACGTCGACGGAGCGTACGCCGCCGCTGCCGCCGCCTTCGAGTCGTGGAGCGGCCTCACCCCGGGCGAGCGGGCCAACCTGCTGCTCAAGGTGGCGGACGCCATCGACGCCCGGGCCGACGAGCTGAACGAGGCCGAGTGCCGTAACACCGGCAAGCCCCGGGCCCGGATGGCCGAGGACGAGACGCCGATCGCCGCCGACCACTTCCGCTTCTTCGCGGGCGCCGCGCGCACCCTGGAGGGCCCGACCTCGGGCGAGTTCCTCGCCGACCACACCTCCGTCATCCGGCACGAGCCGGTCGGCGTCGTGGGCCAGGTCACGCCCTGGAACTACCCGATGATGATGGCGGTCTGGAAGATCGCCCCCGCGCTCGCCGCGGGCAACACCATCGTGCTCAAGCCCTCCGACACCACCCCGGTCTCCACCCTCAAGCTGGCCGAGATCCTCGGTGAGGTCCTGCCGAAGGGCGTCTTCAACGTCGTCGTCGGCGACCGCGAGACCGGCTCCCTCGTCGTCGGGCACCCGACGGCGCAGATGGTCGCGATCACCGGTTCGGTCGGCGCGGGCATGGCCGTGGCCAAGACCGCGGCCGAGGACCTCAAGCGGGTCCACCTGGAGCTCGGCGGCAAGGCCCCGGTCGTCGTCTTCGACGACGTCAAGGACCTCAAGGCCGCCGCCGAGGCCATCGCCACGGCCGGTCTCTACAACGGCGGCCAGGACTGCACCGCCGCCTGCCGCGTGCTGGTCCACGAGGACGTCCACGACGAGTTCGTCGCCGCGCTGACCGAGGCGGCCGCGGGCACCGTGACCGGTGACCTGTCCAACGAGGACGCGCTGTACGGCCCGCTCAACAACGCCAACCAGCTCGCCCGCGTCGCGGCCTTCTTCGACCGGGTCCCCGGCCACGCCAAGGTCCTGACCGGCGGTCACCAGGTCGGCGACAAGGGTTACTTCTTCGCCCCGACCATCGTCGACGGCCTCCAGCAGGACGACGAGATGGTGCAGAACGAGGTGTTCGGGCCCGTCATCACCGTCCAGACCTTCTCCGACGAGGCCGACGCGGTGGCCAAGGCCAACGGCGTCAAGTACGGGCTGTCGAGCTCGGTGTGGACCTCCGACCACGGCCGGGCCATGCGGATGTCGAAGCGTCTCGACTTCGGCGTCGTATGGGTCAACACCCACATCCCGTTCGTCTCCGAGATGCCGCACGGAGGGTTCAAGCACTCCGGTTACGGCAAGGACCTGTCCGTTTTCGGGCTCCACGACTACCTCCGCGTCAAGCACGTAATGCACTACATCGGCGAATAGCCGCGAACAGAGGGATAAGCCTGGTATGACCGATATCCAGGCGGGCACGGAGGCGGCGCCGGCCGCCTCCACCTCCGCCCAGGTGCCCGCCATCGAGCTCGACGGAGTCGTCAAGGAATACCTCGCCCACGGAGAAGTCGTCCAGGCGGTGAAGGGAGTGACCCTGACGATCGCCGAAGGGGAGTTCTTCTCGCTCCTCGGCCCCTCCGGGTGCGGCAAGACCACCACGATGCGCATGATCGCCGGGTTCGAGGATCCGTCGCGCGGCACGGTGCGGTTGCACGGTCAGGACGTGACCAACGTGCCGCCCAACAAGCGCGACGTGAACATGGTCTTCCAGTCCTACGCGCTGTTCCCGCACATGAACGTCTGGGAGAACGTCGCCTTCGGTCTCAGGCGAAAGAAGGTCGCCGAGGCCGAGATCAAGCGGCGCGTCGGCGAGATGCTGGAGATCGTGGCCCTCACCGGCCGCGAGAAGCGCCGCCCCCGGGAGATGTCCGGCGGCCAGCAGCAGCGGGTGGCCCTGGCCCGGGCCCTCGTCAACAGGCCCCGCGCGCTCCTGCTGGACGAGCCCCTCGGAGCGCTCGACCTCAAGCTCCGCCAGGCCATGCAGATCGAGCTCAAGCGCATCCAGCGTGAGGTCGGCATCACCTTCGTCTACGTCACGCACGACCAGAGCGAGGCGCTCACCATGAGCGACCGCATCGCCGTCATGAACGACGGCCAGGTCGAGCAGCTCGCCTCGCCCCGGGAGATCTACGAGAGCCCGGCCACCGCCTTCGTGGCGGGTTTCATCGGCACCTCCAACCTGCTCAGCGGCACCGTGGACCGGCTCGTCCCCGGCTCGGCCATGCTTAAGCTGGGACAGGAGGGCCGGGTCCTGGTGGCGGGAGACGGTTTCCGGGTCGCGGACCCGATCGCGGTCACCGTACGCCCCGAGAAGATCACCATCTCCACGGAGGAGCCGGCGGGCGATGTCAGCATCGTGCCCGGCGTCGTCTCCGAGGTGGTCTATCTGGGCCTCTACAACAGCTATACGGTGAGCCTGGCCGACGGCGCCGAGGTCACCGTCTTCCAGCAGAACGCGCTTGACAGCACGAGTACGGCAGAGCGCGGCGACGCCGTTTGGCTGTCGTGGCAGCCGCACCACTCGTACGCGATCGGAAGTTGAGTACCGCCATGCATCACTCCCAAGACCCGGCTTTCCTGCGAGGCATGACGCAGAGCCGCTCGATCACCCGCCGTGACGCCTTCCGCCTGGCGGGGCTGTCGGCGGCGGGCCTGGCTCTGGCCGGCTGCGGAGTCCAGGGCAAGAAGGTCGAGGCGCCCAAGGCGGACGCCGTCACTGACTACTGGGCCTCCCAGAAGCAGAACGGCACCCTGCGCTTCGCCAACTGGCCGCTCTACATCGACAAGGACGGCAAGAAGTATCCGTCCCTGGAGATGTTCACCGCCGACACCGGCATCAAGGTGACCTACCAGGAGGCCATCCAGGACAACACCACGTTCTTCGGCAAGATCCAGCCGCTGCTCGCCGCCAACAACGACATCGGCTACGACCTGATGGTCATGACCAACGGCCTCCAGCTCAGCAAGGCCATGGCGCTGGGCTACCTGGTCCCGCTGGACCACTCCAAGCTGCCGAACTTCGCGGCCAACGCGGCCCAGAAGGTCAAGAACCCGACCTGGGACCCGGGCAACACCCACACCATCCCGTGGACGGTCGGCCTGACCGGCATCGCCTACAACCCCAAGTACGTCGACGAGGTCAAGAGCATCCAGGACCTCTGGAACCCCAAGTACAAGGGCAAGGTCGGCATGATGCTCGACACCCAGGAGGTCGCCAACTTCGGCCTGTTCGCCCTGGGCCTCGACCCCGACAAGTCCACCGAGGCCGACTGGCGCAAGGCCGGGGACAAGCTCCGGCAGCAGCGTGACGCGGGGCTGGTGCGCAAATACTACGAGAACGACTACGTCGACGCCCTCGTCCGGGGCGACGTGTGGATCACCATGGCCTGGTCGGGTGACATCTTCCAGCAGGTCGCCGAGGGCAAGGACCTCAGGTTCGTGGTGCCCGAGGAGGGCGGCACGATCTGGACCGACAACATGTGCATCCCCAAGACCGCGCAGAACCCGGTCGACGCCCTGACGCTGATGGACTACGTCTACCAGCCCAAGATCGCCACGATGCTGGTCGAATACATCAACTACATCACCCCGGTGCCGGCCACCAAGGATCTGGTCCTCGCCGACGCCGCCAAGGCCAAGGGTGAGGACAAGGCGTCCCTGGAGCAGATCGCCAACAGCCCGCTGATCTTCCCCTCCGACGCCGACATGGCCAAGCTGCGCTCCTACAAGGCACTGACCACGGCTGAGGAGAAGGTCTTCGAGTCCATCTTCCAGCCGGTCACCCAGGGCTGACCGGGGATGAAACGCCTCGCCCCCTACCTGCTCATCCTGCCGGGCGGCCTCTGGCTGGCGATCTTCCTGGTGGTGCCGATGGTCTTCATGGCCTCGGTCTCCACCCAGGAGGGCGACGTGGTGAACGGGTTCGTCCAGACGTTCAACTTCTCGGTGTACGGCGACGCGCTGGCCCAGTACCAGACGCAGTTCCTGCGCTCGGCCGGCTACGGCCTGACCGCGACGGTCATCTCCGTCGTGCTGGCCTACCCGATGGCCTACTGGATCGCCTTCAAGGGCGGCCCGCGCAAGTCCACCTACCTGCTGCTGGTGCTGCTGCCGTTCTTCGTCTCGTTCGTGCTGCGCACGGTGTCGTGGAAGTTCCTGCTGGCCGACGACGGCATGCTGCTGTCACCGCTGAAGTCGGCGGGCCTGGTGTCCGGAGACTTCCACGTGCTGCAGACGACGGTGGCGGTGATCGGCGGTCTGGTCTACAACTACCTGCCGTTCATGATCCTGCCGATCTACGTCGCGCTGGAGCGGGTGGACCCCCGGGTGGTCGAGGCCGCCCAGGACCTGTACGCCGCCCGGCGTGAGGCGTTCACCAAGGTCGTGCTGCCGCTCTCGCTGCCGGGTGTGTTCGCCGGGGTGCTGATGACGTTCGTCCCGATGACGGCGGACTACGTCAACGCCGGCATCCTCGGCGGCCCGGAGAACACGATGATCGGCAACATCATCCAGACCGAATACCTCGTCAACAACGACTATCCGACCGCCGCCGCGCTGTCGTTCACGCTGATGGCGGCGATGCTGATCGGCATCTTCGCCTACGCCAAGGCGCTCGGCACCGAGAACGTGCTGGAGGCGGCGGCCCGATGAGCACCACTGGACTCGGCGCGGCGGCCCCGGCGGCCGCCCAGGAGACGGCGGCGCCCGCCGGACGTGGGCGGAGCAGGACCCGGATCGGCGACCGGCTGCTCAAGGTCTACGTCTGGTTGATCATCGCCTGGCTGTTCCTGCCGATCGCGGTCATGATCGTTTTTGGCTTCAACGACACCAAGAGCAAGTCGAACGTGACCTGGCAGGGCTTCACCCTGAACTGGTGGGGACGGCTGGGCGAATATCCCGAGCTGACCAGGGCCGTGGTCAACTCGCTCCAGATCGCCGTGCTCTCCACGCTGATCACGACGGTCATCGGCACGCTCATGGGCCTGGCCCTGGGCCGCTACCGCTTCCGCGGGCAGGGCGCGACCAACCTCGTGATGTTCGCCGCCATCGCCTCGCCGGAGCTCGTCATGGGAGCCTCACTGCTGTCGCTGTTCATCAGCAGCGGGGTGCAGACCGGCTTCGCGACCGTGATCATCGCGCACGTGCTGTTCTCCCTGTCGTTCGTGGCCATCACCGTGCGGGCCCGGGTGATCGGGCTGGACCGCTCGATCGAGGAGGCCGCCCGTGACCTGGGCGCCTCCACGTGGGTGACGTTCTGGCGAGTGACGTTCCCGATGATCCTGCCCGGCGTCGTCGCGGGCGCGCTGCTGGCGTTCGCGCTCTCCATCGACGACTTCGTGATCACCCAGTTCACCAGCGGGGCACTCCAGACGTTCCCGCTGTGGATCTGGGGCGCCACCCGTATCGGGGTGCCGCCACAGGTCAACATCATCGGAACCCTTATATTCGCGGTAGGCGTCGCGATCGCCGTGTTCAACACGGTGCTCTCGCGCCGCCGCACCTAGCTGCCGTCAAGCCCCGTGCCGTCACCGGGTGGCACGGGGCTTCGGTGTACCCAGATCCTCGGCAGAGAACAGGGAGGCGAGATCGGATTCAGGCGGGGGGAACCCGCGTGTGGTCTTCATGACCACGCGATACACACACAAAAATAATTTGACTCACCGTAGGGAAGTGAGATTTGTGGATCCGCTGAAGGCTCTTGCTGATGCGGAGCGCAAGCCGTACTGGCTCGACAGTCCGGCGAAACCCGAGCCGCAGCCGCGGCTCTTCGGAAACACGACCGCCGATCTGGCGGTGGTCGGCGGAGGCTTCTCGGGGCTGTGGACCGCCCTGATGGCCAAGGAACGAGACCCGTCGCTCGACGTGGTCCTGCTCGAAGGACGCAGGATCGGCTGGGCGGCGTCCGGCCGCAACGGCGGCTTCGCGATGGCGACGCTCACCCACGGGATCGCCAACGGGCTGGAGCGCTGGCCCGAGGAGGTCGTCACGCTTGAGCGGCTGGGGCTGGCCAACCTCGACGAGATCGGCGAGACCGTCGCCAGATACGGCATCGACTGCGGCTACGAGCGCACCGGCGAGCTGAACGTGGCCACCGAGCCCTGGCAGCTCGCGGAGATGCAGGAAAGCGTCCAGGTCGCCCAGGAGATGGGTCTGCGCTTCGACGTCCTCGACCAGGACCAGACCCGGGCGGAGGTGAACTCGCCCACCTACATCGGTGGCTTCTGGGAGCGCGACGGCTGCGCCATGCTCGACCCCGCCCGGCTGGCCTGGGGGCTCCGGCAGGCCTGCCTCTCCGTGGGCGTGCGCATCTACGAGCGCACGCCGGTCAGGAACATCAAGGACACCCAGGCGAGCATGGAGCTGCTCACCCCGCACGGCACCGTCAGGGCCGCCAGGGTCGCCCTCGGCACCGGCGTGTTCCAGCCGCTGCTGCGGCGGCTGAAGCACTTCCTGGTGCCGGTCTACGACTACGCGCTGATGACCGAGCCGCTCTCCGCCGAGCAGCTCGCCTCCGTCGGCTGGCACAACCGGCAGGGCGTCGGAGACTCGGCCAACCAGTTCCACTACTACCGGCTGACCGCCGACAACCGCATTCTCTGGGGCGGCTACGACGCGGTCTACTACAACGGCGGCAAGATCAAGCCGGAGTACGAACAGCGCGACGAGACCTTCGTCAAGCTGGCCGGGCACTTCGCCACGACGTTCCCGCAGCTGTCGGAGCTCCGCTTCACCCACCGGTGGGGCGGCGTCATCGACACCTGCAGCCGCTTCAGCGCCTTCTACGGCCAGTCGCACGGCGGGCGTCTCGCCTACGCCGTCGGCTACACCGGGATGGGCGTCGGCGCGACCCGCTTCGGCGCGAACGTCATGCTCGACCTGCTCAACGGCGAGCCGACCGAACGGACGGAGCTGCGGATGGTCAAGGAGAAGCCGCTGCCCTTCCCGCCCGAGCCGGTCCGCTCGGCCGGGATCCAGATGACCCGCTGGTCGATCGCCCAGGCCGACCTCCACCAGGGCCGCCGCAACCTCTGGCTGCGCACCCTGGACCGGATGGGCCTCGGGTTCGACTCGTAGCCGGCACTTCCGGTCCCCGCCGTACCGGCGGGGACCGGGAGCGCGGTGGCGGGCTCCCTCGCCCCGCGGTGCGCGGACCGTACAGACTGGACAGCGTGACCGAGACAGTTGAGTTCGAGGCCGACGGGATCAGGCTCGTCGGCGACCTGCGGGTGCCGGCCGCGGCCGGCCCGCACCCGGCCCTGGTCCTCACCGGGCCGTTCACCGGCACGCGGGACCAGGTCACCGGGCTGTACGCGGCCCGGCTGACCGAGGCGGGATATGTGACGCTGGCCTTCGACCACCGCAACTGGGGCGAGTCGGGCGGGACGCCGCGCTGCCACGAGGACGCGCAGGGCAAGCTGCACGACCTGCGGGCCGCGGTCTCGCTGCTCCGCTCGCGGCCCGAGGCCGACGGCGACAGGATCGGCGCGGTCGGCGTCTGCCTGGGCGCCGGATACGCGCTCCGGTTCGCCGCCTTCGACCCCCGGGTGAAGGTCTTCGCGGGCATCGCCGGGGCCTACAACAACCCCTACGGCATGCGCGCGGCCATGTCGCCCGACGGCTACCACGGCGCGCTGGCCTCCTTCACCGAGGTGCTGGAGCGCCAGGACCGGGGCGGCCCGGTGGAATACCTGCCCGCCGTGGCCGTCGGCGGCGAGGCCGCCATGCCGGGGGACGAGCCGTTCGCCTACTACGGCACCGAGCGCGGCGCCCGGCCGCACTGGCGCAACGAGGTCACCAGGGCCTCCGTCCGCGAGCTGATCACCGTGGACAACATGACCGGAGCCGACTTCCTGTCCCCCAAGCCCGGCCTGATCGTGCACGGCGTGGTGGACCGCTTCTGCTCCCCGGAGGGCGCCGAGGAGGCGTACAAGCGGATGGACGGCCCCAAGAGGCTCCACTGGCTGGACGCCAGGCTCCACATCGACCTCTACGACACCGAGCCCTACGTCACCCAGGCCGTCGAGGCCACCGTGGCGTTCCTCGGCGAACACCTGTAAGCCGATGTACGTTCTCGGACTGGACGTCGGCGGCACCTCCTCCCGCGCGGTGCTGGCCGACGCCTCGGGCCGACGGACCGGGTACGGCAGGGCCGCCGGCGGCAACCCGGCGGCCCACGGCACCGCCACGGCCGCCGCCAACATCCGGCAGGCGCTGGAGGCCGCCCTCCGCGGCGTGGACCCCACCCAGGTGGCCGGGGCGGTCGTCGGGATGGCCGGGGCGGGGGCACTCGACCGGGCCGTCTTCGACCGGATGTGGGCCTCCGCCGGACTGCGCTGCGTTCCCGCCGTGACGGGCGACCTCACCATCGCCTTCGCCGCCGGTACGGCGGAGCCCCGCGGCACCGTGCTCATCGCGGGGACCGGCGCCACCGCCGCCCGCATCGAGGACGAGGAGCCGGTGGTGATCTCCGACGGGCTCGGCTGGCTGCTGGGGGACCAGGGGTCGGGGTTCTGGCTGGGGCGCGAGGCGGCCCGCGAGGCCGTCCGCAGCCTCACCCGGGGTGAGAGCGGCGGGCTGCTGACGCGCCTGGTCGCCGAGCAGATCCGCGCCGACCGCGCCGGAGCGCCTCCGGACGGCGGCGGAGCGCCCGCGAGCGCGCATCTGGGAGGCGAGGAGACGGCACGGCCGGACGGCGGCGGAGCGCCCGCTGGGGCGTCCGCGGGCCGGCCGAGTGGCGGCGGGGCCGGGTGGCCGCCCGCGGACGGCAGGGCGGAGGCCGTCCGGATCGTGGTCCACGCCCAGGGGCGCTCCCCGCTGGAGCTGGCGAGGCTGGCGCCACTGGTGAGCCGGGCCGCCGACGCGGGCGACCCCGCCGCGCTGCAGATCGTGGCGACGGCGGCCGGACTGCTCCGCGCGACGGTGGCCGAGGTGCGCGAGGCGGGGGAGGACACCCCCATCGTGCTGGCCGGGAGCGTCCTGACCACCGGGGGGCCGGTCTGCTCGGCCGTACGGGAGGGGCTGGGCGCCTCGACGGTCCTGGCCGGCGACGGGGCCGCGGGGGCGGCCTGGCTGGCGGCCAAGCGGGCCTTCGGCCTGGACGGCGAGGCGGCGGGGCGGCTGCACCGGCGGATCCTGCGGCAGGTGTGACAGGAGCCTCGCGGAGGCCGGCGTCCCGCTCCGGCGGGGACGGGCACGAGGTGGGCGGGGCTCGCCGGGCCGGGGTGCCGGCCGGAGCCTGAACCGGGCCGGGCCGTCGACCAAAGGCTGAACGCCTACATCCATAGATGTACATCCCGGATGGGTCCGCGTGACGATGACCGGCCGCCCGGGAGCGGACATCGTTGAAAGCGTGACGACGCGACGGATAGACGTGCTGGACGTGCTCAGAGGTGTCGCCATCATGGGGACCCTGGGCACCAACATCTGGATCTTCACCAGCCCGGGCGGCCCGGCGAACGCGCTGGACGCGCTCGCCCAGTCCGGGACCGTGGAGACCTTCCTCCGATTCCTGGCCAACGGCAAGTTCCTGGCCCTGCTCACCCTGCTGTTCGGGGTCGGGCTGGAGCTGCAGTACCGCTCGGCCGCGCGCCGGAACGCGCCCTGGCCCGGCTGGTACCTGTGGCGGGCCGGGCTGCTGTTCCTCGAAGGCCTGATCCACTACGTGCTGATCTTCGAGTTCGACGTGCTGATGGGCTACGCCGTGACCTCGATCATCGTGGCTTATCTGATCGGCCGGAGCGACCGGGTGGTCAGAGCCTGGATGATCACCGTGGGGTCGGCGTTCGTGGCGCTGATCGGGCTGGCCACCTTCATCATGGTCTACGGCCAGGTCAGCACGGTCCCCCCGGCCTCGGAGGCGTCCACGCTGTTCTCCGAGGGCGCCTACCTCGACCAGGTCGCGGCCCGGATCCAGCTGATCGGCGTCTACCGGGTCGAGGCCGTGTTCATCATCCCGATGGGGATCGTGCTGTTCCTGCTCGGGTCGCGCCTGATGCGCGCCGGGATCTTCGAGGACTCCGTCCAGGGCGCTACCCTCCGCGGGCGGCTCATGCTGGCCGGGCTCGGCGTGGCCCTCCCGCTCAACCTGCTGACCTCCTTCGCCGGGGAGGCGTGGTTCCTGGTCGACCGCTATCTGCTGCCCCCGCTGGTGGCGCTGGGCCTGCTCGGCCTGGTCACGACGGTCGTGCACCGGATGAGCGGCGCTCCCGGCACGATGCGCCGGGGCCTGACCGCCGTCGGCCGCACCGCGCTGAGCTGCTACGTCTTCCAGAACCTGGCCGCCGCGACGCTCTGCTACGGCTGGGGGCTCGGGCTGGCCGCGCGGTTCGCCGACCTGCGGCCCTGGTGGGTGATCGGCGCCTGGGCGGGTATCTGCGCCCTGTTCATGGCGCTGTCCACGCTGTGGCTGCGGCGCTACGACCGGGGACCGCTCGAACTGCTCTGGCAGTGGGCCTACACGGCCCCCCAGTCCCGCCGGGTGGCGAATGATAAAATAATGGACAATTCCATCAAGCGTTAGGGTCCGGTTTGTCGCGGAAGGTCGTCGGTACGGTCGCCGCCCTTCTGCTGGTCCTGTTCGCCGTCGTCCACGCGCCGTTCCCGGCGCCCCCCGGCCTTCACCACGAGCCCGGACTCGCGATCACACTGGCGGGCGGGGCGATACTGCCCCCGGCCGTCCAGCATCAGCAGGACCGCTGCCTGGCCCCGCCGGCCGCCGGTCCGGCCGGGCCGGGGGAGGGGGCACCGGCCCCGGCCCTCCGGCCGCCCCGGACGGCCCCCGCCGTGCGGACCGTACACGACACCTCCGGCCCCCGAGCGCCTCCGTCCAGCGATCTGTGACGCACTGACACCCAGATCGCTCGACGGAGGTCTTCATGTTCCACGAACACGTGTTCACCATGCCCGGATTCTGCCCCGAAGGGGGCCATCGTGGCACTGGGTGACGCTCTCATCGCCCTCGGTGGATCCTTTCTGGCCGCCGGGATCATCGCCAGACTCGGCACCCGGACAGGGCTGCCGACGATCCCCCTGTTCATGCTCGCGGGCATCCTCTTCGGCCCGCACACCCCCGGTCTCGCCCTGGTCGACGACCCGGCGGATCTGAAGGTCGTCGCCGCGCTCGGCCTGATCTTCCTGCTGTTCTACCTCGGCCTGGAGTTCTCCCTGGACGACCTCGTCTCGGGGGGCAGGCGGCTGGTGCTGGCGGGGGTCGGCTACATCCTGCTCAACGTCGGCGGCGGCCTGGCCTTCGGGTTCACCGTGGGCTGGGGGACCAGGGAGGCCCTGGTCCTGGCCGGGGTGATCGGAATCTCCTCCTCGGCCATCGTGACCAAGCTGCTGGTGGACCTCGGGCGCCTGGGCAACCCGGAGAGCCGTCTCATCCTCGGCATCATCGTGGTCGAGGACGTCTTCCTCGCCCTCTACCTGGCCGTGCTGCAGCCGGTGCTCAGCGGCGCCGACACCTTCACCGCCGCCGCGATCTCCTTCGGCAAGGCGTTCGCCTTCCTGATCGTGCTGACCGCCCTGGCCCGGTGGGGAACGCGGCTGGTCAACATGCTCGTGACCACCAGGGACGACGAGCTGCTCGTGGTGATGTTCACCGGTCTGGCGATCTTCACCGCCGGCGTCGCGGAGGAGCTCGGCGTCTCCGACGCCATCGGGGCTTTCATGATCGGGCTCATTCTTAGCTCGACCAGGGCGGCGCCGCGCATCCGCCAGCTCGTCCACCCGCTCCGGGACGCCTTCGCCGCCCTGTTCTTCTTCGTGTTCGGCCTGTCCATCGAGCCGGGTGACATGCTCTCGGTGGCCTGGCCCATCGTGATCGCGGTGGTGATCACCGTGCTGCTCAACGTCGTGGCCGGCGTGCTGGCCGCCAAGCTGAACTCCTTCGGCAGGGCGGAGGCGGTCAACATCTCGCTCACCGTGCTCTCGCGCGGTGAGTTCGCCCTCGTCCTGGCGACCATGGCGCTGGCCGCCGGGCTGGACGGCAGGCTCGCGCCGTTCATCGCCGGATACGTGCTCGTCCTCGCCCTGCTCGGGCCGCTGGTGGCCAGCCGCTCGGAGTCGATCGGGCGGGCGCTCTCGCGGCGGAGAAGGCCGGAGGGGCGCGGGACGCCGGGGACGGCGCGGCGCGGGGAGCCGGAGGAGGAGAAGGCCCCGGCCACCTGAACCACCTAGGCCGTCCCCGGCCGTACTGTCCCGCGCCCCGGCTCGACCGGCCGGCGCGGCCGCGTCCCGCGTCAGGCCCGAGGGCCTCGCGGGGACGGCGCCGCGGGCGGGGAGGTCAGCCGGCCGCGGTGGGCCGGCTCACGTCCCGTGCCGGGTCACCCGCCGGCGGTGGGCCCGCCCAGGTCCCCGGTCAGGTCACCGGCCCAGGGCGGGTTGGCTCCGGCCACCGAGCAGGTGAGCGCGGCGGCACGGCTGGCGAAGGACGCCGCGTCCTTGGCCTGATCGAGGCTGAGGGCGTCGAGCCGCCCGCCGAGCAGGCCGGAGGCGTGCAGCCGGTGGAGGAGGGCGGCGGTGAAGGAGTCGCCCGCGCCGACGGTGTCCACGACCTCCGTGACGGGCGCCGGCACCGTCGCCCGCTCGCCGTCGAGGGAGACGGTCGCGCCCCTGGGGCCGCGGGTCACCACGATCAGGCGGGCGCCCGCAGCGTGCCAGGTGTCGCAGACCTGTTCGAGGGGCTCGCCGGGGTGGATCTGTTCCAGGTCGTCGTCGCTGAGCTTGACGAGGTCGGCCAGCGCGCACCACACGGGCATTCGCTCCCGGTAGACGGCCAGGTCGACGAACGTGGCGCGCACGTTGGGGTCGATCGAGACGGTGGCGTGGGGGGCGGTCCTGGCCAGCAGCTCCTCGATGCGCTCCGCGCCGGGGGCGCCGACCAGGGCCATGGAACCGGTGTGCAGGCAGGAGACGTCGCCGAGCCGGTCGGCGGTCAGCTCCGCCGTGCTCCACTGCCAGTCGGCGGAGCCCTTCGCGTAGAAGGTGTAGACGGCCTGCCCCGACCCGTCCAGCGTCGCCACCGCCAGCGTGCTGGGCTCGTCGGCGGCGACGCAGCCGGTCAGGTCGACCCCGGAGGCGCCGAGGTGGGCGCGGAACAGGGCACCGAAGGAGTCCCGCGAGATGCGGCCGAGGAAGCGGGTGGGGGTGCCGAGGCGGGAGAGGGCCACAGCGGTGTTCGCCGGGCTCCCGCCGGGAAGGACGCGCAGGGCGAGCTCGCCCTGCGCGGGGCTCCCGGTCGTGAAGGCGTCGGCGACGCACTCACCGAGCACGGCTACCTGGGTGGGGGGCATGGGACTTGCCTTTCTGGGGCGGGCGACGCGACGCGGTCCGGTGGCGTTGCCGATCCGTTGCAGCGGTAAGGCATCGACGTTTCCTTTCGCGGACCCCATCATCCATGGCAGCAGATGTCAACGTTGACATGTGTCAACGTTGACATTTTGAACCTCCCAGACCCGCCAGGGAGTACTCGATGCCTTTAAGCATGCGCGCCCTCGGCGCACTCGCGACCTGCGCCCTCGCCGCCACGGCCACCGTGACGGGCTGCGGCGGTGACTCCGCCGGGACGGGAGGGGGCTCGGCGGACTCCACGGCGATCAAGATCGGCCTCGTCGCCGAGACCGAGACCAGCCCCTTCTTCGTCAAGCCGAAGGAGGGCGCCGAGGCCGCGGCCAAGGCGGAGGGGGCGGCCCGCGCCATCGGTCTCTCCTGAGGTTGGCGTGCCGGAGGCAGGTGAGCACCCTTTAGCCTGTTTCCGACGCCGTGCCCCCGACGAGAAGAGCGGTGATCCATGTCCAAGGTTCGCCGCGCCACCATGACGGATGTGGCCCGCGAGGTCGGCGTCACCGCCAAGACCGTCTCGCGGGTGGTCAACGACGACGGCCCGGTGGCCGCCGAGACCCGCGAGCGCATCCTGGAGGCCATGGGCAGGCTGGGGTTCCAGCCGAACCTCATGGCGCGCAACATGCGGGTGGGCGCGCGCGACTCCACAGTCGGGCTGATCATCCCTGACATGGGCAACCCCTTCTTCGGGACCGTCGCCGGCGGGTTCGAGGGCGTGGTGCGGGCCCGCGGCCTGACGCTCATCGTCGGTTCCTCGGCGGAGACGGCCGAGCGCGAGCGCTCGCTGATCTCGACCTTCCTGGCCCGGCGGGTCGCCGCGCTCATCGTGGTGCCCTCCGCCGACAGCGACCACCGCCACCTGCGGGCCGAACGGGCGGCGGGCCTGCCGCTGCTCTTCCTCGACCGGCCCGCCAGCGGGCTCACGGCCGACTCCGTGGTCTCCTCCAACCGGGAGGGGGCGCGCTCGGGCGTCGCGCACATGATCGCTCACGGGCACCGGAGGATCGCGTTCGTCGGGGACCTGCCCGAGCTCTACACGCGCCGGGAGCGACTGCAGGGCTATCGTGACGCGCTGGCCGAGGCCGGGATCGGGTTCGACCGGAGCCTGGTGGAGATCGGTCACGACCACGAGGCCGCGGCGGCGGCCGTCACCCGGCTGCTCGGCGTCAGGAGCCCGGTGACGGCGGTGTTCGCGGCCGACGACTCCGCCGCGACCGGCGTGGTCCTCGGGCTGGCCAGGCTCGGCCGCCGGGACATGGCGGTGGTCGGCTTCGACGACCTGCCCCTCGCGGAGGTGCTGGAGCCCGCGCTGACCGTGGTCGCGCAGGACCCCGCGGCCATCGGGCGCGCGGCGGCGGAGCTGCTGATGGCCCGGCTGGACGGCGAGCGGTCCAGGGCCCGGACCGTCGTGGTGCCCACCCGCCTGATCACCAGGGGGTCGGGGGAACTGCGCCCCTCGGCGGCGGTCCCCACAGGCCGGTGACCTCCAGGACCTCGCCCCGGCCCGGTCGGCCCGGCCCAGCTCGGCACGCCTGGCTTTGGACCTGGTCCGGTGTTGGACCTGGCTTGGCCTTGGATCTGGTCCGGCGTCGGCCCCGGCCCGGTGTTGGATCTGGCCCGGCCCTGAACTCGGCCCGGGCCTCGCGCGGGAGGGCCCGTCGGTGCGGCGGGCGCCGCCGCGGTGCCGCCGTCAGGGCAAGGACGGCGACGCCGGCCGGCGCGCGCCTGGGCGCGCCGGACGTCGGGTCATGCGCTCGAGAACTTTTCGCGGGCGTATTCCTCTCAGTGAATCCACGACACTACTGAAATCGGAAAGAGTCCGAATGCCGTGCATATCCCCGACGGCCGAAGGATGTCGCCTCGCCGAGTAAGTGAGAGGCGAGTGATGACGGCTTAACCGCCGGTACTTCCTCCGACAAAATGGCCTGTCTATTCGGGGGCTGTCAATGGCGGTTCCTGTTTGCTGGTGTTTGCCGGGCTATGAGTGGACTAATAGCCGGCGGTGACGGCGCGGGGGCGGGACGGCGGCCTCAGTGGATGATCACCGCGCCCGAGGTGCCGTCCACGGTGATCCGCCGGCCGGTGACGACGTGCTCGGTCGCGCGGGCGACGCCCACGACGGCCGGGATGCCGTACTCACGGGCGACCACCGCGCCGTGGGAGTTGGCACCGCCCATCTCCATCACCAGGCCGCCCGCGGTGAGGAACAGCGGGGTCCAGCCGGGGTCGGTGGAGGGGCAGACCAGGATCTCGCCGGGCTCCAGGTGGGCGCCGACCGGGTCGAGGACCACCCGGGCGGTCCCCGTGACGCTGCCCGCCGAGGCGGGGGTGCCGGTCAGCGCACCGTCGACCGGGGCCGCGGTGGCGACGGCCTCGGGTTCGGTGCCGTCCGACAGCAGGACACGCGGCAGGTGCCTGCGGCGCCGCTCGCGCGCGGCCTCCTCGCGCCGCCCGGAGACGAGCGCCCGCAGCGTGGCGGGCCGCGACGCGACCGCGCCGGCCGGGGGCTCCGCGGCGGCGTCGCGGGTGTGCGGGGCGCCGGCCGCGGCCGTGGCCGCCGCGGCTCCGTCCGCCGAGGGCTCCGCGCCGGTGAGGGCGGCCCGGACCTCCCGGGCGGTCAGGAAGAAGACATCGTCGGGGGCGGACAGCAGACCGCGGGCGGACAGGTCGGCGCCGACCGTCATGAGCTCGGCGCGCATGGCGGCCAGGATGGTGACCATGTAGAACTTGGGCAGCTCGCGCAGGCCGGCCAGCGCCCGGGTCCGGCCGAGGGCGAAGCGGACGGCCCGGCCCCGGACGCCTCCCACGCGGGCGGCCAGCGTTTTGATCATGAGCGCGGCCTCCGCGGCGCCCTTGGCGAACAGGGCGTCGGGGGAGAGTGCGGCGTCCTCCAGCCGGAGGTAGTTGGCCAGGACGCCGAGGACGTGCGTCGGATCCTCCGACCAGCGGGGCACCCCGAGGTCGATCTCGGCGACCGCGCGGACGCCGTAGACGGACAGGAACTCCTTCAGGCCCCGCTCCACCACGCCGGGCAGCGACCCGGCGTGGAAGCGTCCGGCCAGCTCGGCCGGCGGGGTGCCGAGCAGCAGGTCGGCGGCCTCCCGGTCGGCGCGGATCCGGGTGGCCAGATGCCACAGGGCCAGGTCCATCTCGGTGGTCACGTTGTGCGGCAGCCCGCGCAGGACCGTCTGGAGCTCACCGGGCCGGGCGTGGTCGCCGAGGAGGCGGTAGGCCAGGCCGAGCATGGCGAACCCGGCCGCCGGGCCCGGCAGGACCTGGGGCAGCACCGGGACGGCCCGGCCGCCCAGGATCCACTCGACGCGGTCGAGCCGCTGGAGGGGGGTGGCGTCCGGCGGGGACGCCAGCCGCGTCCGCAGCTCGGCGCCGAGCCGGTCGGCGCGCCTGCGCGCGGACGCCGGGTCCAGCACGGCCTGCACGGCGCGCTGCGGGATGCGGAAGCGGGCCGCGTTCCTGGCGAGCCTGCGCAGGGCGGGCCGTACCGAGCGCTGGGTCACGCTGAAGCGGGGATCGCCGGACAGGCCGCGCAGCACCTCGGCGGACCTGGCCTCCATCACGTCGAGCACCCGGGGGAAGAGCGCCCGGCCCACCCGGCTGCGCATCATCCCCGTGACGTCGATGAACACCCGCCCGCCCGCCTCGGCCAGCAGCGGCGCCCCGCCGGCCCGGTCGGCGACCGGGGCCCCCAGCAGGTCGGCGGCCGACGACGACAGCAGCCGGAAGGCCGACACGCCCATCGGGGTGATCGGCGCGTAGATGCCCTGGGCGACACTGAAGGAGAAGTAGATCCGTGTCCCGCCGGCGTCGGCGGGCCCGTCCGGCGCGGGACCCGCCGAGGGCTCGGCGTGCCTAGGGATCGGGAAGAGAGTGGTGATCGGGCGGGACTGGGTCAGCCACAGCGTGCCGTCGGCGTCGATGGCCCACTCGGTGTCCTGCGGCGAGCCGTAGTGGGCCTCGACCCGGCCGCCCAGCTCGGCCAGCGCCCTGATCTGGGCGTCGGTGACGCAGGCCCGCTCCATCCCGGTCTCGACGTGCTCCACCCCGCCGCCGGGCAGGGACCGTACGGCCAGCCGCTTGTCGCCCAGCCGGCGCTCGGTGATCCGGCCGGTGGCGGTGTCGACCACGTAGTGGTCGGGGTTGACCGCGCCGGAGACCACGGCCTCGCCCAGCCCCGGGCTGGCGTCGATCACCGCCTCGTGCCGCCGCCCGGTGACCGGGTTGGCGGTGAACATCACCCCGGCGACCTCCGACTGGACCATCTCCTGGATCACGACGGCCAGCAGCACGGTCCGGTGGTCGATGCCGTTGGCGGCGCGGTAGGCCACCGCCCGGTCGGTCCAGAGCGAGGCCCAGCAGCGCCGGACCGCCTCCAGCACGGCCTCGTCGCCGATCACGTTGAGGTAGGTGTCCTGCTGCCCGGCGAAGCTGGCGTGCGGCAGGTCCTCGGCGGTGGCGGAGGAGCGGACCGCGACGGGGCCGTGCGCGCTGCGCCGTACGGTGTCGGCGATGTCATCGGGGACCGGGGCGGAGAGCACGAGCTCGCGGGCCCGCGCGGCCAGCCCGTTCAGGGCCCTGACGTCCGAGGCGGGGGTGCGGGCCAGGGCGTCGAGCACGCCGTCGAGGCCGGCCTGCCCGGTGACCCTGCGGTAGGCCTCGGTGGTGACGCACAGTCCCGGCGGGACCGGGAGGCCGACGGCGGTGAGCACGCCGAGGTTGGCGGCCTTCCCGCCGACGAGGGGCAGCATCTCTGCCCTGATGTCATCAAATTTCAGGACGAGTGGGGTGCGCATGGGTGCGTCTCCTTGAGGCTTCGCCGAGCAGCGCCATGGCCCGGATCACGAGCTCGCGTTCGTCGGCGGTGAGATGGGCCATGACCTCGAACTGGGCGTCCGCCCTGGCGCGCTCGAAGCCCCGCAGGAAGCCCGCGCCGTCCGCGGTGAGGGCGATCCGCCGGACCCGCCGGTCGCCGGGGTCGCTGTGGCGGCCGACCAGGCCCCGCCGTACGAGCCGGTCGACCAGGCGGCTGGTGGCCGAGACCGAGCGGTCGATGCGCCCGGCGAGCTCGCGGAGCGTCGGGGGGTCGGGGCGGTCGAGAACGTAGAGGGTGGCGATCTGGATCACGGAGGGTTCCTCTCCCTCGAACCCGCGCAGCAGCTGGAGCACGGTGCCGGGGATCAGGGCCCGCCGGAAGTCGCCGATGTCGTCGGCCAGCCGGTCGCGCTCCGCGCCGTCCAGGGGTCCCATCGGACAACTCCTTGCATCACTGCAACTAGTGCGTGCCTGCAACGTTAGGCCGCGTCGGCCAGAAAATCAACAAGTGATGAAATTTAGTGGGCGGCCGGGTCCGCCGCACCCCCGCCGGCCCGCTCGGCGCCGGTCGGCCCGGTGACCTCTGGGAGACGGCACGGCGACGGCGCCGGCCCTGATGGGACCGGCGCCGTCGCCTGGAACACGCGGTGAAGTTATCCCTCAGCCGCCCCATCCGAGGAGCCAGACCTGCCCGTTCGCGCCGTAGCGGTTCTTCTGCCACGGGTGCGTCCGGGCGCCGCACGCCCCGGTGGAGGGGTTGTAGGAAGTGCAGAAGTGCCACCGGTCCGTGACGTCCCAGACGTTCCAGCCCACGCCGTAGCTCTGGTTGTTCTGACAGCCCTCATATCGGTAGGTGGGCCAGTTCGTGCCCCCGGTGCAGCTCGCCGAGACGTATGTGACCGAGTAGCCGTCGCCGCACCAGGTGTGGTCCGCGGTCCCACCGAGGGTGGCGGAGCCGTACCCCGTCTGCAGATACCAGCAGCCCGAGGCGAGACGGCTGGCGGCACTCCCGGCGGCTTTCTTGGCGGGGGCGGGAATGCTCGCGGCGGACTTGCCCTGGGAGGCGTCGACGAGGGTGGGGGCGGTCTCCCGCTGGCGGGACATGTCGATATACCGGTCCAGTCCTCTCTGCTGGATCTCCTTGGCCGTCAGCGCGCGGGCCTTGGGTGTGGTGGGCGGATCTATCACCGAGGGTGGAGAGGCGGGCGAGATGTCCGGAACGCTTGACTGCGCGGAAGAGGAGGCCCCGAGGCTCAGCACGGCGGCCGCGGTGAACGCGCAGCCGGCCGCGGCCTGGATGAGACGTCGCTTCGATGGCATGCAGCATGCTCCTTATGTGAAAGGCCCGCAACGGATGGATTCGGTGGAATTCTCACCCGCAGCGTGATCTTGACGGCGTAGGCAATATATATACTCTCCCGGCCCGGGGCGGAGAATTTGGCCTGCGGTATGGTAAATGAAAGTTTTATCGCCCTGACGGCAGGTGAGCTTGCATTTTCCCGGCGGTCCGGGATGTCGGACGCCGCCGCCGGGGAGCCGTCCCGGCCTTTATCGGGCGGTGCGGAATTCCGTAGGTCCGGAAATGTTTTCCGCCATTGGTCCGCATGCTTTCCGGTGCGTTCCGCGCCGCCCGGCGCTCACTCCGCGAGGGCTCGCTCGTAGGCGGCGAGTGTGTCGACGAACAGCCTGCGCTCGGCCGGCGTCAGGGGTTCGAGAGCCTGCCGCCAGGCGTGGGCCCCCTTGGCGAGCCAGCTCTCGATCGAGGTCTGGTGCTCGGGGGCGATGCGCACGATCGTGCGACGGCGGTCGGCGTCGTCCTCGCGCCGCTCGACGACGCCGCTGCGGCTCAGGTCGCCGACCATCAGGCTGACGGTGGCCGGTGCGACCTTCAGCCGGGAGGCCAGCTCGTTGACGCCCATCGGCCCGTCGAAGAGCAGGAACGCCAGCAGCGACAGGTGCCGGGGGGCGAGGTTGAAGGACCGCAGCTCCTCGGGGACGCGGATGCGCTTCACCCGGCTGACCATGCGCGGCATGAACAGCAGCAGCGTGCGGACGCCCTCGTCCACGCTCAGGCCATCGGTCGACATCTCAGATACCTTGCTGATTAAATTAGCTTTGCTATCAAAGCAAAATGGCTGACGTCGTCAGCCTATCCCGAGGGGACGATCCATGTCCGACTTCAACCTGCAGGTCATCGAGGAGTTCCGGGCCAACGGGGGGAAGGTGGGCGGCCCGTTCGAAGGGGTGTCGCTGGTGCTGCTGACCACCACCGGCGCCCGATCCGGCCGGCGTCACACCACCCCGGCGGTATACCTGCCCGCGGGCGACCGGATCATGGTCTTCGCCTCCAACGCGGGCGGCCCGAAGCATCCGGCCTGGTACCACAACCTGGTCGCCGACGCGCGGGTGACCGTCGAGACCGGTGCGGAGACCTACGAGGCGACCGCCGTCGTGCTGCACGGCGAGGAGCGCGACCGGTTCTACGCCAGGCAGGCCGGACTCGATCCGGCCTTCTCCGCCTACCAGGCCGGCACGGACCGGGTCATCCCGGTGGTCGCGCTGTACCGCAGGGACGCGGCCCGCGCCGGGGCGCTCGGCGAGCACCTGGTCAAAATCCACCAGGAGCTCCGCGAACGGCTCGCCGACCTCCGCGGCGCCGATCCCGGCGAGGACCTGCGGACGCACTGCCTGCTCTACTGCGAGGCGCTCCGTGCGCACCACACCGGAGAGGACGAGCTCGGGTTCCCGCGCCTTGAGCGGCAGTTCCCCGAACTGGCCCCGGCGCTGGCCCGGCTGCGCGAGGAGCACGTGGTGGTGGCGCGGATCACCGGCGAGATCAGGGCGCTGCTCGACGGTGGCGACGTCGAGCGGGTCCAGGCCGACCTCGACCGGCTGGCCGCCGAGCTGGAAGCTCACTTCGCCTATGAGGAACAGCAGCTCGTGGCCGCTCTGAACGAGCTGAGCTGAGCCGCGCGGGCGGTCCCGCCGGGCGGTGGCGCCGGTGGCTCCGGCCCGCGCCGCGCGCCGCGCGCCGCCGCCTCCGTTGGAACCCGGATGGGAATCCGATAGGAAGAGATCCATGACTACCGAGCAGACGTTCGTCATCGTCGGAGCGGGCCTGGCCGGGGCGAAGGCCGCGCAGTCCCTGCGGGAGGAGGGGTTCACGGGCCGGATCACGCTGATCGGCGCCGAGGCCGAGCGCCCGTACGAGCGGCCCCCGCTGTCCAAGGGCTACCTGCTCGGCAAGGAGGAGAAGGCCAAGGTCTACGTCCACGACGAGGGCTGGTACGGCGAGCACTCCGTGGAGCTCCTGACCGGACGCCGGGTGACCGGCGTCGACCGGTCCGCGCACGAGGTGGAGCTCGACGACGGCCGGCGGCTCGGATACGCCAAGCTGCTCCTGGCCCCCGGCGCGTCCCCGCGCCGCCTCGACGTGCCCGGTGCGGACCTGGACGGCGTTCACTACCTGCGCAGCCTCGACGACTCCGAGGGGCTGCGCGGGGCCGTCCGGGGCGGCGGCAGGGTGGTCGTCGTGGGGGCCGGTTGGATCGGGCTGGAGACCGCGGCCGCCGCCCGCGGATACGGCTGCGAGGTGACGGTCGTCGAGCCGCGGCCGGTGCCGCTGCAGGCGGCGCTCGGGCCCGAGATGGGCGCCTTCTTCGCCGAGGTGCACCGGCGCCAGGGCGTCGACGTACGGCTCGGCCGGGGGGTGACCGGGTTCCGCGGCGACGGGCGCGTCCAGGCGGTGCTCACCGACGACGGCGGCGAGATCCCGGCCGACGTGGTGATCGTCGGTGTCGGCGTGCGCCCGGACGTCGAGCTCGCCGAACGTGCGGGCCTGGCCGTCGACAACGGGATCGTCGTCGACGAGTCCCTCCGCACCGACGATCCCGACATCTACGCCGCCGGTGACGCGGCCAACGCCTTCAACCCGCTGTACGGCGCCCGGATCCGCGTCGAGCACTGGTCCAACGCCCTCAACGGCGGCCTGGCCGCGGGCAGGGCCATGCTCGGCCAGAAGGTCGTCTACGACCGGCCGCCCTACTTCTTCACCGACCAGTACGACGTCGGCATGGAGTTCTCCGGCTGGTTCGCGCCGGGCGGCTACGACTCCGTCGTCGTCCGGGGAGACCTGGAGACGCGGGACTTCCACGCCTTCTGGCTCGCCGGCGGCCGTGTCGTGGCGGGGATGCACGTCAACCGGTGGGAGGAGGGCATCGCGCCGGTCCAGGAGCTGATCCGCGGCGGCGCCCCGGTCGCCCCTGACCGGCTCGCCGACCCCTCGGTGCCGTTCGCCGACCTCGTGCGGGGCTGACCGGCGGCCGCGTGCCCCCGCCCCGACGCGAGGACGGGCGCGGGGCCCGGCCCCGGCGTGAGAACGGGTGCGGGGCCCGGCCGCCGGGGCCGGGGCACGCGGTGGCGGGCGGCAGGCTCTCGCTGAGTCCATTTCATGGCATAAAATGGCTGATTCGTGCGTTCTGAACGGATGCAGGTAATGACCGCATGGCGGCCGCTATAGGCGGTATCTACCCCGGTCGAAGCCCACCACGACGGTGCGCTCCCGGACCGGGCGGCGCTCCGTCTGGACTCCGACGGAGAGTGATGAAGTCCTACCTTGCCGTGCTCGGTTCCCCCGGTGCCTGGCGTTTCCTCGTCCCCGCGTTCCTCGCGCGCCTGCCGTACGCCATGTTGCAGCTCGGCATCCTCCTGCTCGTGCAGTGGTCGACCGGCTCGTACGGCGCCGCCGGGATCGCGGCCGCGGCCGCGGCCGTGGCGCAGGCGCTGGCCGGGCCGCAGACCGGGCGGCTCGCCGACCGGTACGGCCAGCCGAAGGTGCTCATCCCGCAGGTCGCCGTGCACGCCGTCGCGCTGGGCGCGCTGCTCGTGCTCGCCTCCGCCCACGCCCCGGCCCTCCCGCTGGTGGCGGCGGCGGCGCTGGCCGGCGCCTCGGTGCCGCAGGTCGGCTCGATGGTCCGGGCCCGCTGGGCGCACCTGCTGGGGCGCTCGGAGCGGTTGGGCACCGCCTTCGCCCTCGAATCCATCACCGACGAGCTGACCTTCACCCTCGCCCCGGTCCTGCTGGTGGCCCTCTCGACGGGCTTCTCACCGGTCTGGGCGCTGCTGACGGCGCTGGTCATGGTGGTGGCCGGGACGCTGGTGTTCGCCGCGGTCCGCGGGGGCGCCCCGGAGCCGATACCGGTCCGGGTCCGCTCCCGGCGGGGCGTGCTGCGCCTGCGCGGCGTGGCCGTGCTCGCGGTGGCCTTCGTCGCCCTCGGCACCGTCTTCGGCAGCCTTCAGGTCGGCATCACCTCCTACACCGCCGCGCTCGGCCAGGCGGCCGCCGCCGGGCCGATCTACGCGACCTTCTCGGGCGCCAGCTTCGTCGGCGGCATCCTCTACGGCGTCGTCCGATGGCGGGTCGGCGCCCCGGCCCGGCTGGCCGTCACCGTCGGCCTGCTCTGCGCGACGACGGCCGCCCTGACGCTCGCCGGATCCATCCCCCTGCTGTACGGCGGGGCGGCCATGGCCGGGTGCGTCATCGCCCCCGCCGTCATCACCGGCTACACCCTGGTCGAGACCCTCGTCCCGGCCGAGGTCAGGACCGAGGCGTTCACCTGGCTCAACGGCTCCATCGGCCTGGGCATCGCCACCGGCGCGGCGGTCGCCGGGCAGTTGGTGGACCGGGTCGGCGCCCCGCTGGCCTTCGTGGTCCCGCCGGTCACCACCGGCCTGGCGGCCCTGCTCGTACTGGCCTTCCTGCGCCGGTTGCGGCCCGCGACCGGCCCGTTCCCGGCCCGCGAGCTGGTCACCGCCTCCTGAGGTCCGGCCGCCCGTCCCTGGGGTCCGGCCGCCCACTGCTGAGGTCCGGCCGCCCGGCTCCTGCCGTGCGCGGGGCTGGGGGCGGCGGAGACCTCCTCCGGGTCCGCGTGCAGAGAACAGCGTGCAGAAAACAGGAAGGGACCGCCGGTGGGCGGTCCCTCGGGAGCCCGGGGCTCAGGCCTGGGCGGCCTGGCGGGCGCGGCGGGCCTCGCGGCGCTCGACGAAGCGGGAGGCGGAGACCTCCAGGCGGGCGAGGAAGTCCGACAGCTCCTCGCGGGCCTTCTCGCCCTCGGAGTCGAGGTCCTTCATGTCGAAGACGGCCCACTGGCGCAGGACCGGCATGAGGACGTCGTCGAGGTGCAGGCGCAGGTCGTAGATTCCGGCGTTGGCGATGGTCATCGCCTTGCGGGTGAAGCCCTCGATCCCGGTGCCGGGCATCTGGAAGGTGGTCACCACGTCGGTGACGGCGCGCATCGTCTGGCTCGGGGTCAGCTGGAAGGCCGCGTTGAGCAGGTTGCGGTAGAAGAGCATGTGCAGGTTCTCGTCGGCGGCGATCCTGGCGAGCAGGCGCTCGCAGTTGGGGTCCTGGGACGCCTTGCCGGTGTTGCGGTGGGAGATGCGGGTGGCCAGCTCCTGGAAGGAGACGTACGCCAGGGAGTGGAGCACGCCCTCGTAGGAGTTGGTGAACCCCTCTCCCATGTGCGTCATGCGGGCGCGCTCAAGCGCGACGGGGTCGACCGCGCGGGTGACCGTCAGGTAGTCGCGGATCGCGGTGCCGTGGCGGCCCTCCTCGGCGGTCCAGCGGTGCACCCAGGTGCCCCACGCGGCGTCGCGGCCGAAGGCCGTGGCGATCTCGTAGTGGTAGCTGGGGAGGTTGTCCTCGGTCAGCAGGTTGACGATGAGGGAGACCCGCGCCTCCTCGGGGAGCTTGGAGTCGGTCTCGACCCACGCGTCGCCGCCGAAGACGCCGTCGTAGTCCCTGCCTTCGGACCACGGGACGTATTCGTGGGGGAACCATTCCTTGGCCACCTTGTGGTGACGGTCCAGCTCCCCGGCGACAACGGGCTCAAGCTCAAGCAGCAGCTCGGTCTGGCTGAACTCTCGCATATGGCTTCTCCCTCACTGACTACGGAACCGTAACCTACGTTAGCGTAGGTAAAGCGGGGGTCGGTAAGCGGGATATGTCACCTTTGTTACTGCCTGGTAGGGTTCCCGTGCTCCGGGCGGCCAGGAACACCAGAGCCGCCCCGGCCGGCAGCAGCAGGCGTTCGACCAGGCCGTGGTAGTCGGAGCCGCCGATCAGCTCCGCGGCCGGCGAGCCCGGGCGGACGGCCAGGAACACGGCCAGGAGCGCCACCGACAGCACGCTGAGGGCCGACAGCGCCGGACTCCGGAACCGGCGGCCCAGCATCCAGCCCGCGCAGGGCAGCGCGGTGAAGACCACCGCCGCCGACCAGCTGTGGATCTCCCCGTCGGCCGGGGTGGGACCGGGGGCCGCGTCGGCCGGGAACACCGCGGTGAGCAGCAGCCCCAGGGCGCCGGCGACGGACAGGACGCGGGCCGCGGCGCTGCGCGCCGGGTCCACGCGTGCCAGGCCGTAGGCGACCCACAGGCAGGCCATGGCCAGCATGATCGTGCCGCCGGTCATGGCCCAGACGCGGGCGTCGAACGGCGTGGGGCCGCCGACCGGGTCCCTGATCGGATCCACCGGGCCGGCGGCGGCCACGTGCGCGTAGGCCGTCAGGGCCAGAGCGGCGACCGCCCCCGCCATCCCCGGCCAGCGCCGCACCGGGGCCGCGGCCGTCGCGGGCCGGTGCCGTTGCGGGTCCGCCGTCGTTGCGGGCGGGCGCCGTGCCGGGGCCGTGTTCACCACGCCGCCTCCTCGTGGATCGCTCCGGGCCGGGCCGGGGAGGCCGGGTGGTCATGGGCCGACGCCCCGGACCGCTGCGGTGCGCTCCGGGGCGCGGAGCGCGGCGGTCCCGGCGGCGCCAGGCCGGCGGCCACTGCAGTCATGCGCACTCCTCTCATCTCTCATCGCGGGTGAAGACATGGCGGGACGGTCCGGACGTCTCGCGGAGGCGTCCGGGGCGGCCCTCCGGTGGACCAGTGGCAGCGTCCCGTGCCCGGCGGTGCCGGAGCCATAGGGGGTCTGCCCTGACTTGGAGGAGAATTCCCTGATATCAAGGTCAGGGCAGTTGACCGGCTGACTTCGATTATCATAGTTTCGCGGGCATGGATCTGGTCGGAGCCTGGCGACTGGTCGAGTGGCGGATCACCCACCCGGGCGGTCGGACCTCCCACCCCTTCGGCCGCGACGCGGTGGGCCTGCTCTGCTACACCCCTGACGGCCACATGAGCGCCACCATCGCGCGGGCGGGGCGCCCGCCGCTGCCCGGCGCCGGTCTCTCGCAGGCCTCGCCCCAGGAACGGGCCGAGGCGGCCGCGTCGTTCCTGTGCTACTCGGGCCGCTACGAGATCCGCGACGGCCACGTGGCCCACGACATCGAGATGGCGCTCAATCCGGCGCTCTCCGGGGTCACCCGGATCCACGAGGTGAACTTCGCCGGCAACCGACTCATCCTGGCCGCCGCCGACAACGGCAGGTGGCACACGCTGATCTGGCGGCGGGCCTGAGCGCGGCGGCGGTCAGTCGCGTAGGCCGGCGAGGGCCCGCTCCGGCTCCCCGGCGCCCCGGCCGCGCCGCACGTGCCGGACCGCCTCGACCACCGCGGTGATCGTCAGAGCGATGCCCAGGCCGAGCAGCAGACCCTTTACCGGGTCGTTCTCGAAGGCCGCGCCCCCCACGTAGCCGATCAGTCCTGAGTAGAGCGCCCAGGAGACGGCGGCGACGGCGTCGAAGAGGGCGAACGAGCGCCGGGGGTAGGCGACCGCGCCCATGGTGAGGGTGCAGGCGGTCCGGCCGCCGGGGATGTATCGGGCCACCACCAGCACGAGCCCGCCCCGTTCGGCCAGCGCCTTCGACGCCCAGGCGAACGCCTTGCCGCTGCGTCTGCCCTCGCGCAGCCGGTTGCCGGTGGTGTGTCCGATGGCGTAGGAGACGTGGTCGCCGGCGAACGCGCCCAGCGCCGCCACCGCGATCACCAGCGCGAGGTTCGGCGCGCCGGTGGAGGCGGCGAACACCCCCGCCGTGATGACGGCCGTCTCGGCGGGCACCACGGGGAAGAACCCGTCGAGCATCGCCACCGCGAACAGCGCCAGATAGATCCAGGGCGAGGTCATCACATTGTGCAGGGCGTCGAGGATGGCCTGTGTCACAGCAGCTCCTACGGGTGTGGGGGAGATCTCCTACAGCACGTTGACGGCCCGCCGCTCTCCGGGCATCGGGGGCGGCCCCGGAAGCCGGCGGACCTTGCCCCTGAGATCCCTCAGGGATCCGTCTCCTCGAACCTAGGGAGCGGACAGGGGACGGCACATCGCGCGATCGGACGCCTCGACCCCCTACTTTCGTCAGGGGAGGTCTGCTACCTCCGACCGAGACGCGTGGCCGTGGCGGCCTTGTAACGTCACAGGCGTGATGAGACGGATCCGGCGGTCAAGCCGGCGGGAGGTCCGGCGCGACCTGTGGCTGTGGGTTCTGCTGTGCCTGCCGGTGGCCGTGGCCCCGGTCGTCCCTCCCCGGTGGGAGCCGGCCACCGGCTGGGCGTCGCCGGGCTGGGCCGCCGCCGAGGTGGTCGTGCTGGGGGCCGCCGTGCTCGTGAGCCGCGGGGCTCCGCCGGTGGCCATGCTGCTCGTCCTGGCAGCGGGCTCGTGGAACGTCAGCGAGGGCCTGGCCACGGTCCATCTCTGGCAGCTCGACGACCCGGTCAAGGTGTGGCCGCTGAACACGCTGACCCCCGCGATCATGGTGCTCGCCTACCTGGCCGGCCGCCGGACGGCCGATCCGCGTCCCGCGACGCTGGCCTTCGCCGCGATCCTGGGCGTGGGCGCGCTCCTGAGCACGGCCTCCTCCTGCGGTCCGCGGCCCGACGCCGTGACCACGCAGTTCTGGATCCCCGCCCTGTCGGGTGTCCTGCTGTCCGGCCTGCTGCCGTGGGGGGTCGGCCGGCTGGCGCAGCGCCGCGCCCGCGAGCGGAGCCTGGTCGTCGACCAGGCGCAGCTCCGCGAGCGCAACCGCATCGCCCAGGACATGCACGACTCCCTCGGCCACGACCTCGCGCTCATCGCCCTGCGCGCCGCGGCCCTGGAGATGGCCCCCGACCTGCCCGAACGGCACCGCAGAGCGGTCGGGGAGCTCCGCGAGGCCGCCGCCGACACCACCGAGCGCCTGCGCCGGGTCATCGGCGTGCTCCGCGCGGGCGACCAGGCGCCGCTGACCCCGTCGCAGGAGAGCGTCGCCGAGATCGTCGACCGGGCGCGGGAGTCGGGCGTGCGGGTGGAGCTGCGCGGCGCGGAGTCGCTGCGCGACCACACGGCCTGCCGGGTCGTGCAGGAGTCGCTGACCAACGCCACCAAGCACGCCCCCGGCTCCGCGGTGACGGTCGAGGTCCTCAGGTCCGCCGCCGAGATCACGGTGAGCGTGACCAACCAGGCGGCCCAGACGGCGCCGGCCCGGCTCCGCGGCGGCGGGCTGGGTCTGATAGGGCTGCGTGAGCGGGTGCGGCTGGCGGGCGGCACGTTCGAATCAGGACCGAAGGGCGGCGGCTTCCAGGTCGTCGCGCGTTTCCCCCACGAGGATGGAGCGACGTGATACGGGTGCTGCTGGCCGACGACGAGGTCATGATCCGGGCCGGGGTGCGGGCCATCCTGGCCGCCGACCCGGAGATCGAGGTGGTCGCGGAGGCGGGCGACGGCCGGCAGGCGGTCGAGCTGGCCCTGAGCCACCGTCCCGACGTCGTCCTGCTCGACATCCGGATGCCCCGGATGGACGGGCTGGCGGCGGCCGCCGAGCTGCGCCGGGCCGCGCCCGGCACCGCCGTGCTGATGCTGACCACCTTCGGCGAGGACGACTACATCGCCCGGGCGCTCGGCGAGGGCGCCGCCGGGTTCCTGCTCAAGTCCGGCGACCCGCGTGAGCTGCTGGCCGGGATCCACGCGGTGGCCGACGGCGCCGCCTATCTCTCGCCGCGCGTCGCCCACCGGGTCATCACCGAGCTCGCCGGCGGCCGGATGACCCGGGCGGCGGCCGCCCGCGAGCAGGTGGCCGCCCTCACCCCACGCGAGCGCGACGTGCTGGCCCTGGTGGGGGAGGGGCTGTCCAACGGGCAGATCGCCCGCCGCCTCTACCTGGTGGAGGGGACCGTCAAGGCCCACATGAGCGCGATCCTCACCCGGCTCGGGGCGCGCAACCGGGTCCAGGCCGCGATCCTCGCCCACGAGGCCGGGCTGCTCGGCTCAGTTGAGCCGCCAGATGGCGAAGTTCAGTGAGGCCGCGTAGGTGACCCAGAGCAGATAGGGCACCAGGAGCCAGGCGGCCGCCCGGCTGATCGGCCGGAACAGGACGACGGTGGCCACGATCGCCGCCCAGAGCACGACGATCTCGGCGAAGGCCAGGCCGTACCGGCCCGCGCCGAAGAACAGCGGGGTCCAGGCCGCGTTGAGGGCGAGCTGGGCGGCGTAGACCCCGAGCGCGGAGGTCCAGCCCCGAGCCGACCAGGCCAGCCAGCCGGAGATCGCGATCATGATGTAGAGCACCGTCCAGGCCGGGCCGAACAGCCACTGCGGCGGCGCCCAAGGCGGCCGCTCCAGCGCCAGATACTCGCCGCCGGCGTCGACCGCCGACAGTGATCCCACCGCCGCCACCAGCACCAGCGCGGCGGCGAAGACCGGCAGCCCCGCCCAGCGTTTCGGTTGTTGCGCGATGACCATGAAACCTCCCTGCCCTCTCCTTCGTGCACCTACCCCCGGCCGGTTTCGCCCCGGGGGCTTCCCCCGGTCTCCGGGACCCGCCTCCCACCCCCGTGCGGGGGAGGCGGATCCCCACGCGGGGGGAGGAGCGGGGGGAGGGGGACGGGAAGAGTCGCGGGCATGACACGAGTGAGCGACGACACGCGGGCAGGGGCCCTCCAACTGACGGCGACCGCGGTGGCCGTCGCGGGCACGCTGCCCTACCTCACCCTCAAACTCACCTGGCTGACCGGGGGCTCGGCCGGCATCGACGACCCGGCGGTGCTCCAGGACGGCGGCTTCTTCGGCCTCAACCTGCTGACCTTCGGCCTGGACGCGGTGGCGCTGCTGGTCGCGCTGGCCTTCGTCCGGCCCTGGGGACGCCGGATCCCGGCCGGGCTGATCCTCGCACCGATGTGGGTGGGCATCGGCCTGCTGGCCTCGCTCGCGGCCGTGGTCGTGCCGGCCTTCCTCGTCGGCCTGTTCACCGGCGGCCCGCTCCCCGGCAGTGGCCCGGTGGCCGGATGGGTCTTCGCCGTGGTCTACACCGGCTTCGTCTGCCAGGGGCTCGGGCTCGTCGCCGGTTTCGTCCACCACGCGCGCCTGCGCTGGCCCGGCGTGTTCACCCGGCGGACCTCGGACGGCCCGGCGGGGCCGACGCTGGAGCTGCAGACCTTCGTCGCCCGGGGGGCCGTGGCCGTCGCCGTGGTCCTGGCGGCCTTCAACCTGTGCTGGCTCCTCGGCGTCCCCCTCGGGCTGCCCGCCGGGGCGCTCACCGGCCGTCCCCCCGCCTCCTGGCTGCAGAACGCGGTGAACACCGTGCTGCCGGTCGCCGGGGCGGCCGGCCTGCTGACGGTCGTCCGCCGCAGGTCCGGGCGGCCGCTCTGGATGCCGGTGGCGCTCGCCTGGCTCGGTTCGGGCGGCATGTTCGGCTGGTCGATGTGGGGGCTGCTGGTCACGCTGACGCCCAGCGCCTTGAGATCCGGCGGCTCCGGCGGGGGCGCGCTGGAACTGGTGACCCTGTTCACCGTGCTGGCCGGTCTGGTCATCGGCCTGGCCGGGGCCTTCGCCCTGGTCGAGCGCGAGCGCTCCTAGCCGGGCGAGCCCCGTTCCGGCCGGGCGAGCCCCGTCCGCCGCCGGAGCCGCCCGGGCGCGTCACGCTCGCGCTTCCGTCCGCGGCCGGAGCCCGCCGGGCGCGTCACGCTCGCGCCTCCGCGTGCCGCCCGCTCCGCCGGGCGTCCGGACCGAGGCAGGCCCGCACCAGTTCGGGGACCAGCCCGGCGAGCAGGTCGTTGTCCTGCGGCCGCCCGGGCTCGTACTCGGTGACGCCGAGGCCCACGATCTCGAAACGCTCCGCCAGGGCGGCGACCCGGGCGACGAGCTCCGCCGGGAGAAGCCCGCCCGGCTCGGGGACGCCGACGGAGGCGAACACGCCCGGGTCGAGCACGTCGAGATCGACGTGGACGTACACCGCTCCGGCGCCGGTCTCCGCCACCGCCTCGACGAGGCCGGCCAGGTCCGCCACGCCGAGGTGGGTGATCCCCGCAGCGCGGACGTAGTCGCGCTCGGCGGGATCCAGCGCCCGCACCCCGGCCAGGACGAGCCGCTCCGGCGGGAGTGGCCGGTCGGGCACCAGCTCCGGCGGGCCGTCACCGAGCAGCGTGCGCGCCACCATGCCGTGGAAGGCCCCCGAGGGGGACGAGGCGGGTGTGTTGAGATCGCCGTGAGCGTCGAACCACACGACCGCCAGCCGCTCGCCGTGGCGCCGTGCCGCCGTCGCGATCGGTCCGAGCTCCACCCCGCAGTCCCCGCCGACCGTGACCGTGAAGCGCTCCCGCGCGTGGGAGAGCGCCGCGCGGGTCCGCTCGGCGGTCTCCGCGAGCGTCGGGCCGACCCGCACGGTGACCCGTTCGGCGTCGGGGACCATGGCGGCCAGCAGCGCCGCGCCCTCGCCCAGCCGCGAGGCGGTGGCCGAGGACGACCCCTGCCACTGCGGCACCTCCACGACCGTCACCCCGGGCGGGCCCGGCTTCTCCTGTTGCATCTCCGCAGTCTCGCCCGGTCGACCCGGCGAGGTCCACTCCGGGGTCCTCGCTCGACGCGCCCGCAACCGGGACAAGCACCCGCGGGCCGCCGTCGCGCCGCGCGGTCCGGGCCCTCCTCGCCCCGCCCCCGCGGCGCGCTCCTAGGCGGGGGCCGGGTCGTGGTGCAGGCGGCGCAGGACGCGGCGGAAGGCGTAGACGGAGACGGCCACCGCCAGGCCGCTGATCAGGGCGACGACCGAGGTGCGGACCAGCAGGTAGGTGCCGACCGACTGGTGGACCAGCAGCCAGATGCTCACCGCGGAGTTGACCAGCAGCACGAAGGCCCACAGCAGGGTGATCCGGGCGAAGAACCGGCGGACCCGTTCGTGCTTCAGCACCGCCGTGGGCAGATGGATGTAGTCGAGGGTCAGCTTCTGCACCAGCGGGCGGTTCAGCCGCACCGAGGCCAGGAAGACGATGCTGATGCAGATCGTGCCCAGCTCCGGCTGGAGGAGGAAGAGCTTCATGCTCCCGCTCCACAGGGCCAGCAGCGCCCGCACGGTGATCGCGATGGCGGCCAGGACCATCGTCCCCGGCACCGGGACCCGCCGGATCAACCGCCATCCCACTCCGGCGTACACCCAGCTCACCGCGGTGATCAGCGCGCCGTGCTCGCCGAGGACGGCCAGCGCGGCGTAGAAGACGGCGAGGGGGGCGATGACGCCTTCCAGGACCTTCGGCACCGCCTGCCGGGCCAGGACGGTGAGACGGGGGAGGACGACGGGTGGATGGCTCATAACGCTCCACGGGACGGTGGAATGACCGGCGCTGGGTCCGCGCCTACCCCGACAGGGGACTGTCAGACCTGTCGGATCCGACGTATGGGCGCACGGCGAGGCCGTCCGGTGTCGGCGGGCCACTTACCGTACCCGAACCGAATGCATGCCTTCCCTATAACCTTCCAAGGCCGTATGGCCCGCCCGCTCCCGCCGCCGGCCGCACGGCCCGGCCCGCCCTGGTGCCGGCCGTGAGGGGCGACGGCCCCATGGGAAGTACGGTGTGGCCGTAACGGTTAGGAAACGGGAGCTTTCCCGATGACGTCCGGTCCGAGACGATTCATGCATGGCAGTGCGCGCGCACACGTCCGACCGGTCAACCGAGGGTGTCGCGAATGTGGCGGCCCAGCTCGTCCGCTGGCCCGATCTGGCACTGAAACGCACCCGCAGGGGGATCGGTTTCCGGACCAGCGGCCGGGAGATCGTCAGGATGTCGGGGGATCACACCGCGGAGCTGCTGCTCACCACGGCCGTGATCGACCGGTGGGCCCGGGTGCTCACCGACTGCCGGCGGGTCACCCCCGGCCGGGACGCCGGGTGGGTGACCATGACGATCGAGGGCAAGGCCGACGCCGACCTGTTCCTCTCGCTCGTCAGCGTGGCGATCAAGGTCAACCAAGCGTCGCGGTAGCGAGCCGCGCGCCGAAGCCGATGAACAGCGCGCCCACCCCCGAGGTCAGCCCGGCCGACAGCTTGCGGCGGGCCCGGAACTGGTGGGCCAGGTAGGTCCCGCCGAAGATCAGCATCGACAGGTACAGCACGCTGAACAGCTGGCAGATCGCGCCCAGGATCAGGAACGACAGCGCGGGCGTGCCGTAGCCGGGGTCCACGAAGTTGATGAAGAACGCGATGAAGAACAGGATCGCCTTCGGGTTCATCAGGCTGATCACCAGGGCCTTGCGGAAGGGGTTGTCCGCGCTCGGCTCCGCCGCCGCGACGGACTCGGCGGTCCCGCCCGCCCGCCAGGAGCGCCAGGCCCCCCGCAGCATCTGCAGCCCCATCCACGCCAGGTAGGCGGCTCCGATGTATTTGACGACGTTGAACAGGATCGGCGTCGACCGCAGGAGCGAGGCGGCCCCGGCGGCGGCGAGCGCCATCAGGATGGTGTCGCCGAGGAAGACCCCCATCGCGCCCCGGTAGCCCTGCCGTACCCCGCGCTGCGCGGCGGTGGTGAGAACGTAGAGGGAGTTGGGACCGGGCAGCAGGATGATGAAGAAGGCGCCGGTGACATAGGTCCATATATCGGTTATGCCGAAGAACATAGTGGTGCTCCAGGGGGCGTTACGGGATCCGTATCACGGTACTCCCCATGGCGGACACGGGGTCCGGCCGGTGCCCGCGACCGCCATCTGCCCCACCAGGCGACCCGGGCCCGCCGACCTCCCCGGTCCACCCGCCTGGCCGGTCAGGCCAGGCGGGGCTCCGACGGCCCGCGCCGCGCTCGCGGCGCCGTCGCTCAGCCGCCGTGCAGGACCGCGCGCAGCCGGGGGGCGAATCCGTCGGGGTCGTCGGAGAAGGCGATGTGGCCGCCGGGGAAGGCCGTCGGCGCCGTGCCGAGCGCCGCGGCGAGCGCGGCTGACGTGCGGTCGCAGAGCTGACCGGCCGACTCGACGCCGACGCCGACCACGACGCGGGTCGGCCCGGCGCGCAGGGCGGCGATGTCGGGCTCCCAGCGGGTGGTCGCGCGCATCTCGTGCAGGAACCAGAAGCGCTCGTCGGCGACCTGCTGCGGATCGGGCTCGTCCGGCGCCGCCACGGGCGCGCCGGACTCCTCGGACTCGGGCATCACGATGTTGGCGTTGACCATGAACTTGGCCCAGGCGCCCGCGACGTCGCCGGAGACGTAGGTGGCGATGATGTCCTCGACCGCGGCGTCGCGCTCCTCCCGGTCGTCGAGCAGGCGGTTGAGCGGGGGCTCGTGCGCGATCACGGTGTGCACCTGCCCGGGATGGGCGACGGCGAGCGCCAGCGCGCTGACGGCGCCGCCGCTGGAGCCGAAGACCGCGGCCGGGCCGGCGTCGAGGTGGGTCAGGAGCCGGGAGAGGTCGTCGGCGCGCATCTCCGGGGTCGAGTCCTGGTCGGGGTCGTCGAGGGGGCTGCGGTTGAGGCCCCGCGGGTCGGTGGTGAGCACGGTGTGGTCGGCGGCGAGCAGGTCGGCCAGCGGCGCGAAGAACGTGGCGTTCATCGGGGCGCCGACGAGCACCACGAGGGGGCCCTGGCCCCGCACCTCGTAGTGCAGCGTGGCGCCCGGGACCTTGAGGGAGCCGGAGGTGACGGTCGTCGTGCGGTTCATCGGAATCTCCTGCGACGGTGCTGCGGTGCTCGGTCGGAGAAGGGACTCCCGCCGTGGGGCAGAATCGTCGCTCGTGAGCGAAGTTTTTTCCGCACGGCCCGCCGGCCCGGCCGCGGAGGGTGCCGAGGACCCCGACCTGGCCCGGGCGCGCGAGGGGGACGACGCCGCCTTCACCCGCCTGGTCCAGCCGTTGCGCCGGGAGCTGCACGCCCACTGCTACCGCATGCTCGGCTCCACCCACGACGCCGACGACGCCCTGCAGGACGCCCTGCTGCGGGCCTGGCGGGGGCTCGCGCGCTTCGAGGGGCGCAGCTCGCTGCGCTCGTGGCTCTACACCGTGGCCACCCGCACCTGCCTGGACACCATCGAGACCCGCGGCAGGCGGGCCCTGCCGGTCGACCTCGGCCCTTCCAGCGACCGCACCGTGGTCGGCGACGTCCCGCTGACCGAGGTCGCCTGGCTGGGGCCCTACCCCGATGCGGGCCTCGGCGACGGTCCGGCCGGCCCGGGCGCGCGCTACGAGCAGCGCGAGGCCGTCGAACTGGCCTTCGTCGCCGCGCTGCAACACCTGCCGGGCAACCAGCGGGCGGCGCTGCTGCTGTTCGAGGTCCTCGGTTTCTCCGCCGCCGAGATCGCCACCATGATGAGCACCTCGACCATGTCGGTGAACTCCGCCCTGGCCCGGGCCCGCAAGGTCGTGGCGGAGAAGGTCCCCTCCGTCACCCAGCAGCAGACGCTGCGCCAGATCGACGACGCCCGGGTTCGGGAGATCGTCGCCGGCTACTCCGCCGCGCTGGAACGCGGCGACGCCGACGCCCTGGTCGCGCTGCTCACCGAGGACGTCACCTGGTCGATGCCGCCGCTGGGACACTGGTACCACGGCCTCAGGGCCGTCACCGACTTCGCCGTGCAGATCCCGCTGACCAGATGCGGGAACTGGCGGCACCTGCCGACCAGTGCGAACGGCCAGCCCGGCGTGGGCTGCTACCTCTGGAACGACGGCGCCGGCGCGCACCTCGGCTGGTCGATCAACGTGCTGACCCTGCGCGGCGAGCGGATCGCCGAGATCACCTCGTTCGTCGGCGCCGACCACTTCGCGTCCTTCGGGCTGCCCGCCTCACTGCCCTGACCCGGGACGGCCCCCGCGACGACGGGCCGGCCGCCGCGTCGACGGCCGGTCACGCCGGCGACCGCGTCCGCCGTCCCGCCGGCGGGCCCGGTTCAGCGGCCGTCGGCCAGCGGCTGGACCCGGTGGGGGACCACGGTGGACAGGGTGATCACCGTGCTGCTCCGCCGTACTCCGGGGATGGCCAGGGTCTGGTCGATGATCTGCTGGATGTGCTCGTGGTCGCGTCCGGCGATGCGGCACCAGACGTCGCCGGGGCCGGTGACGATGTGGGCTTCGAGGACCTCGGGGATGGCCGCGAGGGCGGTGGAGATGTCGGCGCGGGAGATCTGCTCCACCTCAAGGGTGGTGAAGGCCTGCACCGGGTAGCCCAGGGCGCGCGGCGACAGGTTGGGGCCGAAGTCGGTGATCACGCCGTCGGCGACCATCCGGTCCAGGCGGGCCTGGACGGTGCCCCGGGCGACGCCGAGGAGGCGGGAGATCTCCAGCAGGCCGGTCCGGGGGCGCTCCCTGATCAGCTGGAGCACCTTGCGGTCGAGTCCGTCCAGGCCGTCCCTCCGAGCTGCCAATCTGTCCACCTCCGGAGTGCGGTCCGTACCCGATACTGGCAATCTGCCAGCGGATCGGCCGCGCTGTTGCCCCGCTTATGGCTGCGATTCAGACTACGCCTGCATATATGTCAACTATGGAGGCGATCGTGGCGCGGGAGCATTCCCATCCGTTCATCCCGTACCGGCCCGTGCGCTACCCCGAGGGCGAGATGGTGACGCGGGGCCGGGAGTTCTACGAGCACATGGACCTGCGCCGGAGCGTGCGGTTCTTCAGCGACGAGCCGGTGCCGCGCGAGTGCGTGGAGCTGGCCGTCCGGACGGCCAACACCGCGCCCTCGGGGGCCCACCAGCAGCCGTGGAAGTTCGTGGTGATCGGCGACCCGGAGACGAAGAAGCGGATCAGGGAGGCGGCCGAGGTCGAGGAGCGGCAGAACTACGAGGGCGGGCGGCTGACCCCCGAGTGGCGCGCGGCCCTGGCCCACCTGGAGACCGGTTCGGACAAGGGCTACCTCGAAACGGTGCCGTGGCTGGTGGTCTGCTTCGCGGAGAAGTACGGCGTGCGTCCCGACGGAGCCAGGGTCAAGCACTACTACGTCAACGAGAGCGTCGGCATCGCCTGCGGGTTCTTCATCGCCGCCCTGCACGCGATGGGCCTGTCCACGCTGACCCACACCCCGAACCCGATGGCTTTCCTGACCGACATCTGCGGGCGCCCGGGCAACGAGCGGCCCTACATCCTGTTCCCGATCGGCTACGCGGCCGACGACGCAGAGGTCCCCGACCTGGTCCGCAAGCCCCTGTCGGAGGCCATGGTCTGACGTCCGGCGCGGCGGAGGCACCCCGCGGCGGGCGGCCGCGCGGGGCCTCCGCCGCCGTCGCCGCCTCCGCGACACCAGGCCGCGCGGGGGGTGGAACGTGCCCAGCTGGGTCGTTGAAACCTGGAGTTTTTGGGCCTTGTGGGGAAAGTCTGTCAAGGCTACGATCGCGACAACTCTTAGGAAACTTTCCTAAAAGAAATGTCCAAGGGGAGCCTCCATGGCCCGTCCGCCGCCGACCGACCGGATTGCCAGCTGCGGAAACCCGACGACGGCAGTCGTCACTGCCTGAAGTCCGACCGTCCGGACGCCTCATCCCCCCGAGTTCCCCTCTGATGGGAGCGATCATGCGGCGCGCCCTCCCCTTACTTGTCCTGACTGCCCCAGCAAGCCCCCTTCCCGCGCCACTCCCACCAGGCGGAGCCGGCGCCGCGGGCGCCTCCGCCATCCCCGCCCCGCCGCCGGGACGGGCGGGCACATAGGGCCGGCGACCCGTCCGGGGCGATGTCCCGAGGGGACCGGTGACGGCGGCCCCTCACCACCGCGCCGGGCACGGCCGCGCTGATCCACGGCGCGCTCCCGCCCTTCCTGCGGGGCCGGGACCGTGCCCTACCCGCCGTACGGCTCGCGCCTCGCCTCCTCGTTCTCCCCGAGGAGCACCCCCCAGGGGGTGCGAGCCGTACGGCCACCCCCCACCGAATCCATGAGGTCAACGTGAAATTTTGCGTCATCGCTCGATCTCTCGTCGCCGTGGCGGCCCTCATCCTGGCGATGATGGCCGCGGTCCCCGCCCAGGCCGCCTCGGCCTCCGCCACCTTCGTCAAGGTCGGCGACTGGGGCTCCGGCTTCGAGGGCAAGTACACGATCAAAAACGACTCCACCACGGCCCTGACGAGCTGGAAGGTCGAGTTCGACCTCCCGGCGGGGGTGAGCGTCGGATCCTTCTGGGACGCCACGCTGACCCGCAGCGGCCAGCACTTCACCTTCGCCAACGTCGGCTGGAACGGCAGCGTCCCGGCCGGCGGCAGCGTCAGCTTCGGCTTCCTCGGCACCCCCGGCGGAGCGGTCGCCGTACCGACCGGCTGCAAGCTCAACGGCGCCGACTGCGGCGGGAGCGGGGAGACCGCGCCCGGCAAGCCGGGTTCGGTGACGGCGACGGGCGGGGCGAACAGCGTCGCGCTGTCGTGGGGGGCCTCCAGCGGCACGGTGGCCGGTTACCGGGTGTATGAGGGCGCGGTGTTGAAGGCCACGGTGACCGCTACGACGGCGACGGTCTCCGGTCTGGGGGTGTGCGAGGCGCACACCTACACCGTCGCGGCCTACAACGGCACGGGTGAGGGTCCCAGGAGTGACCCGGCCGGCGCCACCACCACCGGCTGCCCCGACAACCCGCTGCCCAAGCACTTCCTCACCGGCTACTGGCACAACTTCGACAACCCGGCCGTCGAGCTCAAGCTGTCGGCGGTGCCCAACGAGTACGACCTGGTCGCGATCGCCTTCGGCGAGTCCACCACCACCCCCGGCGAGGTCGTCTTCAGCGTCGACCCCGGCCTGTCGGCCTCCCTCGGCGGCTACACCGACGCCCAGTTCAAGGCCGACGTGCAGACGCTCCACTCGCGTGGCAAGAAGGTCATCCTCTCGGTCGGCGGCGAACTGGGCCGCGTGCAGGTGGCCAGCGCCGCCGCGGCGACGAAGTTCGCCGACTCCGTCCACGCTCTGATGCAGAGCTACGGCTTCGACGGCGTGGACATCGACCTGGAGAACGGCCTCAACGCCACCTACATGGGCCAGGCGCTGCGGGCGCTGCGCGCCAAGGCGGGCGCGGGCCTGATCATCACGATGGCCCCGCAGACCATCGACATGCAGTCCACCGGCGCGGAGTACTTCAAGCTCGCGCTGAACATCAAGGACATCCTCACGGTCGTCCACACCCAGTTCTACAACTCCGGCTCGATGCTCGGCTGCGACCAGATGGCCGCCTACTCGCAGGGCACGGTCAACTTCATGACCGCGCTGGCCTGCATCCAGCTGGAGAACGGCCTGCGCCCCGACCAGGTGGCGCTCGGCCTGCCCGCCGGACCCGGCGCGGCCGGCGGCGGGATCGTCGCCCCCTCCCTGGTGAACCAGGCACTGACCTGCCTGGCCACCCGGACCGGCTGCGGCAGCTTCGTGCCGCCGCGCGCCTACCCCGAGATCCGGGGCGCGATGACCTGGTCGATCAACTGGGACGCCTCGAACAACTGGAACTTCTCCAGGACCGTCAAGCCGCATCTCGCGACTCTCCCCTAGGAATGCGCATGAGATCACGTCGCATGGCCTTCGCCGTACTCGCCGCCCTGGCGATGACCTTCACCGGGCTCACCGCCGCCGCGAACGCCGCGCCCCAGGCGGCCGCCGTGTTCGCCGCCCCCCAGTGGCAGGCGTGGACGGCCTACGCCGTCGGCGCCCAGGTGACCTACAACGGCGTCGACTACGAATGCATCCAGGGCCACACGTCCCTGCCCGGCTGGGAGCCGTCCAACGTCCCCGCCCTGTGGAAGGTGGCCACCGGCGGCGGTGACCCCACGCCGCCCAGCGTGCCCGGCAACCTCCGCGTGACCGGCACGAGCTCGTCGAGCGTCTCGCTGGCCTGGGACGCCTCCACCGACAACGTCGGCGTCACCGGCTACAACGTCTACCGGGGCTCGACCCTGGTGACCACCGCCACCGGCACCTCCTACACCGACTCCGGGCTGACCGCCTCGACCAGCTACACCTACACCGTCCGCGCCCGCGACGCCGCCGGGAACCTCTCCGGCGTCAGTGGCCCGGTCACCGCCACCACCTCCGGCAGCGGCACGCCCGGCCAGCCCGGCGCCCCGTCGGTCACCGGCTCGACCGACGGCAGCCTCTCCCTGTCGTGGGGCGCGTCGTCCGGCACCGTGACCGGCTACCGCGTCTACGAGGGCAGCACCCAGCGCGCCCAGGTCACCGGCACCACCGCCACGGTCTCCGGCCTGGGCACGTGCGAGGCGCACACCTACACGGTCAGGGCCTACAACTCCGTCGGCGAGTCCGCCCCCAGCGCCCAGGTCACCGGCACCACCACCGGCTGCCCGACCCCCGGCGGCAAGATGGACGGCGCGCCCTACCTCTACACCGGCTGGGGCGACCCGCCCAGCCCGGTCACGGTGATGAACGCCACCGGCATCAAGTCCTTCACCATGGCGTTCATCCTGTCCAGCGGCGGCTGCAACCCGGCCTGGGACGGGCAGCGCCCGCTGACCGGCGGCGCCGACCAGGCGGCCATCAACCAGATCAAGGCCGCCGGCGGCAGCGTGCAGATCTCCTTCGGCGGCTGGCAGGGCAACAAGCTCGGCCCGAACTGCTCCACCCCGGCCGCCTTCGCCGGCGCCGTGCAGCAGGTCATCAACGCCGTCGGCCCGGCGGTGGTCGACTTCGACATCGAGAACACCGACGAGTTCGAGAACTACACCGTGCAGGACCGGATCCTCAACGGCCTGAAGATCGTCAAGGCCAACAACCCGAACGTCAAGGTCGTCGTCACCTTCGGCACCTCGACCAGCGGCCCGACGGCCCCCGGCATCCGCCTGATCAACCAGGCCAAGGCGCTCGCCGTGCCGATCGACAACTACACGATCATGCCGTTCGACTTCGGCGGCGGCGCCAACATGTACCAGAGCACGATCAACGCCTCCGAGGGCCTGAAGAACGCCCTCAAGTCGGCCAACGGCTGGACCGACGCCCAGGCCTACGCGCGGATGGGCATCTCCGGCATGAACGGCCTGTCCGACCAGCAGGAGCAGACCTCTCCGGCGCAGTGGACGCAGATCCGCGACTGGGCCAAGTCCAAGGGCCTGACCCGCTTCGCGTTCTGGTCGGTCAACCGTGACCGCCCCTGCCCCGGCGGCGGCGTCCAGGAGAACTGCAGCGGCATCGCCCAGGCCGACTGGGAGTTCACCAAGATCACCGCCGGCTTCTAGCCGGCCCGGCCCGCACCCCGTGCCCGGGGTGCGGGCCCCGCCACCGTGACACCCCTACTCAGCCTCACGAGGCAGGTCATGAATCTTCGGTTGAACCTCAGGAAACTCGCGGCGGCGGCCGTACTGACGCTGAGCGGGACGATGCTCGCCGCGTCGCCCGCCCACGCCGCCAACATCGCGTCGAATCCGGGATTCGAGAGCGATCTGGCGGGGTGGACGTGTTCGGCGTCCTCGGGTGCCACGGCGGTGTCGTCACCGGTGCACGGCGGGTCGAAGGCGTTGCAGGCGACGCCGGCCGGCAGCGACACCGCGCGCTGCCAGCAGACGGTGAGCGTGAAGCCGTCCTCGTCGTACTCGCTGTCGGCGTGGGTGCGGGGCGGTTACGTGTTCCTGGGGGTGAGCGGCACCGGGACGACGGACCAGAGCACGTGGACGTCGTCGCCGTCGGCCTACTCCCAGCTGAGCAGGGCGTTCACCACGGGCGCCGCGACCACGTCGGTGACGATCCACGTCAACGGCTGGTACGGCCAGGGCGCCTACCAGGCCGACGACGTCGTCCTGGACGGCCCGCCCGGCCAGGGGCAGCCCCCCGCGGCGCCCACCGGCCTGACCGGCACGGGCAACGTCACCACCGCCACCCTGAACTGGGCCGCCTCCGCCGGGGCGACCGGCTACAACGTCTACCGCGACGGCGCCAAGGTCGCCACGGTCACCGGCACGACCCACGCCGAGAACCCCGGCCCGGGCAGCTACACCTACCAGGTGAGCGCCGTCAACGCGGCGGGCGAGTCGGCCAGGTCCAACCAGGTCCCGGTGACGGTCGGCAACGACACCCCGCCTCCCCCGGCCACCCCGGCCGGGCTGACCGCCACGGTCAGCGGCGCGGACGTCACGCTGCGCTGGAGCGCCTCCGCCGGGGCGAGCGGCTACAACGTCTACCGCGACGGCGCCAAGGTCGGCTCGCCGGCCACCACCGCCTACACCGACACTCCCGGCGCGGGCGCCCACACCTACCAGGTGAGCGCCCACAACCCGGCGGGGGAGTCGGCCAGGTCCGGCCAGGTCTCCGCCACGGTCGGCGGCGGCTCGGGCGACCTGCCCAGGCGGGTGCTGGTCGGCTACCTGCACGCCTCGTTCGCCAACGGCTCCGGCTACATCCGGATGGCCGACGTGCCGAACGAGTGGGACGTCATCAACCTCGCCTTCGGCGAGCCGACCTCGGTGACCTCCGGTGACATCCGCTTCCAGCAGTGCCCGGCCGCCGAGTGCCCCGGCGTCGAGTCGGAGGCCGACTTCGTCGCCGGGATCCGGGCCAAGCAGGCGCTCGGCAAGAAGGTGCTGATCTCGATCGGCGGCCAGAACGGCCAGGTCCAGCTCACCACCACGGCCGCGCGCGACAAGTTCGTCCAGTCGGTGGGCGCCGTCATCGACAGGTACGGCCTCGACGGGCTGGACATCGACTTCGAGGGCCACTCGCTCTACCTCAACCCGGGCGACACCGACCTCGCCGCCCCGACCACCCCGGTCATCGTCAACCTGATCTCGGCGCTGAAGACCCTCAAGGCCAGATACGGCGCCAAGTTCGTGCTGACCATGGCCCCGGAGACCTTCTTCGTCCAGCTCGGCTACCAGTTCTACGGCCCCGGCGCGAGCGGCTCGGCCGACCAGCGGGCCGGTTCCTACCTCCCCGTCATCCACGCGATGCGCAATGACCTGACCCTGCTGCACGTCCAGGACTACAACTCCGGGCCGATCACCGGGCTCGACAACCAGTATCACACCATGGGCACCCACGACTTCCACGTGGCCATGACCGACATGCTCCTGGCGGGCTTCCCGATCGCCGGCAACCCCGGCAACGTCTTCCCCGCCCTGCGCCCGGAGCAGGTCGCCATCGGCCTGCCCGCCGCGGCCTACGCGGGCAACGGCTTCACCACGGTGGCCGAGGTCCAGAAGGCCTTCGACTGCCTGGCCAAGGGCACCAACTGCGGGCCGTACAAGCCGCGCGGCGTCTACCCGAACCTGCGCGGCCTGATGACCTGGTCGATCAACTGGGACAAGTACAACTCCTTGGAGTTCTCCCGCAGCCACCGGGCCTACCTCAACGGCCTGGGCTGAGAGCCCCTCGCCGCCGGGAGAGACGGACTCCCGGCGGCGAGGTCACCTTCCACCTGCGCGGCCCCCACCGCGTGAAGGAGTGATCGAATGTCGAGAAACCGCATCATGGCGGCACTGGCCGCGATGGCGGTCGCGGGCGTGCTCGCGGTCGTCGTGCCGATGTCCGCCGCCTCCGCCGCGAGCTGCGCCACCCCGTGGAACTCCGGGGCCGTCTACACCGGCGGCGCCGTCGCCTCCCACAACGGTCACAACTGGTCGGCGAAGTGGTGGACCCAGAACGAGGTCCCGGGCACCGCCGACGTCTGGGCGGACCAGGGGACGTGCGGCGGCACCACCCCCACCCCGACGCCCACCTCCGGACCGGGCTGCTCCTATCCGAACTGGGTGGCCGGACGGCCGTACGTCACCGGTGACATCGTCAAGTACACCGACGGCAAGTTCTACCGGGCCGAGCACGACAATCCCGGCTACGACCCGGTCATCAGCACGTGGTACTGGGAGCCGCACCCCTGCGGTCCCACCACGCCGCCGACCGACCCGCCCTCCTCGGGCTTCGTGGTGAGCCAGGCGCAGTTCGACCAGATGTTCCCGAGCCGCAACCCCTTCTACACCTACAACGGCCTGGTCACGGCGCTGAACGCCTACCCCGGCTTCGCGAGGACGGGCAGCGACACCGTCAGGAGGCAGGAGGCTGCGGCCTTCCTGGCCAACGTCAACCACGAGACCGGCGGCCTGGTCCACATCGTCGAGCAGAACACCGCGAACTATCCGCACTACTGCGACGCGAGCCAGCCCTACGGCTGCCCCGCCGGTCAGGCGGCCTACTACGGACGCGGCCCGATCCAGCTGAGCTGGAACTTCAACTACAAGGCGGCGGGTGACGCGCTCGGCATCGACCTGCTCCGCAACCCCAACCTGGTGCAGAACGACCCAGCGGTGGCCTGGAAGACCGGCATCTGGTACTGGATGACCCAGAACGGCCCCGGCACGATGACGCCGCACAACGCGATGGTCAACGGCGCCGGCTTCGGCGAGACGATCCGCAGCATCAACGGCGCCCTGGAGTGCAACGGCAGGAACCCCGCGCAGGTGCAGAGCCGGATCAACGCCTACCAGCGGTTCGTCCAGATCCTCGGCACCACCCCCGGCGGCAACCTGAGCTGCTGAGCGCACGACCCCGGAGGTCGCCGCGGGCGTTCCGTCCCTGGCCGCCAGGACCGCGCACCGGCCCCCCGCTCACCGGTCCCATCCCGGTCGAGGGGCCCGCACGGCCTGGCGGTCGGTCGCGGCGCGGCTGCGGTAGACCACATAGGGGCGGAACAGGTAGCCCACCGGGGCGGCGAAGGCGTGGACCAGGCGGGTGAAGGGGAACAGCGCGATCAGCAGCATGCCGACCAGGGTGTGCAGCTTGAAGGTCCACGGGGCGCGGGCCATGGCCCCGGCGTCGGGCTGCAGGTAGAAGATCCCGCGGAACCACGGGGAGACCGTCTGGCGGTAGTCGTGGGCCTGGAAGGCGGCGCTGAGCAGCGTGGTCACCAGCCCGGCGAGCAGCGCGGCGACCAGCACGACGTACATCATCTTGTCGTTCTTCGTGGTGGCCATGAAGACCGGTCCGGTGGTGCGGCGGCGGTAGATCAGCAGGGCGATCCCGGCCAGCGTGCAGAACCCCGCGACGCCCCCCACTGCCAGCGCGGCCGCGTGGTAGGCCGCCTCGCCCAGCCCCGCCGCGCTGGTCCAGCTCTCCGGGATCACCAGCCCGAACACGTGGCCGATGATCACGAACAGCAGCCCGAAGTGGAACAGCGGGCTGCCGATCCGCAGCAGCCGGCTCTCGTACAGCTCCGAGGAGCGGGTGGTCCAGCCGAACTTGTCGTAGCGGTGGCGCCAGATCAGCCCGCCGACCAGGAGGACCAGCGTCAGATACGGCGCCACCACCCAGAATGCGATCTCCGTCCAGCTCACCCGCGCCCCCTCCCCGGTGTGCCCGCCGGCCCCACGCACCTCGCGGGCCCGCTCACCTGTCGACCCCCACGGACTCCGCCGGCGGCCCCTGGCCGGCCAGCCGGGCCACCAGCGCCCGCTCGGCGCCGCTGAGCGGCGGGAGCGTGGCGCACACGGCGTCGATCACCGACCCGTACGGCGAGGCGCACTCGCGCAGCGCCAGCCGGAGCAGCTCCAGCCCGGCCCGGTTGTCCCGCAGGATCGCGGCCCCGTCCGGGGCGAGCGCGGCGAACTCCAGCACCACGGGCAGGTAGTCGGGCAGCTCGTCGACGCACAGCTCCCACCCGCCGGCCCGGTAACGGACCTTCAACGCCGCCAGCGACTCGCCCCGCCGCCGGGTGTCCCCGTCGACGTAGTAGGTCAGGTAGAGACAGCAGCGGCGCCTGAAGTCGAAGGTCTCCACGTAGTGCGCGGCCAGAGCGCCCCGGTCCACCCGTGCGAGGTGGTCCAGGAACGGTCCGAAGCGGGCGCCCGCCGCCTGGCGGACCAGCGGCAGCCGCGCCCAGAAGTCCTCGTCCGGGTAGGCGAGCAGGTGCGCGGCGGCCTGCCACACCACGCGGTCCGCTCCGTGACCGGCCGGGTGGCCGCTCATCGGTCCTCCCTCTTGGGGAACATGCCCTCGGGGACGCCCTTGCCGTCCCAGTTGAGGAGGTTGACGCGCTCGTGGGTGACCTCCTCGCTCGTCTGGCGCTGCCTGAGCGAGTGGAAGCTCTCGACCGACACCGGCACCGGCTGCCCGGAGGCCTCGCCGAACGGGCCCGTCATGCCGGGGCCGCCCTCGTAGTCGAGGCTGCAGCCGATCTCCTCGACCGACCCGGGCCGGGTGGCGTAGGCCGTCGGGATCACGTAACGGTCCTCGTACCTGGCCAGGGCCAGCAGCCGGTACATGCCGTCGATGTCCTCGCCGCTCAGCCCGGCGCGCGCGCCGATCGACGGGTCGGGCTCCTCGCCGAGGTTGATCCGGCGCATGTGGGAGCGCATCGCGGCCAGCCGCCGCAGCGAGGCCGTCACCGGCGCCGGGTCCCCGGCGGTGAAGAGCTCGGCGAGATACTCCACGGGGATGCGCAGGGTCTCGATCGCGCCGAACAGGTTGCCGGCGTCCTCGCCGTCGTGCCCGCTGCCGGCCAGCGCGTCGACCACGGGCGACAGCGGCGGCACGTACCAGACCATCGGCATCGTGCGGAACTCCGGGTGCAGCGGCAGCGCGATCCGGTACTTCATGATCAGGTCGTGGACCGGCGACCTCCTGGCGGCCTCCAGCCAGTCGTCGGGGATGCCCGAGCGCGTCGCGGCCTCGGCCACCGCCGGATCCCGGGGGTCGAGGAACAGCGACAGCTGCGCCTCGTACAGGTCCCGGTCGTCGGGCACGGAGGCGGCCGCGGTGACCCGGTCGGCGTCGTAGAGGAGCACCCCGAGATAGCGGAGCCGCCCCACGCACGTCTCCGAGCAGACCGTCGGCAGCCCGACCTCCACCCGGGGATAGCAGAACGTGCACTTCTCGGCCTTGCCGGTCCGGTGGTTGAAGTAGACCTTCTTGTAGGGGCACCCGGTGACGCACATCCGCCAGCCCCGGCACCGGTCCTGGTCCACCAGGACGATCCCGTCCTCGGTGCGCTTGTACATCGCCCCCGAGGGGCAGGCCGCGACGCACGCCGGGTTGATGCAGTGCTCGCAGATCCGGGGGAGGTAGAACATGAAGGCCCGCTCGAAGTCGAGCCGCACCCGGTCGCCGATCCGCTCCACCACCGGGTCCCGGGCCGCCAGCGCGGGACCGCCGCCGAGGTCGTCGTCCCAGTTCGCGCCCCACCGCACGGCCATCGGCTCGTTGCTGATCAGCGAGCGCGGCGGGGCCACCGGGGTGTCGGCCGACAGCGGCGCCGAGGTCAGGTTCTCGTAGTCGTAGGTCCAGGGCTCGTAGTAGTCCTGGATGGACGGCATGATCGGGTTGGCGAAGATGCTCAGCAGCCTGCGCAGCCGGCCGCCGGACTTGAGCGTCAGCCGCCCCCTGCGGTCGAGCTCCCAGCCGCCCCGCCACTTCTCCTGGTCCTGGTAGCGGCGCGGGTAGCCCAGCCCCGGCCTGGTCTCGACGTTGTTGAACCAGACGTACTCCACGCCGCTCCGGTTGGTCCACGTCTGCTTGCAGGTGACCGAGCAGGTGTGGCACCCGATGCACTTGTCGAGGTTCATCACCATGGCGATCTGGGCCATGACACGCATCAGTAGTCGACCTCCTGCGAGCGGCGGCGGATGGCGGTGATCTCGTCGCGCTGGTTGCCGGTGGGACCGAGGTAGTTGAAGGCGTACGAGAGCTGCCCGTACGCGCCGATCATGTGCGTCGGTTTGATCAGCACCCGGGTCAGCGAGTTGTGGATGCCGCCGCGGCGGCCCGTCCGCTCCGAGAGCGGCACGTCCACCACGCGCTCCTGCACGTGGTACATGTACACGGTCCCGGCGGGCATCCGGTGCGACACGACCGCCCTGGCCACGACCACGCCGTTGCGGTTGGCCGCCTCGACCCAGTCGTTGTCGGCCACCCCGGCCGCCGCGGCGTCCTCGACCGACATCCAGATCGTCGGACCGCCCCGCGAGAGGGTCAGCATGAGCAGGTTGTCCTGATACTCGGAGTGGATCGACCACTTGGAGTGCGGGGTGAGGTAGCGGACCACGATCCCGTCCCGCACCTGCTCGTCCTCGCCGAACAGCGCCACGATGTCCAGCGGCGGCCGGTAGACCGGCAGGGCCTCGCCGTACTCGTGCATCCAGTCGTGGTCGAGGAAGAAGTGCATGCGCCCGGTGAGCGTGTGCCAGGGCTTGCCGTGCTCGACGTTGATGGTGAAGGGCGAGTAGCGCCGGTCGTGCGCCTCCTTGCCCGACCACTCCGGGCTGGAGGCGACGTGGACCGGCCGGGCCTGGGTGTCGGAGAAGACGATCCGGTGGCCGTCGTGCGCCAGCCCCGACAGGTCGGTCCCCGTCCGCTCCGACAGCTGGGCGAAGCCCTGCGCCGCCAGCCGGCCGTTGCTGACGCCCGACAGCGCCAGGACCGCCTCGCACGCCCTGGCCTCGGTGTCCAGCAGCGGGCGCCCCCGGGCGACCCCGTCGCGGGCCAGCCCGTTGCTCCGCCCGAGCCAGGCCACCTCGGCGTCGGGCCTGAAGACCACCCCCTTGACCGGCAGCCCCAGCTTCTCGGTGAGCGGCCCGAGCGCGGCCATCTTCGCCGCGACGGCGCCGTAGTCGCGCTCCACCACGGCCAGGTCCGGCACGACCGGCCCGTCCGGCGGGCGGCCGCCGGGCTGCGCGGTCTCTCCCGGCGTGTCGTGCTGGGGGGTGACGACCACCACGTCCCGGCGCACCCCCAGATGCTCGGCGGCCAGCTCCGAGAAGCGGGCCGCGATGGTGTGGAAGGCGTCGAAGTCGGTCTTCGTCTCCCAGGGCGGGTCGATCGCCGGGTTGAAGGCGTGCACGAACGGGTGCATGTCGGTCGATGACAGGTCGTGCTTCTCGTACCAGGTCGCGGCCGGCAGGACGATGTCGGAGAACAGCGTCGTGGACGTCATGCGGAAGTCCAGCGACAGCAGCAGGTCGAGCTTGCCGTGCGGGGCGTCCGGGTCGGGGGCCGGCAGGTTGGAGCCGGCGCCCAGCAGGTGGTGCAGGAAGTATTCGTTGCCCTTGGCCGAGGAGCCGAACAGGTTCGAGCGCCACACCGTGAGCACCCTCGGCCAGTTGCGCGGATCGTCCGGGGTCTCGGCGGCGAACCTCAGCCTGCCCTCCCGCAGCTCCCGGCGGGTGAACTCCACCGGGTCCTCGGCCTCGCCCAGCTCCAGCGGGTTACGGTCGAAGGCGGGCGCCATCGGCATCCAGCCGTTGCGCACCGCCTGCGCCACCAGGTCGGCGGTGTGCAGGCCGGCGAACTCGCCCGGCCCCAGCGGCGAGCACAGCTCCCCGGCGTCGAAGCGGTCGTAGCGCCACTGGTCGGTGTGCAGGTACCAGTACGGCGTGCCCGGCACCTGCCTCGGCGGCCGGGACCAGTCGAGCCCGCCCGCGAGCTGCGCCCAGCCGGCCAGCGGCCGGCACTTCTCCTGGCCGACGTAGTGCGCCCAGCCGCCGCCGTTGACGCCCTGGCAGCCGGTGAGCAGCAGCAGCGACAGGAACGCCCGGTAGATCGTGTCGCCGTGGAACCACTGCGTGGTGCCCGCGCCCAGCACGATCATGAAACGGCCCTCGGTCTTCACCGCCGTCTCCGCCATCTCCCGGGCGATCCGCACCGCCCGGCCCGCCGGGACCGAGGTGATCGGCTCCTGCCAGGCGGGGGTGTACGGCCCGGCCGGGTCGTCGTAGCCGCCGGGCCACGTGCCGGGCAGGCCGTCCCTGGCCACGCCGTACTGGGCGAGCATGAGGTCGAAGACCGTGGTCACCAGGTGCCCGCCCACCCGGCGCACCGGCACGCCCCGGCGCACGCCGCCCGCCCCGCCGTCGAAGCGGGGCAGGTCGACCGCCACCGCCTGCCCGCCGTACAGGGTCAGCAGCGGGTCGACGTCCAGGTGGAGGTTCCAGCGGCCCCGGCCGGAGTCGGTCCAGCGGAAGCCGAGCGAGCCGTTGGGCACGGCCGGCCGGCCGTCGGCACCCATCAGGACCGTCTTCCAGCGCGCGCCCTCGCCGGTGTCGCCCAGGTCGGCGGCGGTGAGGAACTTGTCCGGCACGTGGACGCCGTCGCGCTCGCGGAGCGTGACCAGGAAGGGCAGGTCGGTGAAGCGCTTGACGTAGCCGGTGAAGTACGGCACCTGCCGCTCGACGAAGAACTCCCTGAGGATCACATGGCCCATCGCCATGGCCAGCGCGCCGTCGGTGCCCGGCCGGATCGCCAGCCATTCGTCGGCGAACTTCGCCGCGTCGTTGTAGTCGGGCGAGACCACGACGACCTTCTGGCCCCGGTAGCGGGCCTCGGCCATGTAGTGCGCGTCCGGGGTCCTGGTGACCGGCACGTTCGCGCCCCACAGCACCAGGTAGGCGGCGTCCCACCAGTCGGCCGACTCCGGCACGTCGGTCTGGTCGCCGAAGACCTGCGGGGAGGCGACGGGCAGGTCGGCGTACCAGTCGTAGAACGACAGCATGGCCCCGCCGATGAGCGAGACGAACCGCGAGCCGGCCGCGTGGGAGACGATCGACATGGCGGGGATGGGGGAGAACCCGGCCACCCGGTCCGGGCCGTAGGTCTTGATCGTGTGCACGTGCGCGGCGGCGATCATCTCGGTCGCTTCAGGCCAGCCGATCCGGACCAGCCCGCCCCTGCCCCGGACGGCCTGGTAGGCGCGCCGCCTGCCGGGGTCGGTGGTGATCTCCGCCCAGGCGGCGACCGGGTCGAGGCCACGGTGCCGGGCCTCCCGGTACATCTCCACCAGCACCCCGCGCGCGTAGGGGTAGCGGACCCGGGTGGGGGAGTAGGTGTACCAGGAGAAGGCCGCGCCCCGGGGGCAGCCGCGCGGTTCGTACTCGGGGCGGTCCGGGCCGACGCTCGGATAGTCGGTCTGCTGGGTCTCCCAGGTGATGATCCCGTCCTTGACGTAGACCTTCCACGAGCACGAGCCGGTGCAGTTGACCCCGTGCGTGGAGCGGACCACCTTGTCGTGGCTCCAGCGGTCCCGGTAGAAGGAGTCGCCCTCGCGGCCCCCGACCAGATACAGCGTTCGCGGATCGTCGTTCGCCGGTGCCCTTCTGAAGAACCGGCCTGTCCTGAGGAGTAGATTCTCGACATCGGACGCCATGTGTCCAGTTCATCACAGACAGTTAATATTTGCGGTGTTCGGGGGTATATATGTCGGATGAACTTCGCAAAGGACAGACGGCCAACCTCGTCCTGGCCACCGCCGCGTTCGCGATCACCTTCTGGGCGTGGAACCTGATCGGCCCGCTCGCCGGGGGCTACAGCAGGCAGCTCGGCCTGTCGCCGACCCAGACCTCCCTGCTGGTCGCGATCCCGGTGCTGGTCGGATCCCTCGGCCGGATCCCGGTCGGAGTGCTCGCCGACAGGCTCGGCGGGCGGCTGATGTCCGCGGTCGTCTGCGCCGTCAGCATCGTCCCCGTCGTCCTCGTGGGCTGGGTCGACTCCTACGGATGGCTGCTGGTGTGGGGCTTCCTGCTCGGTGTCGCGGGCACCTCGTTCGCGGTGGGCATCCCCTTCGTCAACGCCTGGTACGCCCCCGCCCGCCGCGGCTTCGCCACCGGCGTCTTCGGCGCGGGCATGGGCGGCACGGCGCTGTCGGCGTTCCTCACCCCCCGCCTGGTCGAGTCCGTCGGCCGGATCCAGACCCACCTGCTGATGGCCGCCGCGCTGGCGGTGATGGCCGTCGTCATGCTGCTGTTCAGCCGCGACTCGCCCGCCTGGAAGCCGTCCACCGCTCCGGCGCTGCCCCGCATGCGCGAGGCCGTGAAGCTCAGGGCCACCTGGCAGTGCGCGTTCCTCTACGCCGTCGCCTTCGGCGGGTTCGTCGCCTTCTCCACCTACCTGCCGACCCTGCTGCAGAACGTCTACGGCTTCTCGCAGACCGGGGCCGGCCTGCGCGACGCGGGCTTCTCGATCGCCGCCGTCGCCGCCCGGCCGCTGGGCGGCGTGCTGTCCGACCGGGCCGGCCCGGTGCGGGTGCTGCTGGTGTCGTTCGCGGGGACCACCGTCATGGCGCTGGTCCTGGCCTTCAACCCGCCCGCGGAGATCCCCGCCGGCGGCTGCTTCGTGCTGATGGCCTTCTTCCTCGGCCTCGGCACCGGGGGCGTTTTCGCCCTGGTCGCCAGGCTCGTCGAGCCGTCCAGGGTGGGCACCGTGACCGGTCTGGTGGGCGCGGCCGGCGGCCTGGGCGGTTACTTCCCGCCGCTGGTCATGGGCGTCGTCTACACCGCCACCGGCACCTACGTGATCGGCTACGTCCTGCTCGCGGTGACGGCCCTGGCCGCGCTGCTCTACACCCGCAGGGCGTTCACCTCCGCTTTGACGGCCGGCGGCGGAGCAGCAGGCCGATGAGCACGCCGACCAGTATCACGGCCAGCAGCGCGGTCCACAGCGGCGAGGTCACGGCGAACGTCAGCCACTGGATCCGGACGCGGTCGCGGTTCTGGGCGATGAAGATCCCGCCGAGCACGGCCAGCACCAGGGCGGTCCATCCGCGCGGCGACATCGCGGCCGGCCGGCCGCCGGACGGGCGGGGCCCGTCCGGCGGTGTCCTTGTCATGTTCTGCCTCCCGTCACCACGGAATGCGACTTTTCAACTACTCTAGGATAGGAAAGCTGAGAGACTGGTCTCGTTTTGACGACCGGGTGGGTGGTTGGCCGTGGCTTCCGGCAGTCTGTTACCCGTCATGGATTACGCAATTCTCACGGGGCTCGTCCTCGTCTCAGGTGTCGTGCTCGCTCTGGTCGCGCAGTGGAAGGGGTGGCGGCCCTCCCTGCTGGCCATCCTCGCGGTGGGGATCGGGTTCCGGGTGCTCATCATGACCACCTCGGCGATCGACACCTGGCAGCCGGTCGACTTCATGGAGAGCTTCAAGCCCGCGGGCGAGGCGATCCTGAACCGTGAGGACCCCGTGCTCGGCAGCGAGGGCGGCTGGCACTTCCTGCCGACCATCCCCTACGTGTACGGCCTGCTGCTCTGGCTGGGCATCCCGTGGGAGATCGGCGGCCGGCTGGTCACCGTGGTGGCCGACATCGCGCTGATCCCGCTGGTCGGCAGGCTCGCCGGCGGCGCCACCGCCTCACTGCGCGCCTTCCAGTACGCCTGCAACCCGCTGGCCATCCTCGTCGCCTCCGTCCACGGCCAGGTCGAGCCGGTCGCGCTGGCCTTCGGCGTGGCCGCGTTCGTGGTCGCCCGCGGCCCGGGCAGCCCCGACCGGCCGGGCCTCACGACCGACGTGGCCGCGCTGGCACGGCGGAGCGTCGCGGCCCTCGGCGTCGGCGGCGCCGTACGGCACGCCCTGGGGCCGGCCGGCGTGGTGCGGCGGGCGCTCGCCCCGCACCCCGGCGAGAAGGAGACCCTCCGCCGGGCGCTGTTCGCCGGCCTGCTGATGGGCCTGGCCCTGTGCGCCAAGAGCTGGCCGATCTGGCTGATCCCCGGCATGCTCCTGCTGCTGCCCACCTTCCGCGCGCGGGCCGTGGCGTTCGTCGCCACCGGCGTCGCCCCGGTCTTCTTCCTGGTCACCCTGCCCGTCTTCGCGGGCACCTCGCTGAGCCAGATCCCCGAGGTCATCCGCGTGATCCAGGACATCCGGCCGATCGTCGGCGAGTGGGGCTACAGCGCGATCCTGGTCGGCGGCGACTGGACGCTCCACGCCGGGATCGCCACGTTCGGCACGCGGCTGATCTACATCACGCTGCTGGTGGTCGCCTTCCTGTGGCGGCGCGCCGACCCGGTCGACCTCACCACCGCCCTGCTGCTCGCCTTCATGGTCGCCACCCCCCGCCTCGGCGCCCAGTACCTGCTGTGGTTCATGCCGTTCCTGGTGGCCCGCCCCACCCGCTTCGCCTGGCCCGCCATCATCGGCGTCTCCCTCTGGGCCGGATACGGCTACCTCTACATGACCCAGTTCGACACCAAGACCTGGTGGGAGCTCCACTCGATCTGGGCCCAGTGCTCCATCGTGCTCCTGCCGATCCTGGCCCTGGCCATGCCCTGGGGCCGCCGCCGGCCCAAGACTCCCACCCGGACGCCGGACCCGGCGCCGCACGCGCCCGTCCCCGCGTCCGCCTGAAGGGCCGGACCGGCATCGCGCCCGATATGTTCGCAGATGTGACGGACGACATCGAGATCCTGCGCTACACCGCTTTCACCCACGACCCCAAGGGGGGCAATCCCGCCGGCGTCGTCCTCGACGCCGCGGGACTGTCCGACAGCGAGATGCTGGCCATCGCCGCGGAGGTCGGCTACTCCGAGACCGCCTTCATCACCGAACGCGACGACGAGGCCCGCGCCTTCCGCGTCCGCTACTTCGCGCCCACGGCGGAGGTCGCCTTCTGCGGTCACGCCACGATCGCCGCCTCGGTGGCCCTGGCCGAGCGGCTCGGGGCCGGGCCACTGGTCTTCGATGCCAACGCGGGCGAGATCGCCGTGGACACCCTCGTCGACGGCGAGACGCTGCGCGCGACGCTCACCAGCGTGCCCACGCGCTCCAGGCCGGTGGCCGAGCCGGTGCTGGAGGAGACGCTCGCGGTGCTCGGCTGGTCCCGCGACGACCTGGACCCGGCGTTCCCGCCGCACGTCGCCTTCGGCGGGAACGACCACCTCATGCTCGCCGCAGGCTCACGCGGACGCCTGACGCGCCTCGACTACGACTTCGAGGCGCTGCGCTCGATCATGACGCGCGAGGGCTGGACGACGGTGAACCTGTTCTGGCGGGAGCACGACGGGCGCTTCCACTCCCGCAACCCCTTCCCCGTCGGCGGCGTCGTCGAGGACCCGGCCACCGGGGCCGCGGCCGCCGCCTTCGGCGGCTACCTGCGGACCCTGGGGACCGGCCAGGACGAGTTCACGATCATCCAGGGCGTCGACATGGGGCAGCCCAGCGAGCTGAAGGTCTCGATCGCCGAGCCCGACGGACGCACCCGGGTGAGCGGCGGAGCCGTGGCGATGTAGGTCCCGGACCTCGGTCCCGCCCGCGGGCCGGGGCCCGTGCGGGTGGCGCGGCCGATCCGCGGTGTGAGTGAATCAGGCCATGGACGGATATCTCAAGCGGATCGGCGCCGCCCGCCCCGCGGCCCCGGACGCGCGGTCACTGCGCGAGCTGCAACTGCGCCACCTGCTGACGGTCCCGTTCGAGAACCTGAGCATCCACCTCGGCGAACCCGTCGTGCTCGACGAGCGGGAACTGGTCGAGAAGATCGTCGGCAGGCACCGGGGCGGCTTCTGCTACGAGGTCAACGGGGCCTTCGCCGCGCTGCTGCGCTCGCTGGGCTACCGGGTGACCCTGCTGTCGGCCCGGCCGGTCGGCGACGACTCCCTCGGGCCGCCCTTCGACCACCTCGCACTGCGGGTCGACGCCCCCGATCCGTGGCTCGTCGACGTCGGCTTCGGCACGTTCAGCCACCACCCGCTCCGCCTCGACCTGCGCACCGACCAGTCCGACCCCGGCGGCGCCTTCCGCGTCGCCGAGGCCCGCGACGGCGACCTCGACGTGTTCAGGAACGGCTCGCTGGAATACCGTCTCGAACAGCGGCCGCGTGCCCTGGCCGACTTCGAGCCGGCCTGCTGGTGGCACCAGACCTCGCCCAAGTCGCACTTCACCCGGTCGCTCGTCTGCTCGCGGCTCACCGAGACGGGCCGCGTCACGCTGAGCGACAGGCTGCTCGTCGAGACCTCGGCGGACGGACGCCGGGAACGGCGCCTGACCACCGACGCCGAGACGTTCGCCGCCTACCGCGACCTTTTCGGCATCGAGCTGACCCGGCTGCCCACGGCACCTCGACGATCAGACGGATGAGATGGCCGTGGGCGGCGAACCCCGGCGGCGGCGATGGCCCTCCCGTCGGCGATACCGGTGAACCGCTCGTCGATGCCCCAGCGCCGTCGCTCCATGCCCGCCAGTGTCCCAAGCCGCCGCCGGGCGGCGCGTGCCCGGTGCCCCGCGCGGCCCGGGGACGCCCGTCCCACGCCGGGGCCGGACGTCCGGGCCCGGCCCGCGACCGGCCGCCGGGGCCCGCGCCCCTACGGCCGCTTCAGAAGCCGTCCCAGCGGGACCCCGGCCAGCCGTCTGACCTCGTTGGCCAGGTGCGCCTGGTCGGCGTATCCGCTGGCCACGGCCACCTCGGCCAGCGCCGTCCCGCGCCGGGCCAGCCGTAGCGCCCGCTGGAACCTGACGATCCGCTGGAGCATCTTGGGGCCGTACCCGAAGGACCGCAGCGATCTGCGGTGGAGTTGCCGCTCGCCGAGCCCGAGGTCCCGGGCCACCTCCGCGACGCTCCGCCCGGTCCGCAGCGCCGCCGCGATCGCCGGCGCGGCGGGGTCGGGCCCGGGCGCCGTGCGCAGCCGTACGGTCAGGGCCTCCTGCATGGTCTCGACCGTCAGCTCCGGCAGCACGCCCAGCTCGGCCAGCGGCACCCGCAGATCACGCAGGGCCTCGACCGGCACGCCGAACACCTCGCCCACCGCGCCGGGCCGGAACCGGATCCCGACGTAGCGGTCGCCGGGGGACATCCGGACGGGCTTCGGCCCGGTGTCGGGGCCGGCGACCTGCGGCCCGTCCGGCCCCCAGATGAGATCGACGCAGCCGTCGGGGACCACCAGGCTCGTCGTCGCCGAGTCCGCCGTCGACGTCCAGAGGCAGGCCACTCGCCCGGCGATCGCCGGATCCGGGGCCCACTCGCGGTACATGCCCCCAGGCTACGGCCGGCCGGGTCCCGGTGCTCCCGGAGCCCGGGCCGGGGCACCCGCCGGGAGTACGGCTCCGCCGGCCGCCCGTGACGGGGGCCACGGGGAGGGGCCGGAGAAATCGTACGGACGTGAGCGCACGCTGCTGCTCGACCGCGCCGCCGCGTGCGCGCCGGCGGCGGGGACGGGACCGCTACCGGACCCCCGGCCGTAGTGCCGGGATCCCCGGCGGGAGACCGGCCCGGCGCTCCGACAGGCGGCCGTCGTCCATCTCCGTGACCCGGTGCGCGTGGCCGATCTGCGCGACGTCATGCGTGACCAGCAGGGTCGCGACCGCGCGCTCCCCGGTCAGCTCCGCCAGCAGCCCCATGATCTCCGTGCCGCGCGCGTGGTCCAGCGCGGAGGTGGGCTCGTCGACCAGCAGCACGGCCGGGTCGCTCATCAGCGCGCGAGCGATGTTGACCCGCTGCCGCTCGCCCCCGGAGAGCTGGTGCGGCCGCCGGTTCTCCTTGCCGGCCAGTCCCACCGTCCGCAGCAGATCGGCGGCCCTTCCGGAGTCGCCGCCCCGCATGTGGTCCATGACCAGCAGCTGCTCCAGCGCGGTGAGTGAGGCGATCAGGTTGGCCTGCTGGAAGACGATGCCGATCCGCTCCCTGCGCAGCGCCGTACGCTCCCTGTCACCGAGCCGTGAGGCGTCGGTCCCGGCGATGACGACCCGGCCGGAGCCGGGCCGCAGCAGGGTCCCGGCGACGGCCAGCAGGCTGGACTTGCCGGATCCCGACGGCCCCACCACCGCGACCAGCTCTCCGGGCCGCACGGTCAGGGACACATCGTCGAGCGCGACCAGCGTGGCGTCGCCGTCGGCGTAGGTGAGGCGCAGGTCGGTCAGTTCCAGGCTCATCGGGCGCTCCCCAGGGCGATCAGCGGGTCGACGGAGGTGATGCGGCGGACGGCGAGCCCGGCCCCCGCCATCCCAAGGGCGATCATGGCCAGCACCGGCGCGAGCGTCGTCGAGACGTCGACCACGAACGGCATGACCCGTTCGGCGAGCGCCCCGATCCCGAGCCCGGCGGCCCCGCCGATCCCGCCGCCGACCATCAGCACGATCAGCGCCTGGGCCAGGGCGTCGCGCATCAGATAACCGCTCGACGCGCCGAGCGCCTTCATGATGGCGATGTCCCCCTGGCGCTGAACCGTCCACACGGTGAAGAACGCCCCGATGACCAGCGCCGAGATGGCGAACAGGAAACCCCGCATCATCGTCAGCGAGCCGTTCTCGGAGGAGTAGGAGCCGATCCCGGCCAGGGACTCCTCCTTGGTGACGGGGTGCGTGCCCAGCGTCCGCCCGGGGGCGTCGCCGCTCAGCACGGCCACGGTCGCGGTGTCCGGTCCGGCGTGCGCCAGGCGCTGCCAGTCCGCGAGCGTGGACCACACCACGGGAGTGTGGCCGTAGGAGAGGTCCGGGCCGATCGCGGTGACCCGGTACGGCCGGCCGCCGATCGTCACGGTGTCCCCCGGGGCCAGGTCGAGGCCGGGCGGTACGGCCAGCTCGCCGTCCGCCTGCCGTACCGGGCCCAGGGACTCCGAGCCGAAGACCGCGACCGCCTGGCCTGCGCCGTCATGGGTGAGCTGCGTCTGCGTGATCCCCAGCGGCTGCCCGCCCAGCCCCCTCCACTGCGCGGCGGTGACCGTGCTGCCGGAGAAGGAGATCTCCTCGCCCCCGAACGCGATCCGGTCACCCTTCAGGCTCTCGATGGCGGAGATGTTCTCCCCGGCGAGCCCGGAGGTGAGCCCTGACAGCAGGACGACGAGCAAGGTGATGAGCGCCACGACGGCACCCATGAGGGTGAACCGTCCTTTGGCGGATCGGATGTCTCTCAATGCGATGAACACGTGGGTCTCCGGTCGGTTGTCTCTTGACTCCCGTCAGACTCTCCGGTCCCGCCTGCCCGGGGCATCGCGCCTCCGATCGGTCCGCGGATCAACCGAAGGTTGGATGCGAGCACCCCTCAAACCCCTTCTAACCTGGATATATGGGAGGGGAGATGGAGATTCCGGCGGTGCGGCTGCTGAGGTCCGGCCTGCACGGCGTGTTCTACGCGCTGCTCGCGATCGGCCTGATCCGCCTGTCCGGGGCGTGGGCGGCCGTGGCCGGGGGAGTCCTGCTCGGTGCCGTCTACGCGGCCGGCCTCACCCTCGGCCGGCGCCGCACGGCGTCGCTGGTCTGGCTGGCGGCCGTCATCCTGATCTGGACGGCGCTTGGCCTGCTCACCATGGATTTCGTCTGGCTGGCGTTCCCGCTGTTCTTCGTCTGCCTGCACCTGCTGCCGCTGCGCGCGGGCGTCCCGGCCGTGATCGCCCTCACCGCGGTCAGCGTCGGCACGCTCGCCCTGCATGACCCCCCGCTCAACCCCGCCCAGGTGGTCGGCCCGGTCATCGGCGCGCTGGCGGCCATCCTCATGGTCACCGGATACGCGGCCCTGTACCGGGAGAGCGAGCGCCGCCGGGATCTCATCGACGAGCTCACCCGCACACGCGCGGAGCTGGCCGAGACCCAGCACGAGGCCGGGGTGCTCGCCGAACGCCAGCGGCTGGCCAGGGAGATCCACGACACCCTCGCCCAGGGCCTGTCCAGCATCGTCCTGCTGCTGCGCGCCGCCCCGCCGGACCCGGCCGGATACGTGGGGGAGGCGATGCGCGCGGCCGAGGACAACCTCGCCGAGGCGCGCCGCTTCGTCCACGCCCTGACGCCGCCGGGCCTGGACGGCTCCCTGGAGGAGGCGCTGCGCCGCCTCTGCTCCCGTGAGGGGGCCGCCTTCCAGCTCGACGGCGAGCCGTACACACTGCCCCGCCGGGCCGAGATCGCGCTGCTCAGGATCGCCCAGGGCGGGCTGGCCAACGTCTCCCGGCACGCGGAGGCGGGCAGGGCCGCGCTCACGCTGACCTACATGGAGGACGAAGTGGCGATGGACATCGTGGACGACGGACGCGGTTTCGACCCGCTGATCAGGTCGGGCAACGGTCTCGGCTTCATCCGTGACCGCGCCGCCGAACTCGGCGGCGCGGTCACCGTCGAGTCCGCCCCCGGCCTCGGTACGGCCCTGGCCGTCACCCTCCCCGTGCCGTGATCCGCCTGCTGCTCGTCGACGACCACCCCGTCGTCCGCAAGGGCCTGCGCGCGGTCTTCGACCAGGCCGCCGACATGGCCGTGGTCGGTGAGGCGGCCACGGGCGAGGAGGCCGTACGGCTGGCCCCCGGCACGGACGTCGTGCTGATGGACCTGCGTCTGGGGGCCGGGATGTCCGGCGCGGAGAGCACCCGGCTGATCGGCCGGCTGCCAAGCCCACCCCGGGTGCTGGTGCTGACGACCTATGACACCGACGGCGACATCTTCACCGCCATCGAGGCGGGGGCGGCGGGCTACCTGCTGAAGGACGCCCCCACCGACGACCTGCTCGACGCCATCCGGGCGGTGGTGCGGGGGGAGACCATCCTCGCCCCGCCGGTCGCGGCCAGGCTGGTGACCCGGATGCGGTCACCGCAGGCGCCGCTCTCCCCTCGGGAGGTCGAGATCGTCGCCCTGGTGGCCGACGGGCTGTCGAACCGGCAGATCGCCCGGGAGCTGTTCATCAGCGAGGCAACGGTGAAGAGCCATCTGGTGCACATCTACGCGAAGCTGGAGGTGGACAACCGGACCGGAGCGGTCATGGCCGCTCGCCGGCGGGGACTTCTCCGGAGATGAGGGCCGCGGCCCACTCGCCGTTGGGATCGCTGTCGATGAGCAGCGCCCGGACCAGCAGGCTGAGGGGGATGGCGAGCAGCGCGCCCAGCGGGCCGAGCACGAACGCCCACACCAGCAGGGACAGCAGTGTCATGGTCGTGGACAGGCCGACGGCGTCGCCGAGGAACTTGGGCTGGATGAGCGACTGGATCACGAAATTGATCAGCATGTAGGAGAGGATCACGAAGATCATCGTTTTCGGGCCGCCCTCAAGCAGGCCGAGCAGGGCCGGCGGGATCAGCCCGAGGACGAAGCCCACGTTCGGAATGTAGTTGGTGATCAGTGCCAGCACCCCCCACAGCAGCGGGAGGGGCACCTCGAGCAGCCAGAGCGCGGCCACGTCCAGGACGGAGCAGATGAGACCGAACACCGTCGAGACGACGAGATAGCGGCGGGTCTTGTGGGCGAAGTCCCCAAGCGCCTGGACGAGCCTGGGGCGGTGGGCGGCGCCTGAGGCCAGGACCTGGGAGAAGGACCGCGCGTCCAGGCACATGGCCAGCACCAGGACGACGATGAGGATGAGGCTGGTGAACACGCCGAGCAGCCCGCTGGCGAACCCCTGGACGAGCGTGAAGATCTTGCCCAGGTCGAACGACTTGATCGTCTGGTTCACCTGCTCGGTGCCGATACCGAACCTCGCCGCCAGCTTCTGCGCCTCGGCGAGCAGTTGGTCGAACTGCGGGCCGTAGGCAGGGACGAGGTTGGCCGTCTCCGCGACCGCGATGGTCAGGATCGTCACCATGCCCAACAGCAGGAGCAGCACGATGGTCAGCGGGACCGCGATCAGCGTCCATCCGGGGGCGCCGCGTTTCTGGAGCCAGGTCCTGACCGGGGAGACCGCGAGGACGAGCACGAGGGCCAGCAGCACGGGGCCGACGATCGATCCGACCTCTTTGATCCCGGCCAGTGTGACCACGGCACTCGCGGTGCAGAGCAGCCCGATGAGTGCCCGGGGCACCAGTCGTTGGTCCGTCATGTCGGGTCTCTACCCATGGGGCGGAAAACACGTCTCCGGGCGGCCCGCCGTCGATTTGACGGAAGGGGACGGCGTACATAGAGTTCACAGGCCCGAGGGGGTAGGCGGAGATCGCCAGAGCCTCGGGAACCCCTTCTGACCACCTCCCTTCGCTGGGACGCGTGCGTCGCGGCGGGATCCGATTCGACAAGAGCCGGATGTCGGAGTAAGTTAGAAGGGTTGCTCCGGAAGCGGAGCGGTCGACATCCTAGCGGGTTCGGCGGGTCTGGAACGGCTGACGCGGAAAGCGACAGTTTGACACAGACCGGGCGGGCCTGATAAAATGGGAACACGGAATGGAACGCCCTGAAGCCGGGACCATGGTCACGGTGACGGAGAACGCGTCCGTTTCTTGAGAACTCAACAGTGTGTTAAAAGCCAGTGCATGAAGCACAACCCCGTCCC
>NZ_JBVJHH010000015.1:0-210401 GCF_055586905.1 Streptosporangium sp. NPDC048886
GTCTACGTGGCGCAGAAGCGTAAGATCACCGACGGTGACAAGCTGGCCGGCCGGCACGGCAACAAGGGTGTCATCTCCAAGATCCTCCCGGTCGAGGACATGCCGTTCCTGGAGGACGGCACCCCGGTCGACATCATCCTCAACCCGCTGGGCGTGCCCGGCCGGATGAACGTCGGCCAGGTGCTGGAGACCCATCTGGGGTGGATCGCCGCCCGTGGCTGGGACATCACCGGCATCCAGGAGGCGTGGGCCGAGCGGCTGCGTGACAAGGGCTTCGCCGAGGTCGACCCGCGCACCAACATGGCCACCCCGGTCTTCGACGGCGCCAACGAGGAAGAGATCGTCGGCCTGCTCGACAACACCCTGGTCAACAGGGACGGCGGGCGCATGGTCGGCGCGAACGGGAAGGCCCAGCTGTTCGACGGCCGTTCCGGCGAGCCGTTCCCGCACCCGATCTCGGTCGGCTACATCTACATCCTGAAGCTGCTCCACCTGGTCGACGACAAGATCCACGCGCGGTCGACCGGTCCGTACTCCATGATCACTCAGCAGCCGCTGGGTGGTAAGGCGCAGTTCGGCGGGCAGCGTTTCGGTGAGATGGAGGTGTGGGCGCTGGAGGCCTACGGCGCCGCCTACGCCCTGCAGGAGCTGCTGACGATCAAGTCCGACGACGTCCTGGGCCGGGTGAAGGTCTATGAGGCCATCGTCAAGGGCGAGAACATCCCCGAGCCCGGCATTCCGGAGTCGTTCAAGGTCCTCATCAAGGAAATGCAGTCGCTGTGCCTGAACGTCGAGGTGCTCTCCAGCGACGGCATGTCCATCGAGATGCGCGACACCGACGAGGACGTCTTCCGCGCCGCGGAAGAGCTCGGCATCGACCTGTCCCGGCGTGAGCCGAGCAGCGTCGAAGAGGTCTGATCTAGAAGCTGAGGAGGGGAATACAAGTGCTGGACGTCAACTTCTTCGACGAGCTTCGGATCGGCCTCGCGACGGCTGACGATATCCGCCAGTGGTCGCACGGCGAAGTGAAGAAGCCCGAGACCATCAACTACCGGACCCTCAAGCCCGAGAAGGACGGACTCTTCTGCGAGAAGATCTTCGGCCCGACCCGGGACTGGGAGTGCTACTGCGGTAAGTACAAGCGCGTCCGCTTCAAGGGCATCATCTGTGAGCGCTGTGGCGTCGAGGTGACCCGCGCCAAGGTGCGCCGTGAGCGGATGGGCCACATCGAGCTGGCCGCGCCCGTCACGCACATCTGGTACTTCAAGGGCGTCCCGTCCCGTCTGGGATACCTGCTCGACCTGGCCCCGAAGGACCTCGAGAAGGTCATCTACTTCGCGGCCTACATGATCACGCATGTCGACAAGGAAATGCGTGAGCGTGACCTGCCCTCGCTCGAGGCGAAGATCTCCGTCGAGCGGCAGCACATCGAGCAGCGCCGTGACGCCGACATCGAGGCCCGGCAGAAGAAGCTCGAGACCGACCTGACCGAGCTGGAGGCCGCCGGCGCCAAGGGCGACCAGCGCCGCAAGGTCCGTGAGGGCGCCGAGCGCGAGATGCGCCAGCTCCGCGACCGGACCCAGCGCGAGCTGGACCGTCTGGACGAGGTCTGGAGCCGCTTCAAGAACCTCAAGGTCCAGGACCTTGAGGGCGACGAGCTGCTCTACCGCGAGATGCGCGACCGCTTCGGCCGCTACTTCCGCGGCGGCATGGGCGCCCAGGCCATCCAGGAGCGGCTGACCAATTTCGACCTCGACCTCGAGGCCGAGAACCTGCGCGAGACGATCCGCAGCGGCAAGGGCCAGAAGAAGGCCCGCGCGCTCAAGCGTCTCAAGGTCGTGTCGGCGTTCCTGAACACCCGCAACTCGCCCAACGGCATGGTCCTGGACTGCATCCCGGTCATCCCGCCGGACCTGCGCCCGATGGTGCAGCTCGACGGTGGCCGGTTCGCGACCTCGGACCTGAACGACCTCTACCGCCGTGTGATCAACCGGAACAACCGCCTCAAGCGTCTCCTCGACCTCGGCGCGCCCGAGATCATCGTGAACAACGAGAAGCGGATGCTCCAGGAGGCCGTCGACGCGCTGTTCGACAACGGCCGTCGCGGCCGCCCGGTCACCGGCCCCGGCAACCGCCCGCTGAAGTCCCTCAGCGACATGCTGAAGGGCAAGCAGGGCCGCTTCCGCCAGAACCTGCTGGGCAAGCGAGTCGACTACTCCGGCCGTTCGGTCATCGTCGTCGGCCCGCAGCTGAAGCTGCACCAGTGCGGCCTGCCCAAGCAGATGGCGCTGGAGCTGTTCAAGCCGTTCGTGATGAAGCGCCTGGTCGACCTCAACCACGCGCAGAACATCAAGTCGGCCAAGCGGATGGTCGAGCGTGCCCGCCCGGTCGTGTGGGATGTCCTCGAAGAGGTCATCACCGAGCACCCGGTGCTGCTCAACCGTGCGCCCACCCTGCACCGCCTGGGCATCCAGGCCTTCGAGCCGCAGCTGGTCGAGGGCAAGGCCATCCAGATCCACCCGCTCGTCTGCACCGCGTTCAACGCGGACTTCGACGGTGACCAGATGGCCGTGCACCTGCCGCTGTCGGCCGAGGCGCAGGCCGAGGCCCGCATCCTGATGCTGTCCACCAACAACATCCTGAAGCCGGCCGACGGCAAGCCGGTGACCATGCCCACCCAGGACATGATCATCGGTCTCTACTCGCTGACCACGATCAAGGACGACGAGGACGAGGCCCCCGGTCACGGCCGGGTCTTCGGCTCGGTGTCCGAGGCTCTCATGGCCTACGACCGGCGCGAGCTGGACATCCAGGCCAAGATCCAGATCCGGTTGAAGGGAGAGGTCCCGCCGCCCCGCGGCTGGACGGCCCCCGAGGGCTGGGAGCCGGGCGACAGCTACCGCCTGGAGACCACGCTCGGCCGCTGCCTGTTCAACCAGACGCTGCCGGCGAACTACCCGTACGTGAACTCCCAGGTCGGCAAGAAGCAGCTGTCGGCGATCGTCAACGAGCTGGCCGAGAAGTACCCCAAGGTCGAGGTCGCGACGGCGCTGGACGCCCTCAAGGACGCCGGTTTCTACTGGGCGACCCGGGCCGGTGTGACGATCTCCATCGAGGACGTCATCTCGCCGCCCAACAAGGGCACGATCATGGAGACGTACGAGCGCAGGGCCGACAAGGTCCAGCGGGAGTACGAGCGCGGCCTGATCACCGACGAGGAGCGCCGTCAGGAGCTCATCGAGATCTGGACGCACGCGACCAGCGACGTGACCGACGACATGCAGAAGGCGTTCCCGAAGACCAACCCGGTCTGGATGATGGTCCAGTCGGGCGCCCGAGGAAACCTGATGCAGGTCCGGCAGATCTCCGGCATCCGTGGTCTGGTGTCCAACACCAAGGGTGAGACGATCCCGCGTCCGATCAAGGCCTCGTTCCGCGAGGGCCTGTCGGTGCTGGAATACTTCATCTCCACCCACGGACAGCGGAAGGGTCTGGCCGACACCGCGCTGCGGACCGCCGACTCGGGTTACCTGACCCGTCGTCTGGTGGACGTCGCGCAGGACGTCATCGTCCGCGAGATCGACTGCGGCACCGACCGCGCGGTCCCGCTGCACGTCGGCGAGCGCGACGCCCAGGGCAACCTGGTCAAGGCGGAGAACGCCGAGAGCAACGTGCACGGCCGCATCCTGGCCGAGGACGTCGAGGTGGACGGCAAGGTCATCGCGTCCGCGGGGGTCGACATCAACGACACCCACGTCACCGCGCTGGTCGAGGCCGGGGTGGAGACCGTCAGGACCCGCAGCGCTCTCGTCTGCGAGGCCAAGATCGGTGTCTGCGCCACCTGCTACGGCCGTTCGCTCGCGACCGGCAAGCTCGTGGACGTCGGCGAGGCGGTCGGCATCATCGCCGCCCAGTCGATCGGTGAGCCCGGCACCCAGCTGACGATGCGTACCTTCCACACCGGTGGTGTGGCGGGTGCGGACATCACCCACGGTCTGCCCCGTGTCCAGGAGCTCTTCGAGGCGCGCGTCCCCAAGGGTGTCGCCCCGATCAGCGAGGCCGAGGGCCGGGTCCGCGTCGACGAGACCGACAAGACCCGCAAGATCGTGATCGTCCCGGACGACGGTTCGGACGAGGTCGCCTACCCGGTGTCCATGCGCTCGCGCATGCTGGTCTCCGACGGGCAGCGGGTCACGGTCGGCCAGCAGTTGATCGCCGGTGCCGTCAACCCCAACGAGGTGCTGCGCATCCTCGGCCCCCGGGCCGTGCAGCTCCACCTGGTGGCCGAGGTCCAGCAGGTCTACCGCTCGCAGGGTGTGTCGATCCACGACAAGCACATCGAGATCATCGTCCGGCAGATGCTCAAGCGCGTGAACGTGCTCGAGTCGGGTGACGCCGACATGCTCCCCGGTGAGCTGGTCGAGCGGCCGCGCTTCGAGCGGATCAACCGCGAGTGCGTGGCCGAGGGCGGCACGCCGGCCTCGGGACGTCCGGTGCTGATGGGCATCACCAAGGCCTCGCTCGCCACCGAGTCCTGGCTGTCGGCGGCGTCCTTCCAGGAGACGACCCGGGTGCTCACCGACGCGGCGATCCACGCCAAGTCGGACTCGCTGCTCGGTCTCAAGGAGAACGTCATCATCGGAAAGCTCATCCCGGCCGGTACGGGCATGCCCCAGTACCGCAACATCCGGGTCGAGCCCACCGAGGAGGCCAAGGCCGCGATGTACACGGTCGGCGGCTACGACGGCTCCGCCGCGGACTACACCTTCGGGTCCGGTTCCGGCGAGGCCGTGCCGCTGGAGGAGTACGACTTCGGTCAGTACAACCGCTGAGTGATCGCAGACGGCGCCCGGTCCCCGGAGGGGGCCGGGCGCCGTCGTCCGTCCGGGCCCCGGCCGTCGCGGGCCCCGCGCCGCCGGACGGGCCGGCGCGGACCTTTCTTGACCGGAATGTTGCGGTGAAAGCCGTGCCTTGATGGAGAGAACGGTCGGACAAGCCCCCCGCTGCCGGTAAACTCGTTACGGACCCAGCAGCGGTCGGTCGGAAACCGATCGCGGGAGTCACGACACGGACGCGGGCGCTCACAGCGGCGCTCGATAGGCGTAACCGTTTTGACGTGTTGCGCTTGACTAGGTAGTCTTTCCGTTCGTGCCCGTGGCTTCATGGGCTCTCATGCGTGCGCGTCGACAGGTTTCCCACGGGGAGTCGGCAGAGGCGCCGTATGGCCTCCTCCACTGGCCTGGCTGGGGATGTGGCGCGATAGATGCGCGACACGCCCGAGCGCGTGGGTCGGAGTGGATGGAAAACTCGCAGGTCATGACACCGGCAGCGCCTGCAAAAGCACAACATTCGAATCACCGGCAAGCACGAACGGAGACGCGGTGCCCACGATTCAGCAGCTGGTCCGCAAGGGCCGCCAGGACAAGGTCACCAAGACCAAGACCCCGGCGCTCAAGGCCAGCCCCCAGCGACGCGGCACCTGCATGCGCGTTTACACCACGACCCCCAAGAAGCCGAACTCCGCCCTCCGCAAGGTCGCGCGTGTCCGGCTCACCAACGGCATCGAGGTCACGGCCTACATCCCGGGTGTCGGCCACAACCTCCAGGAGCACTCCATCGTGCTCGTCCGTGGTGGTCGTGTGAAGGACCTGCCGGGTGTCCGCTACAAGATCATCCGTGGCTCGCTCGACACCCAGGGTGTCCGCAACCGCAAGCAGGCCCGTAGCCGTTACGGCGCGAAGAAGGAGAAGTAAGAATGCCTCGCAAGGGTTCTCCTGGTCGTCGTCAGCTCATGGCCGACCCGGTTCACAACTCGCCGCTGGTCACCGCGCTCATCAACAAGGTGCTCCTGGATGGCAAGCGCTCCATCGCGCAGTCCATCGTCTACGGCGCCCTTGAGGGTGCCCGGGAGAAGACCGGCAACGACCCGGTCGTCACCCTGAAGCGTGCGCTGGACAACGTCAAGCCCACCCTTGAGGTCCGCAGCCGCCGCGTCGGTGGCGCGACCTACCAGGTCCCGGTCGAGGTGCGCGCCGCGCGCAGCACCACCCTGGCCCTGCGCTGGCTGGTGCAGTACTCCCGGGCCCGCCGCGAGAAGACCATGACCGAGCGCCTCATGAACGAGCTGCTCGACGCCAGCAACGGCCTTGGCGCTTCCGTCAAGAAGCGTGAGGACACCCACAAGATGGCCGAGTCCAACAAGGCCTTCGCCCACTACCGCTGGTAACAGCGGGTTCGACGAGACGACGAGGACGCGAGAGAAGTGGCCACCACGACCGCTCTTGACCTGGCCAAGGTCCGCAACATCGGGATCATGGCCCACATCGACGCGGGCAAGACCACGACGACCGAGCGCATCCTGTTCTACACCGGTATCAACTACAAGATCGGTGAAGTCCACGAGGGCGCAGCCACGATGGACTGGATGGAGCAGGAGCAGGAGCGTGGTATCACCATCACCTCCGCCGCTACCACCTGCGAGTGGCTTGGCCACACGATCAACATCATCGACACGCCGGGTCACGTGGACTTCACGATCGAGGTGGAGCGCTCGCTCCGCGTCCTCGACGGTGCCGTCGCCGTGTTCGACGGCGTGGCCGGTGTCGAGCCGCAGTCCGAGACGGTCTGGCGTCAGGCCGACCGTTACGACGTGCCCCGCATCTGCTTCGTCAACAAGATGGACCGGGTCGGCGCGGAGTTCCACCGCTGCGTCGACATGATGATCAGCCGCCTGAACGCGACCCCCGCCGTCATCCAGCTTCCCTGGGGCGTCGAGGCCGACTTCAAGGGCGTCATCGACCTGGTCAAGATGAAGGGTCTGCTCTGGAGCGCCGAGGCGGCCAAGGGCGAGATGTACGAGACCGTGGAGATCCCGGCGGAGCACGCCGAGACCGCCCGCGAGTGGCGTGACAAGCTCGTCGAGACCGTCGCCGAGAACGACGACGAGCTGATGGAGCTCTTCCTCGAGGGTGTCGAGCCCACCGAGGAGCAGCTGATCGCGGCCCTGCGCCGCGCCACGCTGTCCAGCGCCGTCAACCCGGTCCTGACCGGCACCGCGTTCAAGAACAAGGGCGTGCAGCCCCTGCTCGACGCGATCGTCGCCTACCTCCCCGCACCGATCGACATCCCGGCCTTCAAGGGCCACGCGGTCGGCAAGGAAGAGGAGGTCATCGAGCGTCACGCGGACGTCAACGAGCCGTTCTCCGCGCTGGCCTTCAAGATCATGAGCGACCAGCACCTGGGCCGTCTCACCTACATCCGCATCTACTCGGGCACGCTCGAGACCGGCACCGCCGTGGTCAACTCGGTGAAGGGCCGCAAGGAGCGGATCGGCAAGATCTACCAGATGCACGCCAACAAGCGCGAGGAGCGCCCGTCGGCCGTCGCCGGTCAGATCGTCGCCGTCATGGGCCTGAAGGACACCACCACCGGTGACACCCTGGCCGACCCGGCTCACCCCGTGGTCCTGGAGTCGATGAACTTCCCGGCGCCGGTCATCAGCGTCGCCATCGAGCCCAAGACCAAGGGCGACCAGGAGAAGCTGGGGACCGCGATCCAGCGTCTGGCCGAGGAGGACCCGTCCTTCCAGGTCCGCCGTGACGAGGAGACCGGACAGACGGTCATCTGGGGTATGGGCGAGCTCCACCTGGAGATCCTCGTCGATCGGATGCGCCGCGAGTTCAAGGTCGAGGCCAACATCGGCCGTCCGCAGGTGGCCTACCGGGAGACCATCCGCCGCAAGGTGGAGAAGGTCGACTACGTCCACAAGAAGCAGACCGGTGGTTCCGGCCAGTTCGCCAAGGTCATCATCGACATCGAGCCGCTGGGCGATGGCAACGACGGCTACGAGTTCGAGAACAAGGTCTCCGGTGGCCGCATCCCGCGGGAATACATCCCGTCGGTCGACGCGGGCGCCCAGGAGGCCGCCGAGTTCGGTGTTCTCGCCGGCTACCCCATGGTCGGGGTCAAGGTCACCCTGCAGGACGGTGCCTACCACGAGGTGGACTCGTCCGAAATGGCCTTCAAGATCGCTGGCTCGATGGCCTTCAAGGAGGCCGCGCGCAAGGCGGACGCAGTAATCCTGGAGCCGATGATGGCCGTCGAGGTCACCACGCCCGAGGACTACATGGGTGACGTCATCGGTGACCTCAACGGTCGCCGCGGGCAGATCCAGGCGATGGACGAGCGCTCCGGCGCCCGTATCGTCAGGGCGCTCGTGCCGCTCTCTGAGATGTTCGGCTACGTGGGTGACCTCCGTAGCAAGACGCAGGGGCGCGCGAGCTACAGCATGCAGTTCGACTCCTATGCGGAAGTGCCTGCGCACATCGCCAAGGAGATCGTCGCGAAGGTGCGGGGCGAGTAAGTCCGGCATCCGTTCCGGGTGCGGGAGGCGAGGAGATCGTCACCCCGCCACCGGAGGGGTGCGGGGCGAGTGAGTCCGGCATCCGTTCCCGGTGACGGGGAGGTGGGAGACCACCCCCCTGCCGCCGAGAAGGTGCGGGGCGAGTAGTTTCTCGTCGGCCGGTCCTGAGAGGGGCCGGCCTCCCCAAGCCCGAGTACGAAGACGCAAGTCAAGTCAGAATCTCTAAGGAGACAGAGCAGTGGCCAAGGCCAAGTTCGAGCGGACCAAGCCGCACGTAAACATCGGCACCATTGGACACATCGACCACGGCAAGACCACTCTGACCGCGGCGATCACCAAGGTGCTCCACGAGCGTTACCCGAACCTCAACGAGGCGACCCCGTTCGACAAGATCGACAAGGCGCCCGAGGAGAAGGCTCGTGGTATCACGATCTCCATCGCGCACGTCGAGTACCAGACCGAGCAGCGCCACTACGCTCACGTGGACTGCCCCGGTCACGCCGACTACGTGAAGAACATGATCACCGGTGCGGCTCAGATGGACGGCGCGATCCTCGTGGTCGCCGCCACCGACGGCCCGATGCCGCAGACCAAGGAGCACGTCCTCCTGGCCCGCCAGGTCGGCGTCCCCTACATCGTTGTCGCCCTGAACAAGGCCGACATGGTGGACGACGAGGAGATCCTGGAGCTCGTCGAGCTCGAGGTCCGCGAGCTTCTCTCGGCTCAGGAGTTCCCCGGCGACGACCTGCCCGTCATCCGCGTCTCGGCGCTGAAGGCGCTTGAGGGCGACGAGAAGTGGGGCGACAGCATCATCGAGCTCATGACCGCTGTGGACGAGAACGTCCCGCAGCCGGCCCGTGAGACCGACAAGCCGTTCCTCATGCCGATCGAGGACGTCTTCTCGATCACCGGTCGTGGCACCGTCGTCACCGGCCGTATCGAGCGCGGTATCGTCAAGGTCAACGAGACCGTCGACATCATCGGCATCAAGGACACCAAGACCACGACCACGGTCACCGGTGTCGAGATGTTCCGCAAGCTCCTCGACGAGGGCCAGGCGGGCGACAACGTCGGTCTGCTCCTGCGCGGCATCAAGCGCGAGGACGTCGAGCGCGGCCAGTGCATCATCAAGCCGGGCACGACCACCCCGCACACCGAGTTCGAGGCTCAGGTCTACATCCTGTCCAAGGACGAGGGCGGCCGCCACACGCCGTTCTTCAACAACTACCGTCCGCAGTTCTACTTCCGTACGACTGACGTGACCGGTGTTGTGAACCTGCCCGAGGGCACCGAGATGGTCATGCCCGGTGACAACACCGAGATGTCCGTCCAGCTCATCCAGCCCATCGCGATGGAGGACGGTCTCAAGTTCGCCATCCGTGAGGGTGGCCGCACCGTCGGTGCGGGTCGTGTGACCAAGATCATCAAGTAGTACCATCGCGGAGTGGCGGCCGGCCTCATCTCAGGGTCCGGCCGCCGCACCACGAGGAGGTTCACGCCGTACGGCATGCGCCTCCTCGGAACCCCCACGAACCGTGATCTCGCAGTTGGTTCGGCCACCGAGTGACCGAAGTAACTGCCAGATCACGGAAGAAAGCGCAGATCCACAGTGTCTGCTACGTGGGGCTGGGAGAGAGAGCCGAACGGTGACCCGCGGGTCACGTGGCGAGGCCGACTCGACCTCACAGCGGCAACAGGCCGCACGTAACTTTTTCAGACGACAGCGAAGGACACCGAGGCCATTATGGCGGGACAGAAGATCCGCATCCGGCTCAAGGCCTATGACCACGAGGTCATCGACAGCTCGGCCAAGAAGATCGTAGAGACGGTCACGAGGACTGGCGCTAAGGTCGCGGGCCCGGTGCCGCTGCCGACCGAGAAGAACGTGTACTGCGTCATCCGCTCGCCGCACAAGTACAAGGACAGCCGCGAGCACTTTGAGATGCGCACGCACAAGCGGCTGATTGACATCATCGACCCGACGCCGAAGACGGTCGACTCGCTCATGCGACTCGACCTCCCCGCCGGCGTTGACATCTCGATCAAGCTCTGAGGGAACGCACTGACATGGCTAAGCAGATCAAGGGCGTCCTGGGCAAGAAGCTCGGCATGACCCAGGTCTTCGACGCGGACAACCGGATGGTCCCGGTGACCGTCGTCGAGGCCGGTCCGTGCGTCGTGACCCGCGTCCGCACCCCCGAGAAGGACGGCTACTCCGCCGTGCAGCTCGGCTTCGGGCAGGTCGACCCGCGGAAGGTCAACAAGCCGCTCGGCGACTACCTGCGCAAGCACGACATCACCCCGCGCCGTTACTTCGCGGAGATCCGTACCGACGACGCGAGCGACTACACCCTGGGCCAGGAGCTCCTCGCCGACACCTTCGAGGCCGGCCAGTTCGTCGACGTGACGGGCAAGAGCAAGGGCAAGGGCTTCGCCGGTGTCATGAAGCGCCACGGCTTCAAGGGTCTGAGCGCCTCGCACGGTACCCAGCGCAAGCACCGTTCGCCGGGTTCCATCGGTGGCTGCGCCACCCCGGGCCGCGTCTTCAAGGGCCTGCGCATGGCCGGTCGGATGGGTAACGTCCGCACCACCATCCAGAGCCTCAAGGTCCACGCCGTGGACGCCGAGAAGGGCCTCATCCTGATCAAGGGTGCGATCCCCGGCGCCAACGGCAGCCTGGTTCTCGTCCGCACCGCTGCCAAGAAGGGGGCTGCCAAGTGAGCACCATTGACGTCCTCGACGTGAGCGGGGCGAAGACCGGCACCGTCGACCTGCCTGGCGACATTTTCGGCGCCAAGGTCAACATCCCGCTGATCCACCAGGTCGTCGTGGCCCAGCTCGCCGCTCGCCGGCAGGGCACCCACAAGGCCAAGACCCGTGGTGAGGTCAGCGGCGGTGGCAAGAAGCCGTACCGCCAGAAGGGCACCGGCCGCGCCCGTCAGGGCTCGACCCGCGCCCCGCAGTTCGCCGGCGGTGGCACCGTCCACGGCCCGCTTCCCCGGGACTACTCCCAGAAGACCCCCAAGAAGATGAAGGCCGCCGCGCTGCGCGGCGCCCTCTCCGACAGGGCAGCCGGTGGCCGCGTTCACGTGGTCAGCGCGCTGATCGAGGGTGAGACCCCGAAGACCAAGGCGGCTCTCGAGTCGCTGCGGAAGATCACGCAGACCCGTAGCGTCCTGGTCGTCGTCGACGAGGGCGACGAGCTCACCTGGCTGAGCCTGCGCAACGCTCCCGAGGTCCACCTGCTGGACGCCGGACAGCTGAACACCTACGACGTGCTCTGCTACGACGACGTCGTTTTCACTCAGGAGGCGTACGACCAGGTCGTCGCGCGTCTGAGCAAGAGCGGGAAGGAAGACGCCTGATGGAGAAGATCGCCGACCCGCGCGACATCATCATCAAGCCGGTTGTCTCCGAGAAGAGCTACGGCCTGATCGACGAGCACAACAAGTACACGTTCCTGGTGCGGAAGACGGCCAACAAGACGCAGGTCAAGATCGCGATTGAGCAGATCTTCGGCGTCAAGGTGGCCAGCGTCAACACCATCAACCGCCAGGGCAAGCGCAAGCGGACCAGGGCCGGCTACGGCCAGCGCCCCAGCACCAAGCGCGCGATCGTGAGCCTGGCTGAGGGCGACCGGATCGACATCTTCGGTCAGGTCGGCTGAAACCGCTCGCTTAGTAAGTAACGGGGTGAACGCCCCTCGCCGGGAGGCGGGGGGCATTCGCCCGGATTAACCGACGAAGGATGAACGAAAAAGATGGGCATCCGTAAACTCAAGCCGACGACCCCGGGTCGCCGCGGCGCCAGCGTCTCGGACTTTTCCGAGATCACGCGCAGCACGCCCGAGAAGTCGCTGCTTGCGCCCCTGCACAGCAAGGGCGGCCGTAACGTCCACGGCCGAGTCACCACCCGCCACCAGGGTGGCGGCCACAAGCGTGCCTACCGGATCATCGACTTCCGGCGCCACGACAAGGACGGGATCCCGGCGAAGGTCGCTCACATCGAGTACGACCCGAACCGCACGTCCCGCATCGCTCTGCTGCACTACGCCGACGGGGAGAAGCGCTACATCCTCTGCCCGACCGGCCTCAAGCAGGGCGACCTGATTGAGAACGGCCCCACGGCCGACATCAAGCCGGGTAACTGCCTCCCGCTGCGCAACATCCCGACCGGTACCTTCATCCACGCGGTGGAGCTCCGTCCGGGCGGCGGCGCCAAGCTGGGCCGGTCCGCCGGTGCGCAGATCCAGCTTCTCGCCAAGGAGGGCCAGTACGCCACGCTGCGTATGCCCTCCGGCGAAATGCGCCAGGTCGACGTCCGCTGCCGGGCCTCCATCGGCCAGGTCGGCAACGCCGAGCAGGCCAACATCAACTGGGGTAAGGCCGGCCGTATGCGGTGGAAGGGCAAGCGCCCCACCGTCCGCGGTGTCGCGATGAACCCGGTCGACCACCCGCACGGTGGTGGTGAGGGTAAGACCTCCGGTGGTCGTCACCCCGTCAACCCCAAGGGCAAGCCCGAGGGACGTACTCGTGCGGCGAACAAGGCCAGCGACCGGCTGATCATCCGTCGTCGGACTAAGCGGAAGAAGCGGTAGGAGCAGCCAAAATGCCACGTAGCCTTAAGAAGGGTCCCTTCGTGGACGACCACCTTCAGAAGAAGGTGGATGTCCAGAACGAGAAGGGCACCAAGAACGTCATCAAGACGTGGTCGCGGCGCTCCATGATCGTGCCCGACATGCTCGGTCACACGATCGCCGTTCACGACGGCCGCAAGCACGTCCCGGTGTTCGTCACCGAGTCGATGATCGGTCACAAGCTCGGCGAGTTCGCTCCGACGCGGACGTTCCGCAGCCACGTCAAGGAAGACCGCCGCAGCCGGCGGTAAGCGCCTTAGGGCCAGGAGGTCGAGCCGGGAACGGTCGGCGGGCGGAAGCCAGGTCGATCGTTGCGAGGCGAGACGGACTCGGCCCATACGAAGCAGAAGGTAAGAGGAGTAAGCGATGGAAGCCAGGGCTCAGGTGCGGTTCGCGCGCCACACGCCCATGAAGGCCCGCCGTGTGGTGGACCTCATTCGCGGGCTGCCCGCTTCGGAGGCGCAGGCCGTGCTGCAGTTCGCTCCCCAGTCGGCGAGCGAGACCGTGTACAAGGTGCTGTCCAGCGCCATTGCGAACGCGGAGCACAACTTCAAGCTCGACCGCGACACGCTCTTCGTGAGCCGTGCCTGGGTCGACGAGGGCCCGACGCTGAAGCGGTTCCGTCCCCGCGCTCAGGGTCGTGCCTATCGGATCAACAAGCGGACGAGCCACATCACCGTGATCGTGGAGTCCCGCGAGCCGAAGGGGAGGACCCGCTAGTGGGTCAGAAGGTTAACCCGCACGGGTTCCGCCTCGGCGTCACGACCGACTTCAAGAGCCGGTGGTATGCCGACAAGCTCTACAAGTCGTACGTCGCCGAAGATGTGGCGATCCGCCGCATGCTCAAGAAGGGCATGGAGCGGGCCGGCATCTCCAAGGTGGAGATCGAGCGGACCACCGACCGGGTTCAGGTCGACATTCACACCGCCCGTCCGGGCATCGTCATCGGCCGCCGCGGCGCCGAGGCGGACCGGATCCGTGGCGACCTCGAGAAGCTGACCAAGAAGCAGGTCCAGCTGAACATCCTCGAGGTCAAGAACCCCGAGATCGACGCCCAGCTCGTCGCTCAGGGTGTGGCCGAGCAGCTGTCCAGCCGTGTCTCGTTCCGTCGGGCCATGCGCAAGGCGATGCAGTCGGCCATGAAGAGCGGCGCCAAGGGCATCCGGGTGCAGTGCTCCGGCCGTCTGGGCGGCGCTGAGATGTCCCGTTCGGAGTTCTACCGCGAGGGCCGCGTGCCCCTGCACACCCTCCGTGCGGACATCGACTACGGCCTCTACGAGGCCCGTACCACCTTCGGCCGCATCGGCGTGAAGGTGTGGATCTACAAGGGTGAGGCTCCGACCAGCCGCGCCGAGCGTGAGGCGGCTGCCGCCGGTGCTCGTGCGGGCCAGCGTCGGGACCGCGACGACCGTCGCGGTGGCGGCGCCGGTGGCGACCGTCCCCGTCGTGGCGGCGGCGCCGGTGGCGACCGTCCCCGTCGTGGTGGCGCCGCCCGTGGCGACCGCGCACCCAGGACCGAGGCGGCCTCGCAGGCTGCCCCCGAGACCGGCCCGGCTGCGCAGCCGGGTGCTGAAGGGAGCTGACCATGCTGATCCCGCGCAGGGTCAAGCACCGCAAGCAGCACCGGCCCGACCGTCACGGCGCCGCCAAGGGCGGCACCAGGGTCGTGTTCGGCGAGTTCGGCATTCAGGCGCTTGAGCACTCCTACGTGACCAACCGCCAGATCGAGTCGGCTCGTATCGCCATGACTCGTCACATCAAGCGTGGCGGCAAGGTCTGGATCAACATCTACCCGGACCGTCCCCTCACCAAGAAGCCGGCCGAGACCCGCATGGGTTCCGGTAAGGGTTCGCCGGAGTGGTGGATCGCCAACGTCAAGCCCGGCCGCATCATGTTCGAGCTGTCGGGCGTCGCCGAGCCGGTGGCTCGCGAAGCCCTGCGTCGTGCGATGCACAAGCTCCCGATGAAGTGCCGGTTCGTTAAGCGTGAAGTGGGTGAGGCGTGATGGCTAAGGGCCTGACCGCCGGTGAGCTGCGGGTGGAGGACCAGGACACCCTGGTCCAGAAGCTGAAGGAAGCCAAGGAGGAGCTGTTCAACCTCCGCTTCCAGGCCGCGACCGGCCAGTTGGAGAGCCACGGGCGGCTGCGCGCCGTCCGCCGCGAGATCGCCCGTATCTACACCGTGATGCGCGAGCGGGAGCTCGGCATTGTTACGGTTGAGAAGGAGTCGATCGATGGCTGAGACAGCTGAGAGCACGAGCACGACGCGGAACTACCGCAAGACCCGTGAGGGTCTGGTCGTCAGCGACAAGATGGACAAGACTGTCGTCGTCGCTGTCGAGGACCGCGTCAAGCACCCCTTGTACGGCAAGGTCATCCGTCGGACGACCAAGTACAAGGCGCACGACGAGGCCAACGCCTGCGGCGTCGGCGACCGCGTCCTCCTGATGGAGACCCGGCCGCTGTCGGCCAGCAAGCGCTGGCGGGTCATCGAGATCCTCGAGAAGGCCAAGTAAGGAACGCGCCTCGTGGGGGGTGACCCTGTCACCCCCCATGCTGGTGTCCAAGGGGGCGGAGTTGATCTCCGTCCCGCCTGCGGTGGCGGCCCGCGGGAGAGCGAGCCGGGCCTGGCACGGCGGAAGGCGTAAGCCGTACCGCGGTGCGAGGCGAGGCGGACTCGCCCGGACAGGACTGTCGCCGGGGGAACAAGACCACATCAGTTCCGCAAGGCTCACCACGGGTGAGAACCAGCGAGACAAACAGGAGTACAAGTGATCCAGCAGGAGTCGCGACTCAAGGTCGCCGACAACACGGGAGCGAAGGAAGTCCTTTGCATCCGTGTCCTCGGTGGCTCGGGTCGGCGCTACGCGGGAATCGGCGACATCATCGTCGCCACGGTCAAGGACGCCATTCCTGGCGGCACCGTGAAGAAGGGCGACGTCGTCAAGGCGGTCATCGTCCGTACTGTCAAGGAGCGCCGCCGGCCCGACGGCTCCTACATCCGCTTCGACGAGAACGCCGCCGTCATCATCAAGGACAGCGGTGACCCTCGTGGCACGCGTATCTTCGGCCCCGTCGGACGTGAGCTGCGTGACAAGAAGTTCATGCGCATCATCTCGCTCGCGCCGGAGGTGTTGTAATGCCGAAGCTCCACGTGAAGAAGGGTGACCTGGTCCAGGTCATCGCCGGCAAGGACAAGGGTGCCAAGGGTCGTGTGATCGCCGCCCTCCCGCGCGAGGAGCGCGTGGTGGTCGAAGGCGTCAACATGATCAAGAAGCACTCCAAGGAGACCAACCAGGGCCCGCGTGGCGCCAAGACCGGCGGCGTGCAGACCATGGAGGCTCCCATCCACGTGAGCAACGTCAAGAAGCTCAAGGATGACGAGAAGCCTGCCAAGAAGGAGTCGGCCAAGGCCGCCTCTGACGAGTCGGGTGAGGACAACTGATGACCGCGAACACCACTGAGTCCGTCGAGACCGGACGGCCGATTCCGCGCCTCAAGCAGCGCTACCGCGAAGAGATCATCGCGAAGCTGAACGAGCAGTTCGGGTTCGAGAACATCATGCTGGTCCCCACGATCACCAAGATCAAGGTGAACATGGGTGTCGGCGAGGCCGCGCGCGACTCGAAGCTCATCGACGGCGCCGTCCGCGACCTCACCGTGATCACCGGTCAGAAGCCGGCGGTCGTCCGGGCCCGCAAGTCCATCGCCCAGTTCAAGCTGCGCGAGGGCATGCCGATCGGTGCGCACGTCACGCTGCGCGGCGACCGCATGTGGGAGTTCCTCGACCGGCTGCTGTCGCTGGCGCTGCCGCGTATCCGTGACTTCCGCGGTCTGTCGCCCAAGCAGTTCGACGGCAACGGCAACTACACCTTCGGTCTCACCGAGCAGGTCATGTTCCACGAGATCGACCAGGACAAGGTCGACCGTCAGCGTGGTATGGACATCACGGTCGTGACCACCGCTAAGACCGACGACCAGGGCCGGGCGCTGCTGAAGCTCCTCGGTTTCCCCTTCAAGGAGGCCTGATCATGGCGAAGACGTCGCTCAAGGTCAAGGCTGCTCGCAAGGCCAAGTTCGAGGTCCGGGCGTACACTCGGTGCTCGCGCTGTGGTCGTCCCCGCGCCGTCTACAGGAAGTTCGGCCTGTGCCGCATCTGCTTCCGCGAGATGGCGCACCGGGGCGAGCTGCCTGGCATCACCAAGTCCAGCTGGTAGCCGTCCGCGCGGCCCTGTGGACGCCACAGGCCGCGCGGCCACCCCAGCCGTACACAGATAGTCGTATTCACCGGGCGCTGCCTCAAGCGCCCATGACCACACCGAAGGTCCCTTGCGGAAACCGCGGTGAGGAAGGCCACCGGCCATGACGATGACCGACCCGATCGCAGACATGCTCACGCGTCTGCGAAACGCGAACTCGGCGTACCACGACACCGTGGCGATGCCGTACTCGAAGATCAAGGCGCACATCGCCGAGATCCTCCAGCAGGAGGGTTACATTCAGGCCTGGAGCGTCGAGGACGCCAAGGTCGGCAAGAACCTCGTGGTGGAGCTCAAGTTCGGGCCGAGCCGTGAGCGTTCCCTCGCGGGCCTGCGCCGGGTTTCCAAGCCCGGCCTGCGGGTCTATGCGAAGAAGGACAACCTGCCCCGAGTCCTGGGCGGACTGGGCGTCGCGATCATCTCGACGTCCGGCGGTCTCATGACGGACAAGCAGGCCGGCAAGCGTGGAGTGGGCGGGGAAGTCCTCGCCTTCGTTTGGTAGAAGGGAGAAATCACAGCATGTCACGTATCGGACGGCTGCCCATCCCTGTACCGAACGGCGTGGACGTCGCCATCGACGGCCGGGACGTCACGGTCAAGGGCCCCAAGGGCACGCTTTCTCACACGGTCGCGGAGCCGATCGACGTCGCCAAGGGCGACGACGGCGCCGTCACCGTCTCTCGTCCCAACGACGAGAACAAGGTCCGTGCGCTGCACGGCCTGTCCCGCACGCTGATCGCCAACATGGTGACCGGTGTGACCCAGGGTTACTCCAAGACCCTGGAGATCGTGGGCGTCGGTTACCGCGTTCAGGCCAAGAGCCCGACTCAGCTCGAGTTCGCTCTCGGCTTCAGCCACCCGGTGATCGTCGACGCCCCCGAGGGTGTCACCTTCCGCGTCGAGAAGCCGACCCTGTTCCACGTGGACGGCATCGACAAGCAGAAGGTCGGCGAGATCGCCGCGAACATCCGCAAGTTGCGCAAGCCCGACCCCTACAAGGGCAAGGGTGTGCGTTACCAGGGCGAGGTTATCCGCCGCAAGGTCGGAAAGGCTGGTAAGTAGGCATGGCTGGCAAGACTGCGTTCGGCAAGCACACGGCCGCCCGCGCCGTCTCGCGGGCCCGCCGCCACGGCCGAGTCCGCAAGAAGGTGGTCGGCACGGCCGCGCGCCCGCGCATGGTCGTCAACCGCTCCACGCGACACCTGTTCGTGCAGATCGTCGACGACGCCCAGGGCCACACGCTGGTGAGCGCCTCCACCATGGAGTCCTCCCTGCGCGCGGACTCCGGCGCGAAGACCGACAAGGCGAAGCAGGTCGGCGAGCTTCTCGCTCAGCGGGCCAAGGCCGCCGGGATCACCGCGGTCGTGTTCGACCGTGGCGGAAACCGTTACGCGGGTCGCATCGCGGCCCTCGCGGACAGCGCCCGTGAAGGCGGGCTGGAGTTCTGATGGCCCGTCTTAACAAGAGCAACGAGAAGAGGAACCACTGATGGCTGGAGCTCCGCGTCGCGGTGGCGCCGCCGGTGGCGAGCGGCGTGACGGTCGTCGTGACGATCGCCGCGGTGGCAGCGCTGACAAGGGCGTCTCGTACATCGAGCGCGTCGTAAAGATCAACCGAGTGGCCAAGGTCGTGAAGGGTGGTCGTCGCTTCAGCTTCACCGCCCTCGTCATCGTCGGTGACGGCAACGGCATGGTCGGCGTCGGCTACGGCAAGGCCAAGGAAGTCCCCGCGGCCATCGCCAAGGGCGTCGAAGAGGCCAAGAAGCACTTCTTCCGGGTGCCCCGCATCCAGGGCACCATCCCGCACATCGTGCAGGGTGAAGAGGCCGCGGGTGTCGTCTTCCTCCGTCCGGCCTCGCCCGGTACCGGCGTCATCGCCGGTGGCCCGGTGCGCGCCGTGCTGGAGTGCGCCGGCATCCACGACGTGCTGTCCAAGTCGCTCGGCTCGGACAACCCGATCAACATCGTGCACGCCACCGTGGCCGCTCTGAAGGGCCTCAGCCGCCCCGAGGAGATCGCGGCCCGCCGTGGCCTGCCGATCGAGGACGTCGCCCCCAAGGCCATGCTCAAGGCTCGCGCCGAGGGCATCGCGGAGGCCGCGGCGGCTAAGGCGGTGAGCTAGCCGATGGCACGCCTGAAGATCACTCAGGTCCGCTCGAAGATCGGTGGCAAGCAGAACCAGCGCGACTCGCTGCGCTCGCTCGGTCTGAAGCGAATCGGCGACGTCGTCGTCAAGGAGGACCGCCCGGAGATCCGCGGCATGGTCTCCGTGGTGACGCACCTCGTCACCGTGGAAGAGGTCGACTGACATGGCAGAGAACAGTCCGCTCCGTATCCACCACCTGCGTCCGGCCCCCGGCGCCAACAAGTCGAAGGTCCGCAAGGGCCGCGGCGAGGCGTCCAAGGGCAAGACCGCCGGTCGTGGCACCAAGGGCACGACGGCCCGGAACAAGGTTCCCCTCGGCTTCGAGGGTGGCCAGGTCCCGCTCCAGCGCCGCCTGCCCAAGATGAAGGGCTTCTCCAACGCCCTGTTCAAGACGACCTACCAGGTCGTCAACCTGGACAAGCTCGGCGAGCTGTTCCCCGAGGGTGGCGACGTCACCGTCGAGACGCTGGTCGCCAAGGGCGCGGTCCGCAAGCGGCAGCTCGTGAAGGTTCTGGGAACCGGCGAGATCTCCGTGGCGTTGAACGTGCAGGCGCACGCCTTCTCCGCCAGTGCCAAGGAGAAGATCGCCGCTGCCGGGGGCTCCGTCTCCGAGCTGTAGGCATAATCACGCGGCGCGGGGGCTCATAATGGGCCCCCGCGCCCGTAGTGCGTTAGAGTTCGCTGGATAGTGGGCCTCGACTCGTTTCCGCGGGCTCGCTGACTTGAGATAGCAAAGATGGACCACCCCCGAACCATCGCTGACCGACCTCGCCTTTCAGGCGCGCAGGAGGGACCGTGCTGACCGCGTTTACCCGAGCGTTCCGTACGCCGGACCTGCGCAAGAAGTTGCTCTTCACACTGGGCATCATCGCGCTGTTCCGGCTCGGCTCGGTTCTTCCGACTCCGGGTGTCAACAACGAAAACATCGCCCGATGCCTCCAGCAGGCACAGGCGGGTGATTCCGGCAACATCTACGGCATGGTGCAGCTGTTCAGCGGTGGCGCCTTGCTGAAGCTGTCGGTGTTCGCACTCGGCATCATGCCGTACATCACCGCGAGCATCATCCTTCAGCTTCTGGTGGTGGTGATCCCGCGCCTGGAAGCCCTCAAGAAGGAGGGGCAGGCCGGCCAGACCAAGATCACCCAGTATACGCGTTATCTGACGATCGGCCTGGCGATCCTCCAGTCGACCGCCTTCATCGCCCTCGCGCGCAGCGGGCAGCTGTTCCCGCAGTGCCGGGAAGACGTCCTGATGGACAAGGACAACGTCTTCCTGATCGTCACGATGGTGATCACGATGACCGCGGGCACGGCCGTCATCATGTGGCTGGGTGAGCTGGTCACCGACCGCGGCGTCGGCAACGGCATGTCCATCCTGATCTTCACCTCGGTGGTCGCGACCTTCCCGTCCGAGCTGCTGAACATCGCCCGCCAGAAGGGCATCTTCGTCTTCGCCGTGGTGATCGTGACCGGTATCGCGATGATCGCCCTGGTGGTCATGGTCGAGCAGGCCCAGCGCCGGGTGCCGGTGCAGTACGCCAAGCGCATGGTCGGCCGCCGCATGTACGGCGGGACCTCGACCTACATCCCGCTGAAGGTGAACCAGGCCGGCATCATCCCGGTCATCTTCGCCTCCTCGCTGCTCTACCTGCCGCAGCTCGTCACGACGCTGTTCGCCAACTCCCAGGAAGAGCCGAACGCGGTCGTCCAGTGGATCCAGCAGAACCTGGTCACGGGCGATACTCCGGCCTATATGATCACTTTCTTCCTGCTGATCGTCTTCTTCACCTACTTCTACGTGTCCATTACCTTCAACCCCGTTGAAGTCGCCGACAACATGAAGAAGTACGGTGGGTTCATCCCGGGCATCCGTCCGGGCCGGCCGACGGCTGAGTACTTGAACTACGTGCTCACGCGACTCACTGCTCCCGGTGCGCTCTATCTGGGCCTGATCTCCATGGTGCCGATCGTCGCACTGGCGCTCGTCGGCGCGAGTCAGAACTTCCCGTTCGGAGGGACGAGCATTCTGATCATGGTTGGTGTCGGCCTTGACACGGTGAAGCAGATCGAGAGCCAGCTTCAGCAGCGCAACTACGAAGGCTTCCTGAAGTAGTGCGTCTCGTCCTGGTGGGGCCCCCCGGAGCGGGTAAGGGGACGCAGGCCCAGTTCATCGCATCGAACCTGTCCATCCCGAAGATCTCGACAGGTGACATTTTCCGTGCCAACGTCTCGGGCGGCACGGAGCTCGGCAAGCTTGCCAAGGAATACATGGACCGTGGCGACCTCGTGCCCGACGAGGTCACCATCGCGATGGTCCGCGACCGGCTCTCGGAGAGCGACGCGCAGGACGGTTTCCTGCTCGACGGCTTCCCCAGGAACGTGCCCCAGGCCGAGATCCTGAAGAAGATGCTCGCGGAGTTCGGTGTCGCCCTGGACATCGTCCTGGAGCTCGTGGTCGACGACGAGGAAGTCGTGCGCCGGTTGGCCGGCCGCAGGACCTGCAGCCAGTGCGGCCGCATCTGGCACGTCGACTTCGACGACAAGAAGGACGACGTCTGCGACGCCTGCGGTGGACGGCTCTACCAGCGTGACGACGACAAGGAGGCGACCGTCCGGCACCGGCTGGAGGTCTACCAGGAGCAGACCGCTCCGCTCGTCTCCTTCTACGCCGACGAGGGCATCCTCGTCGGGGTGGACGCGACCGGCCCGGTGGAAGAGGTCACCCAGCGCGCGATGGAGGCCCTGGGTCCCTACACGGACTGAAGATATTTCCCAGCACGCCACCCATGGTTCCCATGGGTGGCGTGCTGTCATTTAGGGCACAATCGGGGGAATTGGGCTCCCGGATTGCCCGTTGAACCACCCCGGGGGGTGTGCACGTGTTCAAGAAGAACAAGCACGGAATTCAGATAAAGACGCCTGAGCAGCTGGAGAAGATGCGGGCGGCGGGCCTGGTGGTCGGCCGGACGCTGCAACTGCTCCGCGAGAGCGTCCGTCCCGGGATGACGCCGCTGGATCTCGATGTGATCGCGGAGAAGGCGATCCGGGACGAGGGGGCGATCCCCTCCTTCAAGGGCTACCAGGGCTTCCCGGCGACGATCTGCGCGTCGGTGAACGAGGAGGTCGTCCACGGCATCCCGAGCAACCGGCGGGCGCTGCGGGAGGGCGACATCATCTCCATCGACTGCGGCGCCATCCTGGAGGGCTGGCACGGCGACTCGGCCATCACCGTCCCCGTGGGGGAGGTGGACCCCGCACTGACCGAGCTGATGCGGGTGACCGAGGAGGCCATGTGGCGCGGCATCGCCGCCCTCACCGTGGGCCGCCACCTGTCCGACATCGGCCACCAGGTGGAGAAGTACGTCCGCTCCCAGGGCCGCTACGGCATCCCCCAGGAGTACGGCGGGCACGGCATCGGCACCGAGATGCACATGGACCCGTGGGTCGCCAACCACGGTAAGCCGGGCCGGGGGCCGCGCTTCGAGCCGGGCATGTGCTTCGCCGTTGAGCCGATGGTGAACCTCGGCACCGACCGGACCAAGGTGCTGTCCGACGACTGGACCGTCATCACGGTCGACGGCAAGGCGTCGGCACACTTCGAGCACAGCGTCGCGGTGACACATAATGGACCTTGGGTACTGACCGCTCTTGACGGGGGTAAGGAGCGGCTTGCTGGCCTTTTGGGAGACGCGGGCTAGGTGACACTGCCCCCGGGTGAGCGGATGTGGTTGATGATGGCGGCTGGTCCGGAGATGCGGGCATCGGACGGAGACCGGGACAGAGTCGCCGAGGTCCTGCGGGAGCACTACGCACAGGGCCGGCTCACCGTCGAGGAGTTCGACGAGCGGCTGGAGCAGCTCTACGCCAGCAGGACCTACGGCGAGCTCGCCACGCTCACCTCCGACCTCCCCGACGTCGACCTGGGCCGGCTCCCCGCGCCCGCGCCCCGCAGCCCGGAGCGCCGTGACCTCGGTCAGGCGCAGCGCAAGGGCCTGACGGCGATGTGGACCACCTGGGCGACGGCCAGCGGGATCAACTGGGCGATCTGGCTGATCCTCGGGGTGACGAACGACGCCGGCTTCCCCTACCCCTGGCCGCTGTGGGTGATGGGCCCCTGGGGAGTGGTGCTGCTGGTGACCACCATCGCCACCGGCCTGGGCGGCAAGCGCAATCCGTAATAGTCCACGCTCGGCGTCGAGCGTGCATTCCTCCACAGAAGTCCGGGTCAAGTCTTCCTAACGTGAGCGGTGTCCCGACAACGGGACCTCATCTCAGGAGGAAGACATGAAGGTCCGCACCCTTCTCGTCAGCGCCGCCCTCGCCGGCTCGCTCGCCGCCGGCCTGGCCGGGGCCCCCGCCCAGGCCGCCACGGCCGGTGCCCCCGGCGCGTCCGAGGCGCTGCAGGCGCAGGGCCCGAGCAAGCACTTCTTCGGCCCCTACTATTCGAAGTTCGGCGGCGGTGAGAGTTTCGGCCGCCGGTCCTCCTTCAAGGGTTACTGGTACAAGGAGGGCGGCCGCTACTGGTTCTTCGGCGACCTGTTCGACCGTGACCGCGACCGCGAGTACAGCTACGTCTGGTTCAGGTGGCACGACCGCTCCGGCAGCCACGTCAAGTACTACAAGACCTTCGGCGTCCGGCACTTCGACAAGTTCGGCGGCTTCAGGAAGAGCGACGGCTTCGACGACTTCAAGATCCGCGTCTGCGAGGGCGACAACCGCTTCGACGACTGCGGCGGCTGGGGCGACGCCTTCTGAGACGCCGGTCGTCGTGCCGGTCACGGGGTCGGTCACCTCGTCGATCACGGGACCGGTCGCCGCGCTGACCGCGGATCCGGTCGCCGCGCTGACCGTGGGACCGGTCGCCGCGCGGGCCACATCCGGACCCCCCGATGCATGGTCATCGGGGGGTCTTCCGCGTTGTGTCAGAGCTTTACCGCCGGCGGCAGTTGGCCCGGGCCGGACCGGGTAGATGATCGTTGTCTGGGCAGGCCGCTGGGCGGGCCGTGAGGTGGGGGTGGGCGATGGGCCTCGGTCGAGACCCGCTGGCGACGGCCGGAGCCGTGCTGGGCAGCGTGGTGGCCGTCGTGTTCGCCACCGGTATGACCGGTATCGGGGAGGTCGAGGTCACGCCGTCGACCGCCCGGCCGGGACAGCGGGTCAGCATCTCCGCCGGCCCGTGCGACAGTCCGGCGACCGCGTACTCGGCGGCCTTCCGCGCCACCGCGGCGCGGCTCAGCCAGCACGCCCACGCCATGCAGGGCAGCGCGCGGATCAGCCCGCACGCCGCTCCCGGCACCTACGCCATCACCGTCCGCTGCATCCAGGGCGGGCCGTACAACGGCACTTTCGTGGTCGACGACACCCATCCGACCAGCGGTCCGGACACCGGCGGCGGCGGCCTCGCGATGACCGTCGCCGATGACGCCGCCCGTACCGCCTGGATCTTCGGATCACTGGTCGCGATCATGACGGCCCTGGGCGCGGGCTTCGCGCTGGCGCGCGGACGCCGCCAGCGGAGCGATCACTAGACCTCCGTGCCCGCCTGGACATTTCATGCTGGTCATCGGCGGGGCCTCGTTCCGGGCGGGCGCGGACCCAGCCGTCTCCTGTGCGCGCTCCCGGGCCTGGCGCTGGCGGCGGGCTGCGCCGCCGCCGTTCCGGAGGACGGGAGCGGGCGGCCGGTGACCGTTCCGGCGAGTGCGCAGCCCGGGCAGGCGGTGGCCGGGCGGGAGGGGGCCGGCGGGGCGGGCCTGCCGACGCCGCTCGGGTGGGGGCTGGGCCGTGGCGAGCCGACGCGCGTCGTGATCCCGAGTATCGGGGTGAACGCTCCGCTGGTGGTGCTGGGGCTGGAGGGCGACGGCAGGCTCGCCGTACCGCCGCTCGACCACGCCGACGTCGCGGGCTGGTACGGGGCGGGTCCGACCCCCGGAGAGCCGGGCTCGGCGGTCATCGTCGGCCACCTCGACACCAGGACCGGGCCCGCGGTGTTCGCCCGGCTCGACGAGCTCAGGCCGGGGGACTCCATCGCGGTGGCGCGCGGGGACGGGACCGTGGCGGTCTTCGCGGTGGAGCGGCTGGAGCAGGCGCCCAAGGACCGCTTCCCCGCCGATCGAGTGTACGGTTCGACGGACGAGCGGCGGCTGCGGCTGGTGACCTGTGGCGGCAGTTTCGACCAGGTCAGACGTTCCTACGACGACAACGTGATCGTGCACGCGCGGTACCGTGCGGGGTATCTCACCTCGGATCTGGGGTATCCTGAGTAACGGTTGTGTCGAGGTACCGGCCGTGTGTTTCGCATTTCCTCGCCCGGTGCCGTACACTCCTTTTTCGGTTCACTATGACCATTGCGCATCGGCGGTTTCGCAACCGCCGCTCTCATCGAAGCGCTGGGTCGCGGCTGCTTAGTGTTCCGAAGCCTCAGACGACCGATCAGTGAAACGCGAGGGACATGGCCAAGAAAGACGGCGCCATCGAGATCGAGGGCACTGTGGTTGAGTCGCTCCCGAACGCGATGTTCCGGGTGCAGCTCGACAACGGCCATAAGGTCCTGGCCCACATCAGCGGGCGGATGCGGATGCACTACATCCGGATCCTTCCTGACGACAGGGTTGTCGTCGAACTGAGCCCCTACGACCTCAGTCGTGGGCGGATCGTCTACCGATACAAGTAAGCGTCTGAGGGACGAATAAGGACTATGAAGGTCAAGCCGAGCGTCAAGAAGATCTGCGACAAGTGCAAGGTGATCCGCCGGCACGGTCGCGTCATGGTGATCTGCGACAACCTGCGCCACAAGCAGCGTCAGGGCTAGTCACAGATAACAGGTCTTGCAAGAGTCCGCTCCTTGGTGGCGGGCTCGAGCCATGTGAGGCCGCAAAGTAATCGCACTTCACACCTGCGAAGGCGGCCGGAGGCCGGACCACGCAGGAGACCCCCGGTCGGAGGCCGGGGCCCTCACCCCGGGCATGGGGAGGGGAAGTGAGGCGCAGGACCTCCGCCACAAAGAAGGAGAATGCCCGACCATGGCTCGCCTGGTTGGCGTCGACCTCCCCCGCGACAAGCGGCTGGAGATCGCTCTCACCTACATTTTCGGAATCGGCCGCACCCGTGCGCTCGAGACCCTCAAGGCCACCGGCGTGAACGGCGACCTCCGTGTCCACCAGCTCACGGACGAGGAACTCGTCCCGCTGCGTGACTACATCGAGGCGAACTTCAAGATCGAGGGTGACCTCCGTCGCGAGGTTCAGGCCGACATCCGTCGCAAGATCGAGATTCAGTGCTACCAGGGCATCCGGCACCGCCGCGGCCTTCCCGTGCACGGTCAGCGTACGCAGACCAACGCGCGCACCCGTAAGGGCAAGAAGAAGACCGTGGCCGGCAAGAAGAAGCCCGGTAAGAAGTAGTCCGCGCAGCCGCAGGACCGAAGACCTCAGGAGTGAAGGCAAAGAATGCCTCCTAAGAGCCGCCAGGGTGCCCCGAAGAAGGTGCGCCGCAAGGAAAAGAAGAACGTCGCTCACGGGCACGCCCACATCAAGAGCACGTTCAACAACACGATCGTCTCGATCACCGACCCGAGCGGGAACGTGATCTCCTGGGCCAGCGCCGGCCACGTCGGGTTCAAGGGCTCCCGTAAGTCCACCCCGTTCGCCGCGCAGATGGCCGCCGAGAACGCCGCTCGCCGCGCCATGGAGCACGGCATGCGCAAGGTCGACGTCTTCGTCAAGGGCCCCGGTTCCGGCCGTGAGACCGCCATCCGTTCGCTGCAGGCGACCGGCCTCGAGGTTGGCTCCATTCAGGACGTCACCCCCGTGCCGCACAACGGCTGCCGTCCGCCCAAGCGCCGTCGCGTCTGACGCCCAGGAGAAGATAGAAAATGGCTCGTTACACGGGTGCGGACTGCAAGCTCTGCCGTCGGGAGAAGACCAAGCTCTTCCTCAAGGGCAAGAAGTGCGAGTCCGCGAAGTGCCCCATCGAGATCCGTCCTTACCCGCCGGGTGAGCACGGCCGCGGCCGGCCGAAGGAGTCGGAGTACCAGCTCCAGCTCCGGGAGAAGCAGAAGACCCGCCGCATCTACGGCATCCTCGAGAAGCAGTTCCGCAACTACTACGAGGAAGCCAACCGCAAGGGCGGCAAGACCGGCGAGAACCTCCTCCAGATCCTGGAGAGCCGTCTCGACAACGTGGTCTACCGCGCCGGTTTCGCCGAGTCCCGCGATGCCGCCCGCCAGCAGGTCCGTCACGGCCACATCCTGGTGAACGGCAAGAAGGTCGACATCCCGTCGTACCGCGTCCGCGAGCACGACATCGTCGAGGTCCGCGAGCGCTCGCGCAACCTGCTGCCCTACGAGGTGGCCCGCGCCACCTCCGGTGACAAGACGTTCCCGGCCTGGCTGGGCGTGGCCCCGGAGGCCATGCGCGTCCTGATCCACCAGCTCCCGGTCCGTCAGCAGATCGACACCCAGGTCCAGGAGCAGCTGATCGTCGAGCTCTACTCCAAGTAGTAGCTCACAGGGGTGCCGTGCGGTCCGCCGTACGGCACCTATGCTGTTGTTTCGAGCGGCGTCAAATAGCGGGCGCCGCCATGCAAGGGGAGATCCCACATGCTGATCGCTCAGCGGCCGACCCTTCTTGAGGAGTCCCTCGAGGAGACCCGGTCCAAGTTCATCATCGAGCCGCTGGAGCCGGGCTTCGGCTACACCATCGGCAACTCGCTGCGGCGCACGCTGCTGTCGTCCATCCCGGGCGCGGCCGTGACCAGCATCCGCATCGAGGGCGTGCTGCACGAGTTCTCGACCGTCCCGGGCGTCAAGGAGGATGTCACCGACATCATCCTCAACCTCAAGGAACTGGTCGTCTCCTCCGAGCACGACGAGCCCGTGGTGATGTACCTGCGCAAGCAGGGCCCCGGCGACGTCACCGCCGCCGACATCGCGCCCCCGGCCGGTGTCGAGGTGCACAACCCCGAGCTGCGCATCGCCACCCTCAACGGCAAGGCGAAGCTGGAGATGGAGCTGACCGTCGAGCGCGGTCGCGGTTACGTCTCCGCGGCGCAGAACAAGCAGCCGGGCCAGGAGATCGGCCGTATCCCGATCGACTCCATCTACTCCCCGGTGCTCAAGGTCACCTACAAGGTCGAGGCGACCCGTGTCGAGCAGCGCACCGACTTCGACCGTCTGATCCTGGACGTCGAGACCAAGCCGTGCATGAAGCCCCGCGACGCGGTGGCCTCGGCCGGTAAGACCCTCGTCGAGCTGTTCGGTCTCGCCCGCGAACTGAACGTCGAGGCCGAGGGCATCGACATCGGCCCGTCGCCGACGGACGCGGCCCTGGCCGCCGACCTGGCGCTGCCGATCGAGGAGCTGAACCTCACGGTCCGTTCCTACAACTGCCTCAAGCGCGAGGGCATCCACACCGTGGGTGAGCTCGTGGCCCGCAGCGAGCAGGACCTGCTGGACATCCGTAACTTCGGTGCCAAGTCCATCGAAGAGGTCAAGCAGAAGCTGCACGAGATGACGCTCGCGCTGAAGGACTCCCCGCCCGGGTTCGACCCCAGCGCGGTGGCCGGCGGCGGCTACGACGACGACGACAGCGCGTACGTCGAGACCGAGCAGTACTGATTTTTCTGTAACGGGGATCGAGCGACTCCCCGGCCCGACCCCGGTACCTAGTACGGCCGGGGCGGGTTCACTCTCAAGGAGAACGAAATGCCTCAGCCCGCAAAGGGTGCCCGTCTCGGCGGAAGCCCGGCTCACGAGCGGCTGATCCTGTCGAACCTCGCCACCCAGCTGTTCCAGCACGGTCGGATCACGACCACGGTGGCCAAGGCCAAGCGTCTGCGCCCGGTGGCGGAGCGGCTGATCACCAAGGCGAAGAAGGGCGACATGCACAACCGTCGCCAGGTGCTGACGGTCGTCCGTGACAAGGGCGTGGTCCACCACCTGTTCACGGAGATCGCACCGACCTTCGCCGAGCGTCCCGGTGGCTACACCCGCATCACGAAGATCGGCGCCCGTAAGGGTGACGCCGCTCCCATGGCCGTCATCGAGCTGGTCTCCGAGCCGCTGAACACGGTCCGCACCGGCAAGGTCCCGGCTGCCGCCGAGGCCCCCAAGGCGGAGGAGCCCAAGGCCGAGGAGACCGCCGAGGTCACCGAGGAGCCGAAGGCCGCCGAGGAGAGCGCCGAGGCCACCGAGGCTCCCGCCGAGGAGACCGAGGCCAAGAAGGACAACGCCTGATCTTTCAGGTCCGGTGAACGGGCCCGGCGCTCCCTCGCGGGAGGTGCCGGGCCTGTTCCGTTCTCCGGGAGGAACATCGTGGTACGGCTGCGCCTGGATCTCGCATACGACGGCACCGACTTCTCCGGCTGGGCGAAGCAACCGGGCCGGCGGACGGTCCAGGGGGAGATCGAGGGGGCGCTCGGCAAGATTCTCCGGCTCCCCGAGCCGCCGGCGCTGACCGTCGCCGGGCGGACCGACGCCGGCGTGCACGCCCGGGGTCAGGTGGCCCATGTGGACCTGGAGGCCGGGGCGTTCGAGGCGCTGGAGACCAGGCACAGCCGCCGGGCCGCCGCGGGGGTCTCGGCTCCGGGGAGGGGCGCCGCCCCCGGGCCGGCCTCTGAGACCGGCTCCGTCTCCGGGACGGCTCCCGCTTCCGCGACGCTTCCCGTCCGCGGGGCGGACTCCGGCTCCGGGGCGGCCACCGGGACCGCCTCCGCTCAGATGGCGGCCGGCTCCCTCTCCGTGACGGCCGCCGGCTCCGGGACCGGGATCCCGGCAGACATCGATGAGAGGCTCTCCAGCCTCCGTAGACGGCTGGCCGGGGTTCTGCCCCCCGATGTCAGGATTTATCGCGTTACGGTGGCTCCTGAGGGCTTTGACGCACGATTCTCCGCGATGTCACGGCGCTACGTCTACCGGGTCTGCGACGCTCCGGGCGGCGTCGACCCGCTCCGCCGCCGTGAGGTCCTCTGGTACGCCCGGCCGCTCGACCTCGACCGACTGAACGCGGCCGCGGCCGCCCTGCTGGGCGAGCACGACTTCGCCGCCTTCTGCAAGAAGCGCGAGGGCGCGACCACGATCCGCGAGCTGCAGCGGCTCGACTGGGTCCAGGAGGACGGCCTCCTCGTCGCGACGGTGGTGGCCGACGCGTTCTGCCACTCGATGGTCCGGGCCCTCATCGGGTCGCTGCTGCCCGTCGGGGAGGGGCGCCTGCCGGTGGACTGGCCCGGACAGGTGCTCACGCGGGCCGTACGGGACTCCGGGGTGCACGTGGCACCGGCGCACGGCCTCTGCCTGGAGGAGGTGCGCTACCCCGGGGCCGGGGAGCTGGCCCGGCGGGCCGTGGAGACCCGCCGGGTGCGCACACTCAGCGTCTGACGGACGCCTGGCTCAGCTCGTCACGCGGCGCTCGATGACCTTGGTGGTCTGGTCGCGGAAGGCGCCGCTGACCTTGCCGAGGCTTTTCTCCTTCGCCGTCGGGGTGTGGCCGTCGCTGAAGGTGGCGTAGCTGAAAACGATGTAGCGGCCCCACACCAGCCCGGCCGCGTAACCGCCCGCGATGTGCACGCGCTCGGCGCCGGTGCCCGGGGTGCCCGGCAGGCCGCGGAACCACAGGTTGCTGCCGAGGTTCTTGGCCTGGTCGACCTCGACGGCGGACTCCCGGGTGGGCAGCACCGCGATCCCCGTGGTCACGGCGTACTTCCGCTTGCTGTCGACGTATGTGGCCCGCAGCACCCGGCGGCAGTCCTTGCTGCGCAGCGCGCTGGCGAACTTGCCGGCCGCCGCCTTCTGGCACTGCTGGGTGACGTCGGTCTTGACCCGGACGAACGTCGTCCCGCCCACGGTGACCTTCTTGCTGAAGGCGTCGGCCACGGTCATCTTGCCGGGGTCGGTCTTCTCGGAGTTGAGCATCGTGGTGTTCACCGGTTCGGGCTCGTCCGGGGCGGGGTCCTCGGTGGGGTCGACGGCCTCGGAGGTGGGGACCGGCGGCGGGGCCGCGCCGGCGGTCTCCTTGCCGCTGAACGACTGGTAGGCGAAGAAGGCGCCGGTGCCGATGCCGCCGACCACGACCGCCACCACGGCCGCGATCAGCAGGGTGGCGGTCCTGCTGCGGCCCGGCGGGGCCGGGGGAGCGGCCACGACCTCGGACACGACCGCCGAGGGCGGGGTGAACGGGCCGCGCAGCTCCATGACCCCGGTCGAGGGCCCCGACTGCGATGCCGCCGGCGCCGCCGACGCCGGGACGTTCGGGAACGGCGGAGCGATCATCGGTATGCCGCCCGGCGGGGTGGGCTGGTCCCCGGGCGGCGGTGGCAGCGCCGGCCTCTCCGGTCCGGAGGACTGTCCGGCCGAGTCGGCGGACTGGTCCGCTGGAGCGGGGGACGGCGCCGGGGTGCCGGTGACGGACTCAGCGGACGGCGGGGGCACCTGGGGCATCAGCTCCGGCTGGGAGGTCGGGCGCTGCGCGGCGGGCGCGGGCACCGAGGGCTGGGTGGCCATTCCGGGCGCGGGCAGCGGAGCGGGAGGCTGAGCGCCCGCTCCGGGAGCGGTGGGGGAGGCATCCGGCCCCGGAGGGGTGGGACCGGTGAGGGCGGCGTCCGGCCCGGAGACGGCTCCCGAGGCGTGGGCGTGCGGGTCCGGCCCGGGAGGGGGCGGGGGGCTCGCGGGCCCCTGATGACCCGGTACGGCGGGCATGGCCGCGCGGACGTTGACGGTGTTCTCGTCGAGGCCGTCCGGGGTGGGCGGCCAGACGGCGACGTCACCGGGCCCGCCCGGCCCGGCGCCCGTCTCATCGGAGTCGGACCAGACCGGCTCGCCGGTGGCCGCGGGCCACTGCGGGGCGCCAGGGGCGTCCGGAGAGGAGGGCCACACCTGCATGCCCGCGGCGGCGGCGGTGAAGGCCGGCGGCGGCTGCCACGGCGGAGCCCCGGGCACGATCGGCGCGTTGGACAGCGGTGGGGTGCCGGACGGCCCGGACGGCCCCGGGGGCGCGGACGGCCCCGGCCACTGCGCTCCGGAGGGGCTGGACGGCCCACCGGGCGCGGGCGGCCCTGACCACTGCGGTCCGGAGGGGCTGGACGGGCCGGGCGGAGGTGGTCCGGAGGGTCCGCCGGGCATGGGGGGTTCGGCCCACTGCGGAGCGGACGGTCCGCCGGGCGCGGGCGGCCCTGACCACTGCGGTCCGGAGGGTCCGCCGGGCATGGGCGGCCCTGACCGCTGCGGGCCGGACGGGCCGGGGGCGGGTGTGCCTGCCCATGGCTGGGGTGTCGGTCCGCCGGGGGCGGGTGGCCCGGACGGGGTGCCGGGCGCCGAGGGCTCGGCCCACTGCGGGGCGGATGGTCCGCCAGGCGTGGGCGGCCCTGACCACTGCGGTCCGGACGGGTTGGACGGGCCGGGCAGGGGTGGTCGGGAGGGTCCGCCGGGCATGGGCGGCTCGGCCCACTGCGGGGCGGACGGGCCGCCGGGCATGGAGGGCTCGGCCCACTGTGGGCCGGACGGGTTGGACGGGCCGGGGGCGGGTGCGCCTGCCCATGGCTGGGGTGTCGGTCCGCCGGGGGCGGGTGGCCCGGACGGGGTGCCGGGCGCCGAGGGCTCGGCCCACTGTGGAGCGGAGGGCCCACCGGGCATGGGGGGTTCGGCCCACTGCGGGGCGGAGGGTCCGCCGGGCATGGGCGGCCCTGACCACTGCGGGCCGGACGGGCCGGGGGCGGGCGCCGCCATCCACGGTGGGGGGGCCGGCTCGCCGGGGGCCGGAGAGCCGGCCCAGGGCGGGAACTGGGGCTCCGGGCGGGGAAGGTCGGACCGCGCCGGCCCCGGTGGCTCCGGAGACGCGGGACGGTCAGACCGTGGCCCGCCGGGCCACGGGGTGGGGAGGTCGTCCTCGGGGTCGGCGAACCAGTCGTAGGGGGCGCCATTGTCACCGGGGACCGTCCACGGCTGGGTGGTCCCGGGGGCCGGCGCCGGCCACGCCGAGGGGTCGTAGGGCTGATCGTCACCTGTGAGATCGGTCTGGGGCACGTGCGGCGAAGGCTGGCCGAAACTCGGCGGAGGCGTCGCCGGTGCGGCCGAACCCTCGGCTACGCGTTCGTGCTCGGACCCGGATTCCTGGCCACGCATACGTCGAAGCGTAGCGATAGCCGGAGATCGTCATGCGGGTATGGGCGTTCCCGGCCGTATCGCCCGCCGGTTCTGCGGCGGAAATCGAGGGGGATGAGCCGCCGCTCAGGGCCGTCTTCCGGTCAGCGAACGGGACTCCAGGGCGGGTGAGACGGTGGCGTCGGCGGCCCCGAAGGCCGCCTGGTTGAGCTTCTTGACCTCGGTCTTCTTCGGCAGGTGGCCGTCCTTGTACTGGAACCAGACCATCACGGCGTAGTGCCCGTGGGTCCACCCGCCCGCGAACGCCTCTCCCGTGCCGAGAAATTTGGTGACTTTATCCTTGCCTGGAAGCGCCTTGAGGTATTCCTCCCGGGACTTGCCGGCTCCGACCGAGACCACCTTGGAGGCCGCCGCCGACGTCCTGAGGTTGGCGACCCCCACGGTGCCGATGATCTTTCCTGAGGCGTCGCGGAAGCTGGCGCGCAGGAGCTGGGTGCACTTGCCCGCGGTGAGGGCCTTCTGCAGCTTGGCGCCCACCACGGCGTCCTTGCACTTCTTGTCGATCCTGCTGATGGTCATCAGGTAGCGCCGGCCGCCGTGTGACACGTTCGCGCGCTTGAACACCTCCTTCAGCGTCAGCGGGTAGGGGTCGGTGGTGCGGGAGGCGGCGAACCCGAACTTGTCGCCCGGATTGTTGGGGACCGGCGCGTTGGAGATCCGGGACGGCGGGCTCGCCGTACTGGGCTGCGGGGCCGAGTCGGAGTTGGCGAGCATGGCCAGGCCGACGCCTCCGGCGACCAGCACGCCGAGCGCGCCGACCGCGATGAAGATCGGCCGCCGGGAGCGCGGGCCCTCGTCGTAGGGGCTCCACATCGCCTGCCGGGGCTCCTGCGGCGGCTCCTGCGGTCCGGGCCGGGCGGGCCTGGCCGGCGTCGCGGGGCCGGGGCCGTCCGGGCCGCGGCTGTGGGATCCGGCCTCCGGGCCGTCCGGGCTGCGGCCGTGGGGCCCGGCGTCGAAACCGTCCGGGCCGCGGCCGTGGGGAGCGTCCGGGCCGCGGCCGTACGGCGCGGCGTCGAAACCGTCCGGATCGCGGCCGTACGGCGCGGCGCCGGGGCCGCCGGGACTGTGGCCGTGCGGTGCGGGCTCGAACCAGCGCTCACCCTGTGCGGGCGGCGACGCGTCAGGCTGGACGTACGGCTGGCGGCGCGGCGGCTCCCCGGGAAAACCCATGCGCCGAGACTAGCCCGGGATCGGAGCCGATTGGCTCAGGAGTAGCCGAAGTCCTGTGTCCACCAGGGACCGCCCGGGCCCTCCATCGTCCCGACGCCGGTGGCGGTCAGCTTGCAGTTGAGGATGTTGCCCCGGTGGCTGCTGGTGGCCATCCAGCTCCGCACCGTCTCGGCGGCCGAGGCGTAGCCGCGGCCGATGTTCTCCGCGCCCCCGTCGCGGTAGCCGGCGGCCTCCATCCGCTCCCAGGGCGAGGCGCCGTCGGGGGAGTTGTGGGAGAAGGTGCCGCTCTTGGCCATCTCCTCCGAGTGGCTCCTGGCCGAGGCGACCAGCCGCCTGTCGACGCGGAGCGGAGCGCAGCCGTGCCGCCGGCGCTCGGCGTTGGTGAGGCGGATGATCGCCTTCTCCATCGGGGTCAGGGGAGTGGAGACGGCGGAGGTGTCCGGTCCTCCCTCGCCGTTGAGGATGTAGTGGGAGTCGCCGTCGGCGTATTCGTCGAGCGGGTCGCGGGCGGCCCGGGTGGTGCGTGGCGTGGGCTGCCGCGTCGTCACCACGGGGGTGGCGGAGGGGCGGGCGACCCGGGCGAGCGGGGCGCGGCGGCCGGGCCGTCCGGCGGTCGCGGCGGTGGGCGTCGGCTCCGTCGGCCCGGCGTTGTTCAGGTAGATCTGGCTGGGGGTCTCCTCGCCGCGGCTCCCCCGGCCGATGAGGAAGCCCAGCAGCAGCACCGTCATGAGGCACGCGAACAGTCCCATGCGGCGCAGGCTGGTCCGCTGGGCATGCCGGGGGTGAGGGGGCTGCCACATACCGCTGTCAAAGATAGAGATGTTTGCTTTGAGGAAGAAGAGAATGTCGAGAAAGTGTCGGAACCGTTCTGTGCGGGCCGAGTGCGCCGGTTCTCGACCAGTCCCCCGTCACCGGTAGACTGCCCAGGGACACCGGCTAAGAGTCGCGTCTTTTTGACCCATGCTCGTCCGCGCCGGTATCCTGCTAGTTCGTTGTGTGCGAATTGGTCTCCCTCAGCAGACCGATACGCGGCGCGTCCGGCGTCATCTCCCTTCAGGGAGACGGGAGGTCCGGGCTGTCGTGTGCCCGCACCTACCGACCACGTTGCTGTCAGTTCCGACAGCGCCGAAGACGCGAGCAAAGAAGGCATACGACCGTGCGCACGTACACACCCAAGCCTGCCGAAGTCGAGCGTCAGTGGCACATCATCGACGCCACCGACATCGTGCTTGGCCGGCTGGCCAGCCACGTCGCGATCCTGCTTCGCGGTAAGCACAAGCCGACCTTCGCCAACCACGTCGACACCGGTGACTTCGTCATCATCATCAACGCCGACAAGGTTGCGCTGACCGGCAACAAGCTCGAGCAGAAGAAGGCCTACCGTCACTCGGGCTACCCCGGTGGTCTGCGTTCGGTGACCTATGGCGAGCTCATGGAGAAGCGCCCCGACCGCGCCGTCGAGAAGGCCGTCAAGGGCATGCTCCCCAAGAACGCCCTCGGCCGGAAGATGATCAAGAAGCTCAAGGTCTACGCCGGCTCTGAGCACCCGCACCAGGCCCAGCAGCCGGTGCCCTTCGAGCTCACCCAGATCGCCCAGTAGTCGCTAGCTGCTTATCGCCAGCAGCGTTGGCCGACGGCCGACGCCGAGTAGGAAAGTAAGAGGAGAACCGTGGCTGAGTCCACCGGTGTCGAGACGCCCATCGAGGGCGAGCAGGAGTACTCCCCGGAGGAGTTCCCCTCCGAGTACACCTCCGAGTCCACTGTCAGCGGCGAGGCCGCCGTCCGCAAGCCCATCACCACGGGCAACTCCTACGGCACGGGTCGCCGTAAGGAGTCCGTCGCCCGCGTCCGCATCGTGCCGGGCACCGGCAAGTGGACGATCAACGGCCGCCCGCTGGACGGCTACTTCCCGAACAAGGTCCACCAGCAGATCGTCAACGAGCCCTTCGTGGTGCTCGGCGCCGAGGACCAGTTCGACGTCATCGCCCGCATCAGCGGCGGCGGCGTGACCGGCCAGGCCGGTGCCCTGCGCATGGGCCTCGCCCGCGCGCTGGCCATCCTGGACGTCGAGGTCAACCGTCCTCCGCTGAAGAAGGCCGGCTTCCTGACCCGTGACGCCCGCGCCACCGAGCGCAAGAAGTACGGTCTCAAGAAGGCCCGCAAGGCTCCGCAGTACAGCAAGCGTTAAGTTGGGGCGCCTTTTCGGCACCGACGGGGTACGTGGGGTCGCGGGGAGCGACCTCACGGCCGAGCTCGCCATGGACCTGTCCGTGGCCGCGGCTCATGTCCTCGGCGATGCCGGGGCGTTCAATGCCAGCGCCGGGCGGCACAGCCGCCCCGTCGCCGTCGTGGGCCGGGACCCGCGGGCTTCAGGAGAATTCCTGGAGGCCGCTGTGGTCGCCGGCCTTGCGTCGTCTGGCGTGGATGTTCTCCGGCTCGGCGTGCTGCCCACCCCGGCGGTCGCATACCTCACCACGGCTCTCGGAGCCGACATGGGCGTGATGATCTCCGCCTCCCACAACCCCGCCCCGGACAACGGGATCAAGTTCCTCACCCGCGGCGGCTACAAGCTGCCCGACGCGGTGGAGAACGAGATCGAGCAGCGGCTCGGCGAGAAGTGGGAGCGCCCTGTCGGAGCTTCGGTCGGCCGCGTGCGCGACGCGCACGGCGAAGCCGACCGTTACGTGTCCCACGTGCTGTCCACGCTCTCCGGTGACCTGGCCGGCCTGAACGTGGTCCTCGACTGCGCCCACGGCGCCGCCCACATGGTGGCCCCCGAGGCGCTGCGCAGGGCCGGCGCGACGGTGGAGACCATCGGGGCGCGCCCCGACGGCCTCAACATCAACGCCGGGGTGGGCTCCACCCATCTGGACAAGCTCCAGCAGGTCGTCGTCTCCCGCAACGCGGACGTCGGGATCGCCTACGACGGCGACGCCGACCGCTGCCTGGCGGTCTCGCACACCGGCGAGGTGGTCGACGGCGACCAGATCATGGCCGTGCTCGCCCTGGCGATGCATGCCCGGGGGGAGCTGGCGGGAGACACCGTGGTCGCCACGGTCATGTCCAACCTGGGCTTCAAGCTCGCGATGAAGAACGCGGGCATCGACGTGGTCGAGACCGCCGTGGGCGACCGTTACGTGCTGGAGGCCATGAAGGCCGGCAGCCACAACCTCGGCGGGGAGCAGTCCGGTCACGTCCTCATGCTCGACCACGCCACCACCGGAGACGGTCTGCTGACCTCGCTCCAACTGCTGGCGGTCATGGCGCGTGAGGGCCGGTCGCTGGCGGAGCTGGCGTCGGTGATGACCCGGCTGCCGCAGGTCCTGATCAACGTCAAGGACGTGGACCGGGCGAAGGCCTCGGTCCCGGAGCTGTCGGCCGCGGTCGCGGCGGCGGAGTCGGAGCTGGGGGAGACCGGCCGGGTGCTGATCCGCCCGAGCGGCACCGAGCCGATGATCCGCGTCATGGTCGAGGCCGCCTCGGCCGAGCAGGCCGAGCTGATGGCGGGCCGGCTGGCGGACGTCGTCCGTACGGCCTGCGTCTGAACGCGCCCGTGACCCTCGCCCGGCGCGCGCCGGGCGAGGGCCGGGCGGCTGGAGTTCATCGATCGGTCAAGGTGTGGGACGGCCGGGCCGGACGGCGGCCGCGGGCGCCCCGCCGTACCCGGGCACTCGCGGCCGCGCCCCCGTGGCGGGCAGCCGTGGAACGGCGCCGTTCGGGTGGGTTGAGTGTGCAATGTCCCGCTGCCGCCGTGGCGGCGCCGCCGTCACCGCTACATGAGCAGCGGCTGCCGACGTGTCCCCATCCTGCGCCACGCCGACATTTCTCCTTCGTTGACACGCAAAGTGGCTGATCGGAAACTCTGAGTGATCACGGTGGAGATCCTTCCGAGGACGCCACCGGCGGACAGAGACGAGGCTCCCTTCCATGGACGCCGCTGGCGAACGGATGAGGGACGAATGCTGGCATCCTGCACAGTTCGGCGGGCGCTTTCCAGACGGCACGTGCCCGTAGGCGCGCCCGTGGTCACGGCGGCCGGTCCGACGGGCTGATCCCCGCCCGCTCCCCGGCGCCCGTCGAGGGCGCTCCCCGCCTCCGCCGACTCCCGCCGAGCACGCGGCCCTCTCCGAGACGGGCCGGACTGGGCCGTCGTCACATCCGGCCGGTCCGGCACCGGCCGGACGGCCCGGGGTCCGCAGGCCACCGCGGTGCCCTGTTCACCAGGGCCCCCGCGGGCGGAGAGCCGTCACCATCATGATCAATCAAGGGATTGGCGTTCCTTCGTCCATCGCTGTCCCCGTCCCCGGCCCGGCCGAGGTAACGGACTTGCGGGCGCCCGGAACGGTCATGGGCGCGCCCATGGCCGTTCCCGCCCGCCCGAGCCGGGCGGCGCCGCCCGGCTCACAGGGGCGGCGATGAACGGGGCCGGCCGCGCGGGTACGCGGACGCGCCGGTACGGCCGGTACGGCCGGTACGGCAGGTACGGCAGGTACAGAAAGTCGATCGCCCGGATCCTCGTCCTGGCCATGACCGGCTCGGCGCTGACCGGCACGTCCACCACGCTGGCGCCGGCGGCCGCGTCGGCGGCCGGCACGGTCCTGTTCAACCAGCCCTTCCACAACAACACGGCCGGCGGGACCGGCAGCGTGGTGCTGCCCGCGCTGCCGAGCGGCACGGGCACGACCAACTTCGCGTGCCTGACCGCCTCCGGCAACAGCAGCACCGGCGTCCTGCGCAGCTGCTGCACCACCAGCACCGACAGCGCGGGCTCCGGGAAGCTGCGCCTGACGAACGCGACCACCAGCAAGGCGGGCGGGGTCTTCAGCGCCGCCAGCGTGCCCACCTCGCAGGGGCTCGACGTGGCGTTCAACACCTAACCAGTACGGCGGCGGCGGGGCCGACGGCATCACCTTCGTGCTGGCGGCCGTCGACCCGGCCGACCCGCAGTCCCCGGCCAACATCGGCCAGCTGGGCGGAGCGCTGGGCTACTCCGCCACCAGCAGCCTGTCCGGCCTGGCCTACGGCTACCTCGACGTCTACGGGAACTTCAGCAACAGCACCTACCAGGGGAGCGGCTGCACGAACCCCGCCTACATCGGGACGGGCAGCGTCCGGGTGCCCGGCCAGGTCCTGGTCCGCGGGCCGGGCAACGGCACCGTCGGATACTGCGCGATCAACAGCACGGCCACCTCGACGAGCTCCAGCGCCCTCGCCCTGCGGGCGAACAGCCGTACGGCGGTCCCGGTCCAGGTGGGCCTCAACCCCACCGGCTCGGTCCTCACCACCGCTGCCGGCATGTCGGTGCCGGCCAACAGCTACCGCGTGGTGGTCACCCTGGTGGGCGGCGCGACCAGGACGCTGACCGGCACGCTGCCCTCGGTCACCTCCGGCCTCTACCCGGCGAGCTGGCTGAACTCCAGCGGCATCCCCCGGCAGCTCGCGTTCGGCTGGGTGGCCTCCACCGGGGGCGTGACCGACTTCCACGAGATCGACGAGGCCACGGTCTCCACGATCAGCGCCGTCCCCGAGCTGTCGGTCGCGCAGACCAGCTACAGCGCCACGACGCTGCAGGCCGGCGACCCCGTGACCTACTCCGTCGTCGCGGGCGTCGCCGCGGGCCTCGCCGAGACCTCACCGGTCTCGATCACCCAGACCCTGCCGTCCGGCACGGTGCCCGTGGGCGCGTACGGGACGGGATGGGTCTGCGCCGTGCCGTCCGGGGGACCGTCGTCGCGGGCGGCACCGTCCGCTACACGGTCACCGCCGCCAACACCGGCGAGACCGACCAGCCCGGGGCCACGATCACCGATCTGCTCGCGGAGGTGCTGGACGATGCGGCCTACAACGGCGACGCGACCGCCACCACCGGCACCGTCGTCCACGCCGAGCCGGTGCTGACCTGGACGGGCGCGCTGCCCGTGGACGCCAGCGCGGTCGTCACCTTCAGCGTGACCGTCGCCGACCCGGCCACCGGGGACGCCGAGCTCGGCAACCGGGTCACCTCGGCCTCCACCGGCAGCACCTGCCCGGCCGGCGGCACCGACCCGCGCTGCTCCGTCGTGCTCCCCGTGACGGCCACCAGCATCACCATCGCCGGCCTGAGCGACGGATTCACGCTGACCGGCCTGCCGGACACGACCGTGCGGGGCGAGGACGTGGTGACGATGACGATGGTCACCAACAGCGTCGACGGCTACACCGTCACGGCGCGGGCGACGGCCGCCGAGCTCGTCCCGGTACGGCCCGGCGAGAGCGCCCGCATCCCGATCGCCAACCTGCGCGTGCGAGAGCACGGCGCCTCGCTCTTCCGGCCCCTGTCCACCACCGACCCGGTGCTCGTGTACGGGCAGTCGCTCCCGTCGGCGCCGGGCGGGGACGGCATCAGCAACGACTACGAGGTCGACATCCCCTTCGTGCCGTCCGGCCGCTACACGGCGACGATCGACTACGTCGCGACGGCCAGATGACCCGCCGCCGGCGTCCCACCGCGCCCACCGCGCCCCCGGATCCCGAGCCCCGTCGTCACGCCCGGGGGCCGGCCCCGCCGAGCACGGTCCGCCCGGCCGTGCGCGTGCGCCCCCCGCGGCGGAGGGCGCACGCGCGGTCATTCGTCGCCGGTGAGGGAGAAGCTCCGCAGGCGCTGGCCGGCCCAGACGACGGCGCCGACGGTGACGGCCAGCAGCGCGGGTACGGCGAAGCCGAGCGTGATCTCGGTGGTGAGGAACGGTGAGGACGACAGCTGGTCGGCGACCGACTGGGCCCACTGCTGGATGGAGAACCTGCGGGCCCCGGGGACGAAGTTGCCCACCACGCCCTCCCAGACCAGCGCGTAGGCGATGCCGATCGTCACCGCGTGGCGGGTGAGCACGCCCAGCAGCATGAACACCGCGGCGTAGGCGATGCCGCCGACGAGGGCGCCGAGGGCGAAGCCGTAGGCGATCCCGGATTCGAGGCCGACCAGCAGGTAGGCCGCGACGAACGTCGGCACGGCGGCGAACAGCGCGAGGATCGAGGCGGCGACGAGGAACTTGGTCTGCGCGATGACCGGGCGGGAGATCGGCTTGGCCAGCAGGTGGATGATCGTGCCGTCGTCGATCTCGGGCGCGATCACGCCGGTCCCCGCGATCAAACCCAGCAGCGGCAGCATGGTGCCGACGGCGAAGGTCCGCATGAGCGTGACCGTGGCGTTCTCGCCCCCGCTGCCGATCAGCCGCAGGAGCAGGGCCAGCCCGATCAGCACCAGCGGCAGCATGACCAGCAGCCAGACCCGCCGGCGGCCGAGCAGCGCCCGGTAGGAGATTCCGGCGATGACACCGTTCATGGTCAGCTGCTCCTGTTGATCAGGTAGGAGAAGACGCTCTCCAGGTCTTCGTCGGCCGGGGAGATCTGCCAGACCCGCACGCCGCTGTCCCGGGCGATCCGGGGCAGCAGCCAGGTGAACCGGCGGAAGTCGACGGCCTGCACCTCCAGGCCGGCCCCGGTGAGCGAGACCGACCCCGAGGAGGCGTCGGCGATCAGGGCCGAGGCCAGGCGGCGGTCGTCGCTGGAGCGGACCCGGAACACGTGGGGCCGGTCGGTCATCCTGCGGCGGATCTCACGGAAGTCGCCGGAGGCGGCGTGCCGGCCGGCGACCAGGACCTCGATGTGCTGGGCGACCCGCTCCACCTCCTCCAGGATGTGCGAGCTGAACAGGATGGTCTTGCCCGCGGTGCCCATGGCGCCGATCAGGTCCATCAGGTGCATCCGCTGGCGCGGGTCCATGCCGTTGAACGGCTCGTCGAGCAGGAGCACCTCCGGGTCGTGCACGAGCGCGGCGGCGACCTTGACGCGCTGGCGCATGCCCTTGGAGTAGGTCTCGACCCTGCGGTCCTTGGCCGGCTCCATCTCGACCATGGCCAGCGCCTTGCGCGCGGCGTCGTCGGGGTTGGGCAGGCGGTGGAGCCTGGCGCTGGACAGCACGTACTGCCAGCCGGTGAGGAAGCCGTAGACGGCCTCCCGCTCGGGGACCAGGCCGATCGAGCGGTAGACCTCGTGGTTGCGCCAGATCTTCGCGCCGTCCAGGGTCACGGTGCCGCCGGAGGGGGCCAGGAAGCCGGCCATCATGTGCAGCAGGGTGGACTTGCCCGCGCCGTTGGGGCCGAGCAGGCCGGTGACGCCCGGGCCGATGGTCATGGTGACGTCGTTGACGGCGACCACGTTGCCGTACCAGCGTGAGACCTGGGCCAGTTCGATTCTCATCGCGCGGCCGCCTTCCGGTAGCGCAGGATCAGGGCGGTCACCGACAGCGCGATCAGCCCGAGCAGTATCAGGATCGACGCCGCCACGCCCGCCCCCGCCGGGTAGGTGGTGGGCGCCGCGGGGGCCGCGCCGAAGATCCCCACCTGCACCGCGGCGTCAACGAGGAAGAACGGGTTGATCATCCAGGCCCACGCGGCGACGGTGTAGTTGTTCACCGACTCCATCGTCGCGGCGACGACGGTGGAGACGGCCGAGGTGAGCAGGTAGAAGGCGATGACCGAGGCCACGCCCAGGCCGCGTCTGGGGGTGAAGGAGGCGATGGCCACGCCGAGGCAGGCCAGCAGCACGGCGTAGGCGACGGCCCCGGCCATGCCGGTCAGATAGGCGGTGGTGTGCGTCGGCCCGGGCAGGTCGATGACCACCTCGCCGACGAACAGCACGGTGAGCGGGACCGCCAGCAGCAGGAACATCGCCACGGCCATCGCCGCCAGCTTCGCCCCGACGTAGTCGACCAGCGTCACCGGGCGCGACAGGTAGAGCGGCAGCACCCGGAAGCGCAGGTCGGGCGCGACCGCGTAGGGAGACTGCGAGGCGAGGAAGATCGCCAGTACGGCCTGCATGGTGACCGCGTAGGCGGTGTAGCCGATCACCTCCTGCTTGATCAGCGCCATGGTGGCGATGGAGACGACCGCGGGGAGCATCATGACGCCCGCGAGCAGGAACGGGATGATCTTCGAGCGGGCGGTGCGGCCCAGTCCGAACACCCCGCGCAGGCTGTGCACGGCCAGCGACACGGCGGCGTGGGCGCGGCCGAGCCGCACCCCCTCGTAGTGGCGGTATCCGATGTCGTGGATGACACCCGTCGGTTCAGACATTGACCGGCTCCCTGAAGACGTCCTCGATGCGCTGGCGGCCCTGCTCCATGCGGACGAGGCAGAGGTCGAGATCACAGACGGCGTCGCGGAGGGTGTCGAAGGTCTCCGGTGCCCGGATGCCGACCAGGAGCATCCGGCCGTGGACGGTGACGGTCTCGCCCAGCTCGGCCAGGCGCGCCGCCAGGGCCTGCTGACCCTCCTCGACCTCCACGGCCACGGTCTGGGTGGTCTGGGTGAACTCGGCGATGGACGACGAGCGCAGCAGCCTGCCGCCGTCGATGACGATGACGTGGTCGCAGACCCGCTCCAGCTCGCCCAGCAGGTGGGAGGTGACCAGCACGCTGATGCCGAACTCGGTGCCGATCCTGCGGATCAGTGCGAGCATCTCGTCGCGGCCCTGCGGGTCGAGGCCGTTGGTGGGCTCGTCCAGCAGGACCAGGCGTGGATCGTGCACCAGGGCCTGGGCCAGCTTGACCCGCTGCTTCATGCCGGTCGAGTAACCGCCCATCGCGCGGTAGCGCTCCTCGTAGAGCCCCACGTGGCGCAGCACGTCGGCGGCGCGCTCCCGGGCCGCGGTGCGTGGCAGGCCCGACATCTGGGCCATGTGCACGGTGAACTCGGTGGCGGACAGGTCCGGCGGCAGGCAGTCGTGCTCGGGCATGTAACCCACGGCCCGGCGGATCTCGGCGCCGTGGGTCGTGACGTCCATGCCGAGCACCTGGGCGCCTCCGGCGGAGGGTTCGAGCAGGCCCAGCAGGATCTTTATCAGCGTGGACTTGCCCGCGCCGTTGGCGCCGACCAGGCCGGTCACGCCGGAATCGACGGTGACGGTGAGCCGGTCCAGTGCCGTCACCCGGGGGAAGCGTCTGGTCAGTCCCTCGGTGGCGAGGATAGTCATGGTCGGACACTACCTACCGGATGGCGCGGATTCCTCCGCCCCGCGAAGGAGCCGCCCCTCATCCGCAAGGGCGGGCCGGGCTCCTACCCGGGCCCGGGGCCGCCCGGCCGCCGGAGCGGGAGCCGTACGCCGAACCTCGACCAGTAGGCCCGCTGGGCGATCAGCGTCACCGTGCCGGAGATGACCATGCCCGCGATGTTCACCCCGAGCTGGGCGACCGACCACGCCATGTCGTCCCAGCGGGACAGCGCCGCGGCGACCGCGAAGTATCCGGCGGCGGGGACCGTGGTCACCGAGATGAAGACGCCGACCAGGGCCGAGGACTTGCCCGCGGTGACCGACAGCACCCCGGCCGCCCCGGCGAGCAGCGCCACGATGAAGGACCACCTGTCGGGTTTGACGATGAACTCGATCTCCTTGTGGCCGGTCAGGCTGGACGGCTCGATCCAGCCCAGCCCGCGCGAGACCAGCGCGCAGGCGAAGGTGACCGCGACGGCGGCCGTGAAGCCGACGGCCAGCGTGCGGAGGGCGGTGCCGATCAGCCGCCGGTCGCCCCGGAGCAGACCGAAGCAGACGGCCGCGATCGCCCCGAACTCCGGCCCCAGCACCATCGCGCCGACGATGAGGACCGGCGAGTCGACGATCACGCCTATCGCCGCGATCTGGGTGGCGATCGCCAGGAACGCCAGGAAGGCCCAGGTGAGCCGGGAGTCGTCGCTGACCCGCCGGGCGAACTCCGCCCAGATCACGGCGTCGTCCCCCTCGCCCGGCGCCTCCCGCTCGGCGCGGTCGGCCGCCTTCGAGAGCGACAGGTCGACCTGCTCGGCCGCGATGGAGCCCTCCGCCCACAGGCCGAGCCGCTGGAGCCGCTCGATCACCTCGTTGGCGGCCTCCCGCGCGACGTCGAACTGGACCAGGTCGCCTTCGGGGGAGCGGGCCGCGCCGGGGAGCAGGACCAGGTTGGCCACCCCCACGGCGCCGTCGAGCAGCTCCAGGACGTCGTCCGTCAGCTCCGCCGGACTGATCACGCGTAGATGCAGCACGGAGCCAACCCTAGGTCGTGATCCACCGCTCACCGGAGCCAGGGGGACCGGCCCGCGGCCCCCGGGGATCGGCGGAAAACCGCCTGACCGGTGACGGACGGGGCGGTTACGCTCGCACCATGATCGATACATGGGAGCCGGCGGCGCCGGGTGTGCTACGGCTGCCCTCGGGCCGGCTCGTCCGCGGCCGGGGACTGAGGCGGCCGCTGCCGCCGGGTCCGGAGCCCGCCTTCGCGCTCTACCTGCTGGGCCGCCGGCCACCGCCCGTCGCCTGGGAGAGCCGCTGGCTGCGCTGGCCCGACTTCTGGCTGCCGTCCGACCGCGCGGCGACCGCCGACGCGCTGCGCGAGGCACTGGCGCGGGCCGGGGCCGAACGCGTCGAGATCGCCTGCGCCGGCGGGCAGGGGCGCACCGGCACGGCCCTGGCCTGCCTCACCGTACTCGACGGGGTCCCCGGCGGCGAGGCGGTCGCCTACGTCCGCGAGCACTACGCTCCACACGCCGTCGAGACACCCTGGCAGCGCCGCTTCGTCGCCCGCTTCCGGTAGGCCGCCGCCCCGAGGCACCCCGCGGGGCCCGGCCCGGGGCGTGCGCCGGGGTCAGACGCGGCGCAGCCGTACCCGCCGGATCGAGTGGTCGGCGCCCTTGTGCAGCACCAGGCCGGCCCTGCCCCGGGTGGGGGCGATGTTCTCCACGAGGTTGCGCTCGTTGATGTCGCGCCACACGTTCCTGGCGAACTCGGTCGCCTCGGCGTCCGACAGCTCGGCGAGGTGCCTGAAGTAGGACTTGGGGTCCTCGAAGGCCGTGCGGCGGAGCTTGTGGAAGCGGTCGACGTACCAGTCGCGGATGTGCTCGACCTTGGCGTCGACGTAGATGGAGAAGTCGAAGTAGTCGTTGACCGCGAGCGCGGTGGGCGGGGCGGGCTGCAGGACGTTGAGGCCCTCGACGATGAGGATGTCGGGCCGGCGCACGGTCTGGGTCGCCCCGGGCACGATGTCGTACTCCAGGTGGCTGTAGACGGGGGCGCTCACCTCGGGCAGGCCGGCTTTGACGTCGGCGACGAACCTGACCAGGGCCCGCCGGTCGTAGCTGTCCGGAAAGCCCTTCCTGTGCATGATGTCCTTCTCGGCGAGGACCTTGTTCGGGTGGAGGAAGCTGTCGGTGGTGATCCGGTCCACCCGGGGGTGCTCGGGCCAGCGGGCCAGCAGGGTGTGCAGCAGCCGGGCGGTGGTCGACTTGCCGACCGCGACGCTGCCGGCGACCCCCAGGATGTACGGTGCCGGCCGCTGGCTGGCCCCGAGGAAGGTGTTGAGCGCCGCGCTGCGCTGCCTGGCCCCGGTGAAGTGCAGGTTGAGCAGCCGGGTGAGCGGCAGGTAGATGTCGGTGACCTCGGCCAGGTCGATCGGGTCGTCGACGCCGCGCAGCTCCTCAAGCTCGTCCTCGGTGAGTGTCAGGGGCGTGTTCTTGCGGAGCTCGCTCCACTGCGCCCGGCTCAGTTCGACGTACGGCGTCGCGTCCCACCCGTTGGCCATAGCCCCGAAGCCTACTGATCGGTCGGAAGTGCTCCGGGGCGGGTACGGCGTTGCCCGATCCCGGGCAGGATTCTTGGGTTCTCCAGGGGGTTCTCCATAGGCTCAGCGGTCGATCTTTCCCATGACGAAGGGGGTTGACCATGTGTGGAATCGTGGGATACGTCGGCAGGCGGCAGGCCGTCGAGGTCGCGATCGAGGGGCTCGGACGTCTGGAGTACCGCGGGTACGACTCGTCCGGGGTCGCCCTCGTCGGGGCCGACGGGGCGCTGACCGTGGAGAAGCGGGCCGGCAAGCTGGTCAACCTGCGGGCCAGACTGGCCTCGCGGCCGGCGCCGCCGGCGACGGCGGGGATCGGGCACACCCGGTGGGCCACCCACGGCGCGCCGACCGACCGCAACGCCCACCCGCACACCGACTGCGAGGGACGGATCGCGGTCATCCACAACGGCATCATCGAGAACTTCGCCGAGCTCAGGGCCGAGCTGGAGAGCGACGGGCACAAGCTCCTCTCCGAGACCGACACCGAGGTGGTGGCGCACCTGCTGGAGCGCTCGTCCGGGGACGGCCTGGCCGAGGCGATGCGCCGGGTGTGCCGGCGGCTGGAGGGGGCGTTCACGCTGCTGGCGATCTCGGTGGACGAGCCGGAGGTGGTGGTGGGGGCGCGGCGGAACTCGCCGCTGGTGGTCGGGCGCGGTGAGGGGGAGAACTTCCTCGGTTCGGACGTGGCGGCGTTCATCGCCTACACGCGGGAGGCGGTCGAGCTCGGCCAGGACCAGGTCGTGGAGCTGCGCCCGTCGGGGATCACGGTCACCGACTTCCACGGCGACCCGGCCCGGACGCGGGACTACCACGTGGACTGGGACGCCTCGGCGGCGGAGAAGGGCGGCCACGACTACTTCATGCTCAAGGAGATCGCCGAGCAGCCGAGGGCGGTCGCCGACACGCTGCTCGGCCGGATCGGGCCCGACGGGCGGCTGGCACTGGACGAGATGCGGCTGTCGGACCAGGAGCTGCGGGACATCAGCAAGATCATCGTGGTCGCGTGCGGGACCTCGTACCACGCCGGGCTCATCGCGAAATACGCCATCGAGCACTGGGCCGGGGTGCCGTGCGAGGTCGAGCTGGCCAGTGAGTTCCGCTACCGCGACCCGATTCTCAACCGCGACACGCTGATCATCGTGATCACCCAGTCCGGCGAGACGATGGACACGCTGATGGCCGTACGGCACGCCCGCGAGCAGCGGTCCCGGGTGCTGGCCATCTGCAACGTCAACGGCTCCACGATCCCGCGCGAGTCCGACGCCGTCCTCTACACCCACGCGGGCCCGGAGATCGCCGTCGCCTCCACCAAGGCGTTCCTGACCCAGCTCGTGGCCTGCTACCTCGTGGCGCTCTACCTGGCCCAGACCCGGGGCACCAAGTTCGGCGACGAGATCTCCCAGATCATCGACCACCTGTCCCGGATGCCGCTCAAGGTGGAGGAGGTGCTCGGGACCGTGGAGCCGGTCCGCGCGCTGGCCCGCTCGCTGGCGACCGAGCGTTGCGTGCTCTTCCTCGGCCGTCACGTGGGCTTCCCCGTCGCGCTGGAGGGGGCGCTGAAGCTCAAGGAGCTGGCCTACATGCACGCCGAGGGCTTCGCGGCGGGGGAGCTCAAGCACGGCCCGATCGCGCTGATCGACGAGGGGCTGCCGGTCGTGGTCGTCGTCCCGTCGCCGTCGGGCCAGCGGGTGATCCACGACAAGATCGTGTCCAACATCCAGGAGATCAGGGCCAGGGGCGCCAAGACCATCGTCATCGCGGAGGAGGGGGACAGCGCGGTCGAGCCCTACGCCGACACGCTGATCCGCATCCCCGTCGTGCCGACGCTGCTGCAGCCCCTGGTGGCCACGGTGCCGCTGCAGGTCTTCGCCTGCGAGCTGGCCGCGGCCAAGGGGCACGACGTCGACCAGCCCCGCAACCTGGCCAAGTCCGTCACGGTGGAGTAGGAGCCCTCCGCCCGGACGGGTGATCCACAGCCTGTGGACAACGTCTCTGGATTACCCGTCCGGGAAAGTGGGAAAAGACCGGGATCGCCGTGCGGACCGGCCCTCCCGGACGGCCGCCGGGGAGGGCCGCGGCGCGCGGGCTCCGCTAGCCTGGAGCCGTGATCGTGGGCATCGGCGTGGACGTCGTGGACGTGGCCCGGTTCGAGGCGACGCTGGAGCGGACCCCCGCGCTGCGGACGCGGCTGTTCACCGACGTCGAGCGGGTGCTGGCCGTGCAGTCCCTGGCCGCCCGGTTCGCGGCCAAGGAGGCGGTGGCCAAGGCGCTCGGCGCGCCTCCGGGCCTGGCCCACCTGGACGCCGAGGTGCGGACCGGCGAGCACGGCCGGCCGGAGCTGCACGTGAGCGGCCGGGTCGCCGAGGTCGCGGCCGCGCTCGGCGTGACGCGCTGGCACGTGTCGCTGACGCACGACGGAGGCGTGGCCGTCGCCTACGTGATCGCCGAGGGCTGACCCGTCCAGGCGCGCGGGAGGATCCGGCCCGTCCCGGACGCGCGGGCGACCGTCCCACCCTGTCCCCGGCCCCGCCCGTCCCGGACGCGCGGGCGACCGTCCCACCCTGTCCCCGGCCCCGCCCGTCCCGGACGCGCGGGGATCGGCCCTGCCGGAGCACGCGCCGGTGATCGGCGGGGGATAGCGTCAGAACCATGCTGAGCGCGTACACCACCGATCAGATCAGGGCGGCCGAGACGGCGCTGATGGCCAGACTGCCCGAGGGCACGCTGATGGAGCGGGCGGCCACCGGCCTCGCGGTGACCTGCGCCAGGATGCTCGGCCGGGTGTACGGCTCCCGCGTCGTGCTACTGATCGGCAGCGGTGACAACGGGGGCGACGCCCTCTACGCCGGGGCGCGCCTCGCGTCCCGGGGGGCCAGGGTGGAGGCGATCCTCGCCGGGACGCGGGTCCACCGAGCCGGGCTGGCGGCCCTGCGGCGGGCCGGGGGCCGGGTGACCGACCTCCGCGCCCCCGTGGCGTCCGGGGGCGGCGTGGCGGATCTCCACGGCGCCCCGGCCGGAGGCGAGGGGGAGGACTGTCCGGACGGCCGGGCGCAGGCGCCGGGGGCCGCGTCCGGGGGCGGGGCGGGCACCGCGGTGGCCCGCGGGCTCATCCAGGCCGCTGACCTGGTCGTGGACGGGCTGGTCGGGATCGGCGGGTCGGGCCCCCTGCGCGAGCCCTACGCCACCCTCGCGGAGCTGGCCGGCGAGGCGCCCGGCGCGGTGGTCGCGGTGGACGTGCCGAGCGGCGTGGACGCCGGCAGCGGGCAGGTCGACGGGGCCGCGGTCCGGGCGGACGTCACCGTGACGTTCGGCGCCCGCAAGGTCGGCCTCCTCGTCGACCCGGGCGCGGTGAACGCGGGCCGGGTGGAGTCCGTCGACATCGGGCTCGGGCCATGCCTGCCCGATCCCGAGGCGACCGCGCTGACCGACGCCGACGTGGCGCTGATGCTGCCCAGGCCGGACGCGGAATCCGACAAATACCGCAGGGGCGTCGTCGGCATCGCCGCCGGGAGCCACCGCTACACCGGCGCCGCGGTGCTGGCCGTCGGCGGGGCGGTCCGGGCGGGGGCGGGCCTGGTCCGCTACGCGGGGGTCGCCGAGCCGGTGGCCCAGGTGCGGGCCCGCTGGCCGGAGGCCGTGATCACGCCCTTGCGGCCGGGCGAGGGGATCGACGAGGTGGGCCGGGTGCAGGCGTGGGTGCTCGGCCCCGGGCTCGGCACCGGGCCCGAGGCGCTCGCCGTCGCCCGGTCGGTGCTGGCGAGCGACGTCCCGGTCCTCGTGGACGCCGACGGCCTGACACTGGTCGCCCAGGACAGGTCGCTGCTCCGCCGCGCCGCGCCGGTGCTGATCACCCCGCACGCGGGCGAGCTGTCCCGGCTGCTGGAGGTGCCGCGGGCGCGGATCGAGGCCCGGCGGCTGGAACACGTACGGCGGGCCGCGTCGGAGCTGGGCGTGACCGTGCTGCTGAAGGGCTCGACCACGCTGGTCGCCCAGGAGGGGCTGCCGGTCAGGATCAATCTCACCGGCAGTCCCTGGCTGGCCACCGGCGGCACCGGCGACGTGCTGGCCGGGCTCGCGGGCATGCTGCTGGCCGGGGGACTCAGTGCCTACGACGCGGCCTCCTGCGCCGCCCACCTGCACGGAACGGCGGGGCACAACGGCCCGCTCTCAGCCTGGGATGTGGTCGAATCCTTACCCATAGTCATCAAATCGCTCACCGGTCGGCTCCAGGGGGACGGCTGACCTGCCAGACTGAAAAGATGAGTTTCCCGATGAACCCGGCCGAGGCACGGGTGGACCTCTCGGCGATCCGGGACAACATCGCCCTGCTCAGAGAGCACGCTCCCGGCGCCGAGACGATGGTTGTGGTCAAGGCCGACGCTTACGGGCACGGGCTGGTCGCCTGCAGCCGGGCCGTCCTGGAGGGCGGGGCCACCCGGCTCGGCACCGCCTACATCCGTGAGGCGCTGGAGCTGCGGGCCGCGGGGATCACCGCGCCGATCCTGTCATGGATCATCCCGCCCGGCGAGCCGCTGGACCAGGCGGTCGCCCAGGAGGTGGAGCTGTCGGCCGCCACCCCGGCGCTGGTGGACGAGATCGCCCGGGCCGCCCACCGCGCGGGCCGGGCCGCCCGGGTGCACCTGAAGGCCGACACCGGCCTCACCCGCGGCGGCGCGGCGTTCGACGAATGGCCCGCGCTGGTGGACCGTGCCATGGCCCGGCAGGCCGAGGGGACGGTCGAGGTCGCCGGGCTCTGGTCGCACTTCGCCTGCGCCGACATCCCGGGCCACCCGTCCGTCGACGCCCAGCTCGCCGTCTTCGACGAGGCCCTGGTCATCGCGGAGAAGGCGGGCGCCGGAGGCTCCCACGTGCTCCGGCACATCGCCAACTCGGCGGCGGCGATGACGCTGCCGCAGGCGCGCTACGACATGATCCGGCCGGGCATCGCGGTCTTCGGCCTGAGCCCCGTGCCCGAGCTCGGAGACTTCGGCCTCCGTCCCGCGATGACCCTGGTGGCGCGGACCGCGCTGGCCAAGCGGGTCCCGGCGGGTTCGGGGGTGTCCTACGGGCACCTCTACGTGACAGATCGCGAGACCACGCTTGGCCTGATCCCCCTCGGGTATGCGGACGGCGTCCTGCGGCACGCCACCAACCGGGCGGAGGTGCTGGCGGGCGGCCGGCGGCGGCGGATCGCCGGGCAGGTCTGCATGGACCAGTTCGTGATCGACATGGGGGACGACCCGCTGAAGGAGGGGGATGAGGTGATCCTGTTCGGCGACGGTTCGCAGGGCGAGCCGACCGCGCAGGAGTGGGCGGATTCCCTTGGCACGATCACGCATGAGATCGTGACCAGGATCGGTTCGCGGGTCCCACGCGTTCACCGGTGAGAGGCATCCCAGGGGGTCGCATGAGCACTACCACACGGCGCAGGGTCGGAATCGCGGGCGCGATCGTCGGTGTGGCATCAGCGGGGGTGGCCGCCGCGGCCCTCGCCAAGCGATACGCCGTCGGCCGCATCAGGCTCCGGCCCGACCTGGAGGCGAACGAGCCGCTGGGCGAGCTGCGTGGCCGGCCGGCCACGGTCGTCACCTCCGACGGCGTGTCCCTCTACGCCGAGGTGGACGGACCCGAGGACGCCCCGCTGACCGTGGTGCTGTGCCACGGCTACACCCTCAACCTCGACTCCTGGCACTACCAGCGGCGCGACCTGCGCGACTCCTACCGGCTGGTCCTGTGGGACCAGCGCTCCCACGGACGCTCGCCGCGCACCACGGCCGAAGACTCCACCATCGACCGGCTCGGCGGCGACCTGGCCGAGGTGATCGACGCGCTGGTGCCCGGGCCGTGCGTGCTGGTGGGGCACTCCATGGGAGGCATGACGGTCATGGCGCTGGCCGACCGGCACCCCGAGCTGTTCGGCGACCGGATCAAGGGCGTCGCGCTGATCTCCACCTCCTCGGGCAAGCTGGCCGAGCTCTCGCTGGGCCTGCCCGCGCTGCTGGCCAAGGCGGTGCACAAGATCACTCCGGGCACGGTGTCGGTGCTGGGCCGCAACGGCACGCTGGTCGACCGGGGCCGCGAGGCGGGCAACGACGTGGCCTTCCTGGCCCTGCGCCATCTGGGCTTCGGCGACTCCAAGAACGTCAGCCCCACGGTGGTGGACTTCGCCGAGTCGATGATCCGCTCCACCCCGTTCGAGGTGATCGCCGACTTCTACCCGGCGCTGATGTCGCACGACAAGCTGAACGCGCTGCGAGTGCTGGACGGCCTGCCCACCTCCATCATGGTCGGCGACAAGGACTGGCTGACGCCGGTGGACCACAGCAGGGCGATGGCGGAGGCGCTGCCCCGCGCCCAGTTCACCGAGGTCCCCGACAGCTCGCACCTGGTGCAGCTGGAGCGGCCCACCGTCGTCAACGACGCGCTGCGCGACCTGCTCAAGCGGGCGGCGGCCGACGGCGCCGCCGGTGGCGCCGTCGCCGGCGGCGCCGAGCGGTGAGGCCGGGCCCCGGGGCGTGAGCGTGCCCGCCGGAGCCGCCCCGGGGGCTCCGGCGGGCGTGACCATCGACAGGAGTGATCAAGCAGTGAGAATCGTGGCGACCGCCGAAGAGATGCGCGAACTGGGCGCGGAGCTGGCCGGGCTGTTCCGCCCGGGAGATTTGGCGGTGCTGTCCGGGCCGCTCGGCGCGGGCAAGACGACCCTGGTCCAGGGGATCGCCGACGGGCTCAAGGTGCGCGGGCCGATCACCTCCCCGACCTTCGTCATCGCCCGGGTGCACCCCTCGCTGGCGGGCGGCCCCGCGCTGGTGCACGCCGACGCCTACCGGCTCGGCGGCGACCTGGAGGTCGACGACCTCGACCTGGACGCCTCGCTGGAGGATTCGGTGACGGTCGTGGAGTGGGGTGAGGGCCTGGTCGAGGGGCTCACCGAGGACCGTCTGGAGATCTCCATCGAACGGGGCGAATCCGGGGAGGAACGGACAGTACGGCTCCGCGGGATCGGCGCCCGATGGGAGGGCGTCGTCTGATTCACCCCCGTAACCGCGGGAATCCTGGCACTCTGGCACTACATCCCACTTGATGTAGATCAACAACGTCGAAGATCGACTCTGACGCTTTCGCCCATGTTTAATGGGGAAGTGGTGGGAAGTTGTGCCGGGTGAGGGTCGTCGGCCGGACTGCGGAGTGGAGTGCGACGGTGCCAAGGGTCAGACGTATCGCGGTTCTAGGGGCCATCACCCTTTTCGGGATGGCCGGGATGGTCGGATGCACGGCCCAGGCGAACTCGGGCGCTCCCGCGGGGACCGCCTCGCCCACCGCCCCGGGGTCGGGGATCAGCAGGCAGGACATCGAGGTCCAGCTCCAGCCGGCCCGCGTCAAGGCCGGACAGAAGGTGTGGGTGCTGGCCAACTGCCCGATCCCCCAGGGAGGGCCCGAGCACCGCGGCACCGCCTCGTCCAAGATCTTCCGCACACCCGTCACGCTCGATCCGATCCTCACCACGCCCACCCCGGTGCCCTCGGCCAGCGCCACCCCCGTGGCCAAGCCGTGGGTCCGCGGCCAGGCCACCGTCGCCACCGGTAGCGCGGCCGGGGTCTACGACGTCAACGCCCGGTGCGAGGGGACCAACGACACCGGCAAGGCCAGCCTCAGGATCGTGACCGACGTCAAGCCGACCCCGAAGGACACCCCCACCTCCAAGCCGACCCGGACCGTCATCAGCACCCACGCGCCGGGCACGGGCGGCGGCGGCACCGCGGCCGGCGGCCCCCAGGACGGGGGCATGCCGTCCGGTGTGACCTGGGCCCTGGTGGCGGCGGTCCTCGCCGGCGGCATCGGCTTCGTGGCCGTGCGCCGACGCCGTCCGTGACACCCGATGGCCGAATCCCCCCGCTGGTCACGGATCATCGTGGCCGGGCTCGTCACCGGTGCCGTCATGGTCGCCTTCCACCGGGGCGGCGGCGGTGACACGCCGCCCGTCCGGCCCTCGGTCGTGCCCAGCCGCATCGACATCCCGTCGCTGGGCATCAAGGCACCCCTGATGAAGCTCGGCGTGACCGACGGCCAGATCGAGCTCCCGCCGTACGAGAAGCCGGACACGGCGGGCTGGGTCAAGGACAGCGCGGTCCCCGGCGACCAGGGCTCCGCGGTGATCCTCGGGCACGTGGACACCAAGACCGACCCCGCGGTCTTCTACCGGCTCAAGGACATCCGGGAGGGGCAGGTCGTGAAGGTCGCGCGCAGTGACGGCAGGGTCGCCCAGTATCGCGTGGACTCCGTCGAGCGGGTGAGCAAGGAGCGCTTCCCGGCGGACAAGGTCTATCTGGAGGACGGGCTCCGGCTGATCACCTGCGGCGGCGACTTCGACTGGGACAAGCACGAATACCGCGACAACGTGATCGTCTACGCCACCCTGGTCAAGCCGGCCCGCGAGAACGCCTGACCGCAGGACCGGGCCGGCGGCAGCCAGGGCCGGGACGGCGGCGGCGACATGTGGGACTGACGGGGGAAACATGTGGGCTGACGGGGGAAGGCGTACAGGGAGGCGGAGGAAGGCGTACAGGGAGGCGTGAGCCCCAGGACGGACCGCCCCGGGGCTCACGCCTGTCCGGCTACCGAGCCGTCGCCGGCGCCTTCCCGCGCTGGTCCGCCGCCCTGCGCCAGACCCCCCGGGCCAGGCCGGCCGTGACGAGTGCGAGAGCCACCAGCAGCGCGCTGACCCACAGCGGCGAGCGGTAGCCGAGCCCCGCGCCGATGGCGGTCCCACCGAGCCAGGGACCGATCGCGGCGCCCACGTTGAACGCGGCCGTGGCGGACCCGCCGGCCAGGGTCGGCGCCTCGGCCGCCGCGTAGAGCGCCTGCGAGATCAACGTCGACCCGACGGCGAAGGAGAGTGTCCCCTGGACGAAGACGAGCACGATCGTCACCACCGGGTCCCCGGCGGTCACCGCTGCCACGCTCCAGCCGATGAGCAGGGCCACCCCGCCGGCCACCAGGAGCGGGACGGGCCGCACGTCGGCGTAGCGGCCGCCGACGGTGACACCGAGGAACGACCCCAGGCCGAACAGCGCCAGTACGGCGGGCACCCACGCGGGTCCGATCCCGGTGACGCTGGTGACCAGCGGCGCGAGGTAGGTGAACGTGCAGAACGTCGCGCCGTTCACGAGGGCCCCCAGCAGCAGGGTCACCAGGAGCCGCGGACTGCGCAGCGAGCGCAGCTCTCCGCGCGCGCTCGTGGGGGCGGTCCCGGAGTCGCCGGCCGGCACCGACCGCAGGATCGCGACGAGGGCCGGCACCGACACGAGGGCCACCGCCCAGAACGCCGAGCGCCACCCCCACAGCTGACCGAGCAGCGCGCCGGCGGGGACGCCCACGACACAGGCGACGGTGACGCCGCCGAGCAGGACGGAGGCGGCCCGGCCCTTGGCGTCCGGCGCGACCATGCCGGTCGCGGTCGCCAGGGCCACCGCCAGGAATCCGGCGTTGGCCAGCGCCCCGACGGACCGCGTGGCCAGCAGCACCCCGTAGCTGGTGGTGACCGCGCCGAGGACATGGACGAGCAGGAAGACGACCAGGAAGGTCAGGAGCGAGCGGCGCCGTGACCAGCGCAGGCTCACCATCGCCATCAGCGGCGCGCCGATGACCATCCCCACCGCGAACGCCGAGGTCAGCAGCCCCGCGGTGGGGATGGACACGTGCATGTCCCGGGCGATGTCCGGCACGAGGCCGGACAGCATGAACTCGGAGGTCCCCTGAGCGAAGACCGCGAGTCCGAGCAGGTAAAGAACGAACGGCATGACAACAACTCCGCAACCACATCGCGGATCGGTAAGGAAGCGGCAGGCCGCAGCGGCCCCCGGATCGGCGTCGCGGATGACGACCGTCCGGCCGGAGGGCGCGGCCTGCGCGCGGAAGGGCCTGCCGGCGTCACGGAGGTGACGCACGGTCCAGGCCGGACACAGCCCGCACTACGGTGATCCGGTGACAGTGGGCACAGCCGACGACGCCCGCGGCCTCAGGGGCGGCAGGACTGCGATACGTCGGCGTGGATGGCCACCGGAAGTCCGGTGGCTAGAGTCTTGACGCCTCGGGGCTGGACATGGGCACAGGTTAGCGACCCCGGCGTGGCACGTCCACGCGTTTGCCGGCGGACCCGTCGCGCGGCGGTGCCGGCCGCTCCCGGCGCCGGTCAGGCCGGTGCCGGGAGCGGCTCCGGGACGGACCGGTGGAGCGGAGTGGGCCCTGGTGCCCCGGGACGGACTAGGCTAACTGTCCGTGCTGGTCCTGGCCTTTGATACCGCGACCCCCGCCGTCACCGCAGCCCTGCACGACGGTGAGAGGGTCCTCGCCGAGTCGGCGACCGTTGACGCGCGCCGCCACGGTGAGCTGCTCGTACCCACGATCAAGACGGTCCTGCAGGAGGCCGGAGTCTCGCTCGGCGACGTCACCACCGTCGTCGCGGGCTCCGGCCCCGGCCCCTACACCGGCCTGCGGGTCGGCCTGATGACCGCCCAGGCCCTCGCGACGTCACTGGGCGTCCCGGCCTACGGCGTGTGCACGCTCGACGCCGTCGCCTACGGCAGCGGGCTGACCGGGCCGTTCCTGGTGGCCACCGACGCGCGGCGCAAGGAGGTGTTCTGGGGGCACTACGAGGACCCGCGGGTCCGGCTGTCCGGCCCCGCAGTGGACAGGCCGCAGGACCTGCCCGCGGAGCTCCCGCTCGTCGGCGCGGGCGCGCGGATGTACGCCGAGGTCGTCGGGCCCTCCCGCCTGGCCGACGCGCCGCAGTACCCCTCCGCGGGGGCGATGGCGGCGCTGGCCGCCGAGCAGCTCGCCGGGTCCGACGTCCGGGAGGTCGTGGAGAGCGGCACGCACCCCGTGCTGAGCCTGCCCCACCCGATCTACCTGCGCCGCCCCGACGCCCAGGTGCCCTCGGCGCCGAAGAAGGTCTCCGCATGACCGCCGCGCTGCGCCTGATGACCGTCGACGACCTGCCCGCCGTGCTGGAGATCGAGCGGAAGACCTTCCCGCGCGACGCGTGGAGCGAGGGCATGCTCCGCGGCGAGCTCGACGACCAGCCGCGGACCCGGCACTACGTGGTGGCCCTGGTGGACAAGGAGATCGTCGGCTACGCCGGGCTCTTCGCGGCCGGGGACCAGGCGGACGTGCAGACCATCGCCGTCTCGGCCCACCGGCGCCGGGCCGGGATCGGCGCGGCCCTGCTGACCGAACTGCTGGCGGAGGCCGTACGGCGGGGCGCGCACTCGGTGTTCCTGGAGGTCCGCGCCGACAACCCGGACGCGCAGGCGATGTACGACCGCTTCGGGTTCGAGCGGATCGGCCTGCGCCGCCGCTACTACGAGGACGGCACCGACGCGATCACGATGAAGAAGGACCTCAATGCGTGACGAACCTCTAGTCCTGGGCATCGAGACCTCCTGCGACGAGACCGGAGTGGGCATCGTCCGGGGGCACACCCTGCTGGCCAACGCGATCGCCTCCAGCGTCGAGCAGCACGCCCGGTTCGGCGGCGTGGTGCCGGAGGTGGCCTCCCGGGCGCACCTGGAGGCGATGACCCCGACCGTCGAGCGGGCCCTGGAGCAGGCCGGCCTGCGCTTCACCGACATCGACGCGATCGCGGTGACCGCCGGCCCCGGCCTGGCCGGCGCGCTGCTCGTCGGCGTCGCCGCCGCCAAGGCCTACGCGCTCGGCCTGGGCCTGCCGCTGTACGGCGTCAACCACCTGGCCGCCCACGTGGCCGTGGACCAGCTCGAACACGGCGCCCTGCCCAAGCCGTGCATCGCCATGCTGGTCTCGGGAGGCCACTCCTCCCTGCTGCTGGTGCCCGACGTCGCCAAGGACGTCATCTCGCTGGGTTCCACGGTCGACGACGCCGCGGGCGAGGCGTTCGACAAGGTGGCCCGGGTGCTCGGCCTGCCCTTCCCCGGCGGCCCCTACATCGACCGCGCGGCCCAGGACGGCTCCGGCACCGCCATCGCCTTCCCCCGCGGCAAATACGACGACGGGACGCTGGACTTCTCCTTCTCCGGGCTGAAGACCGCCGTGGCGCGCTGGGTGGAGGCGCGGGAGCGGACCGGCGAGCCGATCCACGTGCCCGACGTGGCGGCGTCGTTCCAGGAGGCCGTGGTCGACGTGCTGACCCGCAAGGCCCTGCAGGCGTGTCGCGAGCACGGCGTCCGGGACCTGCTGATCGGCGGCGGTGTGGCGGCCAACTCCCGGCTGCGCGCCCTCGCCCGGGAGCGCTGCGAGGCGGCCGGCGTACGGCTGCGCGTCCCGCGCCCGGGGCTGTGCACCGACAACGGGGCCATGGTGGCCGCGCTCGGCTCCGACCTGGTGGCGGCCGGCATCACCCCGTCCCCGCTGGACATCCCCGCCGACTCCTCACTGCCGATCACCACCGTCCACGTGTGACCTCGCGGCTCCGGCCGTCCACGCTCCCGCCGGCGGAGTCCGCGGCGGTGGCGCCGCCGTACGGGGTCAGTCCTTGTCGTTGCGGGTGGGGCGCAGCAGCGCCTCGGCGAGGGCCAGCATGGTCTCCTCAAGGGCGCTCAGGTGGCGGGTGAGGTCGGTCCGGGCCGGCTCCACGGCCTCGCCGAGGGCCTCGGCCAGCTGCTCGCGGTCGGGCTGGGCGCGGAGCATGTCGGCCAGGGGGAGGAGGGCTGCCTGGGTCTGGACGACGCGCTCGTCCAGGGAGGCCAGCCGGCCGGCGTGATCGGCGCTCTGGGCGTCGATGAGCTCGCCGACGTTCAGGACGGCGGGCAGCCCGTCGACGCGCCGGCCGACGGTCTCGACGTGGTCGTCGACGCCCTCCAGCCGGAGCCCGAGCTTCTCCGCGTGGCCCTCCAGCGTGCACAGGCGGGAGCCGACGGCGTCGACCCGGCCGGTGACGCGGCCCTCGACGTCGTCGAGGCGCTCGTCGAGGGCGTCGAAGCGGCCGTCGGTCCGGGTCGTGAGCAGCTCGACCCGGCCGTTGACCTGCTCGACCGCGGCCAGCAGGCGCTCGGCCGCCTCGCCGACGCTCTCCCGCACGCTCGCGGACAGGCCGAGCAGCCCCGACTCCAGGCGCTCGGCGCGCTGGGCGAGCTCGGCCAGCGACCTGTCCAGGCGGGTGAAACGGCCGGCCGCGGCCTCCATGCCGGCCTGGAGCCGGCCGAGGCGCTCGGCGAGGTCGCCCACCAGGTCGCCGACGCCCTGGGTGCCGTCGGCGATCGACTGGAGGCGGACGAGCGCCTCGTCCACGCTCTCGCCGACGGTGCCGACGTCGGCCCAGAGGCTCGGCAGCTCGCCGATGGGCGTGACCCGGTCGCGGACGGTCTCGACCCCCTGGCCGAGGGAGCCGACGCGCTCGCCCACGGCGTCCACGTGGTCGCGGACCGCCTCGACGTGCTGGGCCAGGCCCTCGGCCCACGCCGGCGGGCGGACGGCGATGTCGTCCAGGCGGCCGTGGACGGATTCCAGCGTCCCGCCCAGCCCGCCGAGCTCGCGCTCCCTGACCTCCCGCAGCAGCCACTCCATGCCCTCCAGGCGCTGGCGGATCTCATCCAGCACGGCGCCCTGGGTGCGCTGCTCGTACACGTGGTCCTGGGCGGCCCGGGCGAGGAGCTCGCGCATCCGGTCGGAGATGGCGGTCTGACTGCCTGCCTGGAGCAGGGTGTGGTCGGAGTGATCCACCGAGAGCTCCTTCACCCGCCGACGGTCAGCCGCGCGGTGGGGTTGGTCCTTTTTTGCTGGCGAACGCGGTCGAACCGCAGGCGGGGAAGAACTCCCGCCTGGCAACCCTAGCCTTTGGATCAAGGTTTTTCGGAGCGGAATTTAAAAGATCGTGATTGCCGATGGAATGTCTGGATTCGCGGTTTCGGCAGGTCAAGAAGGGGTGCAGATGAGGGCGAACGGCCTTTCGACAATCCGGGTGAGAATGACGACCGCCGAGCCGTCACCGGATAGTCGCAGGTCTTTCCGCAGGCGTTCGACATCGACCGCGGAACCGCGCTTTTTGATCGTCGCATTGCCGACCCCGCGCTCGCGGAGCGCCGCCCGCAGCCGCTTGAGCGAGAACGGCAGCACCTCGTGGACCTCGTACCGTGACGCCCACGGCGTCCGCACGGCGGCGTCCCCGGTGATGTAGGCGATGTGCGGGTCGAGCAGGCGGCCGCCGACCATCGCGGCGATCTCCGCGACGAGGTGGGCCCGGATCGCCGCGCCGTCCGGTTCGTACACGTAGCGGCCCACGGGGCCGTGCCCGGCCGGGCCGAGCGCCGGGTCGGGCGTCATCGTCGCGCCCGCCGGCAGGATCGTGGCCCTGCGCTCCGCGCCGCCGGCCAGCCCGCCGCACCAGATCACGGCTTCCTTGACGTCGCCTTTGTAGGAGACCCACTCGGCCTCGGCCCCGGCGGGGATGAACTCGTAGGGGATGCCGGGGGCGACCTTCAGGCAGGCCGCCTCGGCCCGTGCCACCATCGTCAGCACGTCGGGCCAGGGCGGCGAGTAGGCCATCGGGTCGAAGGTCCGGCCCCGCGCGGTACGGCGGGCGGGGTCGGCGAACAGGACGTCGAAGGCGGCCGGGTCGAGCGTGGCCGCGTCGGCCGCGCGGACCGAGACCCGGTCCCCGAACCCGAGGGCGTCGGCGTTGGCCCGGGCGACCGCGGCCGTGAGCGGGTCGGCGTCGACGGCCTCCACCGCGCATCCGGCCCTGGCCAGCGCCAGGAGGTCCCCGCCGATGCCGCAGCAGACGTCGGCGACCCGGGAGCCCGGGGCGATGCGGCGGGCCCGGTGGTCGGCGACCTCGCGGCGGGTGGACTGCTCCAGGCCGCCCGGGGTGAAATACATGAGATCGGCGTCGGCGCCGAACTTCTCCCTCGCCCGCCGCCTGAGCGTGGCCTGCGTGAGCGCCGCCGAGGTCAGGCCGGCGTCGTAGGTCTTCCGGAGCCGCGTCACCGCCGCCACCGGGTCGTCGCCCGCGATCTCGGCCGCCGCCCCCAGGGCCTCCTGGCCGCGCGGCGTCAGCAGCTCCCGGAATGCGTCAAGGTCCACGCCGTCCGACGTTACCGCCTGGCCGAGGTGCCGCCCTCCGCCTCGGTCCGGCGGCTCGGTCCGGCTCGGTCCGGAGGCCAGGTCCGCGCGGGCCGGAACCCCTCGACGCCGGGGGACCGACGTTCGCGGGAAGCGCACAAGGGCGGTTCGTGTTGACTGTCAAGCCCTCCTTGCATACTGTTCCGTATTGGCACTCTCCCCTTGAGAGTGCCAATAAATATGCGACGAGGCAGGTCTGACACCCGCGACGGCAGACCGCTGGTCGCCTCTTCTAGATCATCCAAATCTGAAGGGGAGGTCCGACGTGACGACCGCCACCAAGGTTCCCGTTAAGCCGCTCGGCGACCGCATCGTGGTCCAGCCGCTTGAGGCCGAGCAGACCACCGCTTCCGGCCTCGTGATCCCGGACACCGCCAAGGAGAAGCCGCAGGAGGGCAAGGTCCTCGCGGTGGGCCCCGGCAACTGGGACGAGGACGGGGACAAGCGTATCCCGCTCGACGTCAAGGAGGGCGACATCGTCCTCTACAGCAAGTACGGCGGCACCGAGGTGAAGTACGGCGGCGAGGAGTACCTGGTGCTCTCCGCCCGTGACGTGCTCGCCATCATCGAGAAGTAATCCACGCTTCATAAAGATGACGTATCGAGCCCCGGGCCGCGCGAGCGCCCGGGGCTTTGATGCGCCGACGTGCTTTTAGAGAGGACTGTCATGCCGAAGATCCTGTCGTTCGAGGAGGACGCCCGCCGCGCTCTTGAGCGTGGCGTGAACGCCCTCGCGGACGCCGTCAAGGTCACGCTCGGCCCGCGCGGCCGCAACGTCGTCATCGACAAGAAGTTCGGTGCGCCGACCATCACCAACGACGGTGTCACCATCGCCCGCGAGGTCGAGCTGGAGGCTCCGTACGAGAACCTCGGCGCCCAGCTCGCCAAGGAAGTCGCCACCAAGACCAACGACATCGCCGGTGACGGCACGACCACCGCCACCGTCCTCGCCCAGGCGATGGTCCGCGAGGGTCTGCGCAACGTCGCCGCCGGTGCCCAGCCGCTGTCGCTCAAGCGCGGCATCGACCTCGCCGCCAGGGCCGTCAGCGACAAGCTGATCGAGTCGGCCCGCCCGGTCGAGGACAAGAAGGAGATCGCGCACGTCGCGACGATCTCCGCGCAGGACGCCAAGATCGGCGAGCTGATCGCCGAGGCGTTCGACAAGGTGGGCAAGGACGGTGTCATCACCGTCGAGGAGTCCAACACCATGGGCCTGGAGCTGGAGTTCACCGAGGGACTCCAGTTCGACAAGGGCTACCTGTCGCCCTACATGGTGACCGACCAGGAGCGCATGGAGGCGGTCCTGGAGGACCCCTACATCCTGATCACCCAGGGCAAGGTCTCCTCCGTCGCCGACTTCCTGCCGCTGCTGGAGAAGATCGCCCAGACCAAGAAGGCGCTGCTCGTCATCGCCGAGGACGTCGAGGGCGAGGCCCTGGCCGTCCTGGTCACCAACAAGATCCGCGGCACCTTCACCTCCGTCGCGGTCAAGGCCCCCGGCTTCGGCGACCGCCGCAAGGCCATGCTGCAGGACATCGCGATCCTCACCGGCGGCGAGGTCGTCAGCGAGGAGGTCGGCCTCAAGCTGGAGCACGTCGGCCTTGAGGTGCTCGGCACCGCCCGCCGCGTCGTGATCACCAAGGACGCCACCACCGTCGTCGACGGCGCCGGCGACCAGCAGGCGATCTCCGACCGGGTCAAGGAGATCAAGCTCGCCATCGAGCAGTCCGACTCCGACTGGGACCGCGAGAAGCTCCAGGAGCGCCTGGCCAAGCTCTCCGGCGGTGTCTGCGTGCTGAAGGTCGGCGCGGCCACCGAGGTGGAGCTCAAGGAGAAGAAGCACCGCCTGGAGGACGCGATCTCCGCCACCCGCGCGGCGATCGAGGAGGGCATCGTCTCCGGCGGTGGCTCCGCGCTCATCCACGTCTCCAAGGTCCTGGACGACCTCGGTCTGTCCGGCGACGAGGCGACCGGTGTCGCCGTGGTCCGCAAGGCGCTCATCGAGCCGGCCCGCTGGATCGCCGAGAACGCCGGCCTCGAGGGCTACGTGGTGACCACCAAGGTCGCCGAGCTCTCCGTGGGCGAGGGCCTCAACGCCGCCACCGGCGAGTACGGCGACCTGATCAGCCAGGGCGTCATCGACCCGGTCAAGGTCACCCGCTCGGCCGTCCAGAACGCCGCCTCCATCGCCGGCATGCTGCTGACGACCGAGGCCCTCGTGGTGGACAAGCCCGAGGAGGAGGCCCCGGCCGCCGCCGGCGGTCACGGCCACGGTCACGGCCACGGCCACTGACCTCCACCGGATCCGCTACGGCCCGCGTCCCCTCGGGGGGTGCGGGCCGTTCGGTTTTCCGGGTAAACCGAAAGGGGCCCCAAAGCGTCATCGCCGGCCGCGCGGAAGGCCAAACGTCCTTCTAACAAATAGCCGACATATTCGGCTATCCAATGAAATATTTGCGCATACTAAGGTCGTCGCTGTCGCCATTCGATTACGCCCCGTTATCTCCGCCTCAATGTGACCAATCCGTAGCCGTTCGCCATGACGACAGGCCGGATCGGGGCGGGCATCATGCCTAACGTGACCGAGGGATGCGTCGCCGACGCCAAAAGTGGGGTAAGGCTTGCGACGAGATCTGACGGGGTCGCCCACAGGGATGATCTCAAGGATCTGACGAGCCTCGCCGTTCAGGGTGATCGCACCGCGATCGAAACCCTGATCGCGCAGCTACGGCCAATGGTCGTCCGTTATTGCCGTGCTCGTCTCGGCCGGGTCTCCGGTCAGTATCACATCGCAGACGACGTGGCCCAGGAAGTATGCATCGCGGTGCTGTCCGCGCTGCCCCGCTACCGGGACATGGGACGCCCGTTCGCGTCCTTCGTCTTCGGCATCGCCTCCCACAAGGTGGCCGACGCGCTGCGCAGCTCCGTGCGCTCCGCCGTGCCCACCCAGGACCTCCCGGACGGGCCCGACGAGGGCCCGGGGCCGGAGGAGACCGTGGTCCGCTACATCGAGGCCGAGCACGCCCGCAGGCTGCTGTCCAGGCTCCCCGACAACCAGCGCCAGCTGCTCATGCTCCGGGTGGTGTCGGGCCTCTCGGCGGAGGAGACGGGTAATGTACTGGGCATGTCACCAGGTGCGGTCCGGGTCGCCCAGCACCGGGCGCTGGCCCGGCTGCGGGCGATGGCGGAGCTGGAGTCGATAGCTTGACCGCCGAGCAGCCGAGCGTGGTCCGGCGGTGCGCGGCGCCGGGCGCGGCCCGCGGCGCCGGCTGGCGGGCGGGGCCATGACGGCGGTCCATCCGCGGCGTCCGGCCCGCAGATACGGGCCGGAGGAGGATCCGGCCGTGGCCGAGACCGACACGGTCCTGGAGGCGCTCTCCCGGAGGGAGGCCGTCCCCACCTCCGACGCCGCCGTCAACCTGCTGGCCGCGCTGATCGACGACGTCGATCAGCGCTGTTCCTCGGTGTCGATCACCCCGTCCACGTAACCCCGGGCGTACTCCCAGGTGACGTAGTCGGTGGGGTCGGGCTGGTAGGCGGGCTCGTGCACCTGCGGCCGGCCGTTCTCGATCATCTGCCGCAGGTTGCCGCGCAGCAGCTCCCAGTCGAAGTAGTGCTGCTCGCCGCACTCCGGGCAGTCGAGGACCAGGCCGAGCACCCCCTGGGGCTCCAGCAGCGAACGGAAGACCTCCACGTCGGCGAGATCGGTCATGGCCTCGTCGCGTTCGGCTGAGGTCAGCGGCTCGGGGTCGTCGGGCTCTCCCAGCGCCGCCGCCGGGTCGTCGGGGTCATCCGCGAACGGGTCGCGAGGGACATCGTCGAGCACGTTCCCACCTTATGACCTCGATGCGGCCAACAGGGGCCGAACTACACCAGTCGCCCACGACCAGGCCCGGAACCACACCGGCCGCCCGCGCGCAGGTCCGGAACTACGCCAGCCACCCACGGCGGGCGGCCTCCACGCCCGCCTGGAAGCGCGACTGCGCGCCGAGCTCGGCCATGGCGTCGGCGAACCGGGCCCGCACCGTCCGGACCGAGATCCCGAGCTGCCGGGCGATCACCTCGTCGGAGACCCCCTGGGCGGCCAGCCGCAGCACCCGCGTCACGCCGTCGCCGCGGTGCGTCCACGGCAGCGGCGCCGCGCGGGTCCACAGCTCCTCGAAGAGCGAGCGCAGCGCGGCCACCACGATGGCCGCCCGGACCAGGTGGAAGTTGTAGGCGTTCTCGGCGAGGGCGCCGCCCCACTGGGCGGGCATGCCCGCGGCGTCGGCCCCGGCGATCAGGAACCAGCTCGGCACCACGTCGAGGGTGCGGACCTGGGCCCCGGCCCGCTCGAACTGGTCCAGCTTGTCCCGCAGGCCGGCGGTCTCCAGCGTGTGGACCGGGATGACGACCCGGCAGGAGAGCAGGCCGGTGCGCTGGGCCCCGATCCACTGGTCGGCGTAGCGGTGCGCGAAGTCGCTCATCGTCCGGGTGTCGGGGACGGCCGACAGCAGCTCCAGCGGCGGCGCCTGGACCGCCATGCCGATCACGCTCTCGTAGAGCTCGTCGGCCCCGCCGACCAGGTCCACCGCGAACTGGCCGGTCTGGTAGTCGAGCCCGGCGTCGTACTGGTGGATGAAGCCGCGGATCGACCCGAGCACGGTGTCGATCCTGCGGCTCTCGGCGGCGAGGCGGTCCAGCCGCTCGGCGATCAGGTGGCCGAGCGCCGCGGCGGGGTGCCTGGCGAGATACTCCCCGCCCTGCTCGTCGACCACGCCCAGCCGCACGAGGCTGGCCAGCTCGCGCTCCAGCGCCTCGGGCGAGCGGTCGGTGGCGTCGGCGAGCGCGGCGCAGGTGGCGCGGTGCAGGCGCAACACCGTGTTGTACAGCGCGGTCTGGCCCGGGGTGAGGCCCAGGGTCGCGAGCGGATCGGGCAGTGCGGATGTGTCGATGCGCATCGGGGAGGGGCTCCTGAGGTGACGCGATCCCGAGAGGATAACCCGGCGAATCATCCCTGTCCGGACGTTGCCATGACTGGCGCGCCCCGTATCGGGCTCCGCGCCCGGCCCGCGGATCGGCCCGGCGGCACGTCGCGCCCGGCCCGCGCGTCGGCCCGCCGACGCGACGTGCGCGGGGCCTGACCCGGCCCGGCGGCACGTCACCCGCGGGTGCGGATCCGCCCGCCGGCGCGTCACGCCCGCGGTGCGACACCGCGGTGCAACTTCGTGCAATTGCACGTTTGCCCATTGCGGGTGGACAGGCGGTGACGCACCCTTGACAGAGCGTCGGCACCGGTCACGAGCGCCGCCGCCCGGACGCGGAGGGGGGTCCGGCGGCACACAGGCGTCTCGTGGCGGTGCCGGTGACCGGGGGACCGGGCGGGTCACCGACCGCTCGGTCCCTCGTTTATCCCCGATGTCCCCCGGGTTTGGAGCCAGACTCTAAACTATGACCAGGGGGCCGGCGCCTTTCCCCGCTTATGAGAGCGCCGTGGCAGGAGGGTTGCAGATGGCCAAGTTCACCGAGCCAGGACTCACGTTCGACGACGTGCTCCTGGTGCCCGCTTATTCGGATCTGCAGCCGGGGGAGGCGGACACCAGCACGCGGCTGTCCCGCGGGATCACCCTGCGCATCCCGCTGGTGTCGGCGGCGATGGACACGGTCACCGAGGCCCGCATGGCGGTGGCGATGGCCCGCCAGGGCGGCATCGGCATCCTGCACCGCAACCTCTCCATCGAGGACCAGGCCCAGCAGGCCGATCTCGTCAAGCGCTCCGAGGCCGGGATGGTCACCAACCCGGTCACCTGCTCGCCGGACGACACCCTCGCCGACGTCGAGCGCCTGTGCGCCACCTACCGGATCTCCGGCGTCCCGGTGACCGACCCGTCCGGCGTGCTCGTCGGCATCGTCACCAACCGGGACATGCGCTTCGAGACCGACCAGCGCCGTCCCGTGCGCGAGGTCATGACCCCGATGCCGCTGGTCACCGCGCCGGTCGGGGTGTCCAGGGACGGCGCGTTCGAGCTGCTCCGCGAGAACAAGATCGAGAAGCTCCCGCTGGTCGACGCCGACGGGCGGCTCCGCGGGCTCATCACCGTCAAGGACTTCACCAAGAGCGAGCAGTACCCACTCGCCACCAAGGACGCCGATGGCCGGCTCGTCGTGGGGGCGGCCATCGGCGTCGGGGGCGACGCCGAGAAGCGGGCGATGGCGCTGATCGAGGCCGGCGTCGACGTGATCATCGTGGACGTCGCCCACGGCCACTCCAAGGGGCTCGCCGACATGATCTCCACGATCAAGGCCAACAGCCGGGTCGAGGTGATCGGCGGCAACATCGCCACGCGCGCGGGCGCCCAGATGCTGATCGACGCGGGGGCGGACGCGATCAAGGTCGGCGTCGGCCCGGGCTCCATCTGCACCACCCGCGTGGTCGCCGGCGTCGGCGCCCCGCAGGTGACGGCCATCCACGAGGCCTCGCTGGCCGCCGGCCCGGCCGGGGTGCCGGTGATCGGCGACGGCGGTCTCCAATACTCCGGCGACATCGTCAAGGCCATCGCCGCCGGCGCCGACGCGGTGATGCTGGGCTCGCTCCTCGCCGGATGCGAGGAGTCGCCGGGTGAGCTGATCTTCATCAACGGCAAGCAGTTCAAGTCCTACCGGGGGATGGGCTCGCTCGGCGCGGTCCGCAACCGCGAGCGCGGTGGCGCCTCCTTCAGCAAGGACCGCTACGCCCAGGCCGACGTCGGCGGCGAGGACAAGTTCATCCCCGAGGGCATCGAGGGCCAGGTCCCCTACCGCGGTCCGGTCGCGGCGGTCGCCCACCAGCTCGTCGGCGGTCTGCGCCAGGGCATGTGGTACGCCGGGTGCCGCACGGTCGAGGAGATGCACACCCGGTGCGAGCTGATGCCGATCACCGCCGCGGGCCTGAAGGAGAGCCACCCGCACGACATCCAGATGACGGTCGAGGCTCCGAACTACCACCGTCGGTAGAGTCCTGTCGCGGACGCCGAGGACGGACGTCGAGGTGCCCGCGCCAGGTCCGGCGAGCAGGCGGGCCACAACGGCCCTGTACGGCTTACGCCGCTCGGCGTGAGCCGTACACGCATGGAATGGGAAAGACAGACATATGACTCAGGTGGAGATCGGACGCGGCAAGAACGGCCGTCGCGCCTACGCGCTCGACGAGATCGGCATCGTCCCGTCCCGTCGTACCCGCGACCCGGAGGAGGTCTCGATCGCCTGGCAGATCGACGCCTACCGGTTCGAGCTGCCCGTCGTGGTGAGCCCGATGGACAGCGTGGTCTCGCCCAAGACCGCGATCGAGGTCGGCAGGCTCGGCGGTCTCGCGGTGCTGGACCTCGAAGGTCTCTGGACCCGCTACGACGACCCGACGCCGTTGCTGGCGGAGGTGGCCGAGCTCAAGGGTGAGGCCGCGACCAGGCGGCTCCAGGAGATCTACGACGCGCCGATCAAGGACGAGCTGATCGGCCGCCGCATCGAGGAGATCCGCGCGGCCGGGGTGACCACCGCCGTCCGCCTGTCCCCGCAGCGCACCGTCCAGCACCACAAGGCCGTCATCGACGCGGGCGTCGACATCTTCGTGATCCGCGGCACCACGGTCTCCGCCGAGCACGTCTCCAGCCGGGCCGAGCCGCTGAACCTCAAGCAGTTCATCTACGAGCTCGACGTCCCGGTGATCGTCGGTGGTTGCGCCACCTACACCGCGGCGCTGCACCTGATGCGGACCGGCGCGGCCGGCGTGCTCGTCGGCTTCGGTGGCGGCGCCTCGCACACCACCCGCACGGTGCTGGGTGTGGTGGTGCCGATGGCGACCGCGATCTCCGACGTGGCCGCGGCCCGCCGCGACTACATGGACGAGTCCGGCGGCCGCTACGTCCACGTCATCGCCGACGGCGGCATGGGCACCTCCGGCGACATCGCCAAGGCGATCGCCTGCGGCGCCGACGCGGTCATGGTCGGCTCGCCGCTGGCCAGGGCGGTCGAGGCCCCCGGCCACGGCTTCCACTGGGGCTCGGAGGCGCAGCACCCCGAGCTGCCCCGGGGCAAGCGGGTCGAGTTCGGCACGGTCGGCACGCTGGAGCAGATCCTGCACGGCCCGTCCTCGGTGGCCGACGGCTCGATGAACCTGATGGGCGCGCTCAAGCGCACGATGGCCACCGCCGGATACTCCGACCTGAAGGAGTTCCAGCGGGTCGAGGTCGTCGTCGCCCCGCACACCAGCTGACGGGGCCGACGTCCCACCCGGACGCCCGGCCCGCCGGGCCGGGCGTCCGCCGTTCTCACGGCCCCGTCCCCTGCGCCGCGACGCGCGGGTGACGTGCGCGGGTGCGTGGACGGCGTGCGTGGATGGCGCGCGCGGGTGCGTGGACGGCGTGCGTGGATGGCGCGCGCGGGCGTGCGGACGGCGTGCGCGGGCGGCTACGGGATCGCGAAAGTGACGTATGGGGGAAAATCTGTGAACATGCCCATGTGTCGGATGATCGCGAGCTCCGGGCCGCTCTCAGCGAGGGCCCGTTCCACGTCGCGCTCCGGGCCGCGGTGGAGGCGCGCGGCCTGACCCTGGACCGGCTCCGCCAGCGCCTGGAAGAGCGCGGCCTGCGGGTCGGGATGACGAGCCTGAGCTACTGGCAGCAGGGCCTGCGCCGCCCCGAGCGGCCCGAGTCGCTGCGCGCCGTACGCGCCCTGGAGGAGATCCTCATCCTGCCGCCGCGCTCGCTGATGGGCCTGCTCGGCCCGCCCCGGCCGCGGGGCCGGGGCCAGAGCGCCGGGCCCGCGGCCGGGGCGGGTCCCCACTCCTCGGCCATGGGCCCCGCGCGCGCCCTGTCGAGCCTGCTGGACGAGCTGGACGGGGTGGCCGACGACCGCAGGCTGCACATCGCCGGCATGTACGAGTCGCTGCAGATCGGGGCGGACCGCAGCACCACGCGGCGCGAGACGCTCCAGGTGGTGCAGGCGCACGAGGACGCCGCCGACCGCTACATCATGGTCTACCGGGGCGACATCGGGTGCGACGTGGAGCGGGTGCGGATCCGGGCCCTGGAGGACTGCCGGGTCGGCCGGGTCCGCCGCGACGGGCCGACCGCTCTGGTGGTGGCCGAGCTGCTGTTCGACCGGGCGCTCCGGACCGGCGACACCCAGGTGATGCGCTACGAGCTCGCCGATCCGAGCGGCGTGGAGACCACCGAGTACGAGAGGGGTTTCCGCTTCCCGGCGGGCCAGTACGTGCTCCGGGTGAGCTTCGCCCCCGAGGCCCTGCCGGTCAGCGTGCGCCGCTTCGCCCGCCACGAGTCCGCGGCGGGCGAGCACGACCAGGGCGAGCTCGCCCTCAACGCCCACCACGCGGTCCACCTGGTGACCGGCTCGCTCCAGCCCGGCCTGATCGGCGTCCGCTGGAAATGGTCGTGATCAGCCGGTCAGGACCCCGAGGAGACGGGTGACCTCGGTGGCGACGGCCGCCCGGCCCGCCGCGACGTATTTGCGGGAGTCCACGACCTTCTCGTCGGCGGTCAGGTGGTCGCGGATCGCGCGGGTGAAGGTCTTGTTGAGGTGCGTGGCAATGTTGATCTTCTTCATGCCGTGCCGTACGGCGGCGCGCAGGGTCTCGTCCGGCACACCCGAGGAGCCGTGGAGCACCAGCGGGACCGGGACCGCGGCGCGCAGGGCGGCGATCAGCTCCAGGTCGAGGACGGCGTCCCTGGTCGTCATGGCGTGGGAGCTGCCCACGGCCACGGCCAGCGCGTCCACGCCCGTCCTGGCCACGTAGTCCACGGCCTCGTGCGGCTTGGTCCGCGCCCCCGGCGCGTGCACGCCGTCCTTGCCGCCGACCTCGCCGAGCTCGGCCTCCACCCACACGCCCCGCCGGTGGCACAGGGTGGCGACCTCGGCCGTGAGCGCCACGTTCTCCTCGTCGGGCAGCGCCGAGGCGTCGAACATCACCGATCCCAGGCCCAGCTCCACGGCCTCCTCGACGAGCGCTCGGTCGGTGGCGTGGTCGAGGTGCACGGCCACCGGCACCGCCGCCGCCCTGGCCACCGCGAGCGACGCGGCGGCGATCGGGGCGAGGGCGCCGTGGAAGCGGACGCAGTTCTCGCTGATCTGCAGCACGACGGGCACCCCGGCGGCCTCCGCCCCGGTGACGATCGCCTCGGCGTGCTCCAGCTGGATGACGTTGAACGCGCCGACGCCGGCCGGAGCGTCGCGGACGATGTCGCCGATACCGACAACAGGCATGTTGACCCTTTCGTATACGGGATGAGCGGTGCGATGCGGAGCGCCGGACGCCCTACGGGCGGGCCGGCTCCACCCGTATCTCCGGGTGGATCCTCCGGAACGTCTCCGGGTCGAAGTCGCCGGCGACCGGGGAGGCCACCGCGGCCGCGCCCAGGGCGGCCGCGCGGCGCAGCCGCTCGGGCCAGGGCATACCCTCCACCAGGCCCAGCGCCAGCCCCGCGACGAGCGCGTCACCGGCCCCCGTCGGGTTCCCCTCCACCCGGTACGGCATGGCGGCCCGCCAGGCGCCCTCGGGGGTCACGGCCAGCAGCCCGCCGGCGCCGAGGGAGACCACGACGGCCTCCGCCCCGTCCCGCCGCAGCACCTCGGCCCCGGCGAAGTCCCCGCCGGAGTCTCCGTCGGAATCCCCTCCGGAGTCCCTGCCGGGGTCTCGGAGAAGGTTGTCGCGGGCCAGGGCGCGGGCGAGCTCCTCGGCGTTGGGCTTGACGATCGAGGGGCGGCCGGCGGGGGCGTGCCTGAGCGGCTCGCCGTCGGCGTCCACGATCGCCGGGACGCCCCGCTCGCGGGCCCGGGCCGCGAGTTCGGCGTAGAAGGCGGCGGGCACCCCGCGGGGGAGGCTGCCGGAGATCACGACCGCCCCGGCCCGCCCGAGCAGCGTGTCGTAGTCGTGCAGGAAGCGGCCCAGCTCCTCGTCGGTCACCACCGGTCCGGGCTCGTTGAACAGCGCCGTGCGCCGCGCGGCCCGCTCCGCGCCGGGGGCGGGAGCCGGGCCGGACGGGGCGCCGCCGAGGTCGGAGACGGCCAGGGTGGCGCGTGACTCGGCGGCGATCGGGGTGAGGGCGGCGGGCAGGCCCGCCGCCGCGAGGTCGGCTCCGACGGCGTCACCGGTCGGGCCGCCCGCCAGGCCGGTGACGAGCACGTCCCTGCCCAGGGCGGCCAGCACCCTGGCCACGTTGACCCCCTTGCCGCCCGCTCTCCGGTGCACGGTCCGCACCCGGTTGACGCCGTCCCAGTCGACGCCGTCGGCCACGTAGGTGACGTCGAGGGCCAGGTTCAGCGTGACGGTCAGGACCGTGCCGTGCGGGGCGGGCGAGGAGGTCATGAGGGTTCTGTGATCCAGTTTCCGTGCTTCATGACACCGGCGACCTCCAGGTCGCCGGTGAGCACCACCAGGTCGGCCTGCTTGCCGACGGAGACGGAGCCCAGGCGGTCGGCGAGGCCGAGCACCCGGGCGGGGGTGAGCGAGGCGATCTCGGCCGCCTCCGGCAGCGACAGCCCGACCTCCTGGACGCTGCGCCGGAAGGCGACGTCCATGGTCAGGGTGCTGCCCGCGATGGAGCCGCCCTCGGCCAGCCGGGCGACGCCGTCCACGACGTCGACCTTCATCGGGCCGAGCCCGTAGACGCCGTCACCCATGCCGGCCGCGGCCATGGCGTCGGTGATCAGCGCGGTCCGGCCGGGGCCCGCGACCTCGTAGGCCAGGCGCATCATCGCCGGGTGCACGTGCACGCCGTCGTTGATCAGCTCGATCGTGACGCGCTCGTCCTCCAGCAGCGCGGCGATCGGGCCGGGGGCGCGGTGGTGCAGCGGCGGCATCGCGTTGTAGAGGTGGGTGGCGACGCTGCCGCCCGCGTCGATGCCCGCGATGGTCTGCTCGTAGGTGGCGTCGCTGTGCCCGAGCGCGGCGATCACGTTGTTCGCGACGGCCTCCCGGATGGTGTCGAGGGCGCCGGGCAGCTCGGTGGCGATGGTGAGCATCCGCACGTGGCCGCGGCCGGCCTTGAGCAGCTCGGCGAACTCCTGCGGGGACGGCTCGCGCAGCAGCGCCGGGTTGTGCGCGCCGCAGCGGGCCTTGGAGATGTAGGGGCCCTCGAAGTGGATCCCGGCCAGCAGGCCGTCCTCGCACAGGTCGGCCAGGGCGGCGGTCGCCCTGGCCAGATCGTCCGGGGCCGCGGTGACCAGGCTGGCCATGAGCGTGGTGGTGCCGTGCCGGGCGTGCAGCGCGGCGACCCGGCTCGCCTCGTCCGGATCGCCGGTGGGGAAGGAGCCGCCCGCCCCGCCGTGGTTGTGGATGTCGACGAAACCCGGCACGACGTATCGGCCCGCGAGGCTGTGGCCCGGCCCGGGGGCGGAGCCCTGGCCCACGTGGGTGATGCGGCCGTCTTCGATGGTGAGCCAGCCTCCGTGGACACCTTCGGGGGTCACGATACGGGCGTCGGCGAGTGTGATGCTCATGGCACTATCCTCTCCGGTCCTGGGGAGGACCGGTCATCAGGAGGAGAGGATCACCGACCTGGTGAGGTGGAGCGGCTCGTCGGGGTCGAGTCCCTGGGCGTGCGCCCGGGCCACGGCCACCCGCTGGACCCTGATGAGCTCGGCCATCGGGTCGAGGGTGCTCTCCAGGAAGGACCCGCCGGTGGCCTCGACCTCGCCGCGCAGGCCCTCGGGGGCCTCGCCGAGCATCCAGGTGACCCGGTTGGGCCCGGCGATGCTGATCGGGCCGTGCCGGTATTCCATCGCCGGGTAGGACTCGGTCCACGCCCGGCAGGCCTCGCGCATCTTCAGCCCGGCCTCCACCGCCAGGCCGTAGGCCCAGCCCCGGCCCAGGAAGGTGAACTGCTCGGCGGCGAGCAGGTCGGCCGGGAGCGGGTCGGCGACCGCGCGCTCGGCGTCGGAGATCGCGCCGGTCAGGTCCTCGCCGAGGTGGGCGCGGAGCAGGGCGAGCTGGGTGGTGGCGAAGCGGGTCTGCACGACCGACTTCTCGTCGGCGAAGTCGAGCACGACCACCTGGTCGGCGAGCGTCATGACCGGGGTCGCCGGGTCGGCGGTGATCGCGCTGGTCCTCGTGCCGGCGCCGCGGAGCAGCTCCAGCACCTCGGTGGTGGTGCCCGACCGGGTCAGCGCGAGCACCCGGTCGTAGGAACGGCCGGCCGGGAACTCTGAGGCGGCGAACGCGTCGGTCTCGCCGTGCCCGGCGCGCTCGCGCAGGACGGCGTACGCCTGGGCGATGAACCAGGAGGTGCCGCAGCCGACGACGGCGACGCGCTCGCCGCGCTGGGGGAGCGCGTCGGCGGACACCTCGCTGACGGCGCGGCGCCAGCAGTCCGGCTGTGACGCGATCTCGGCTTCGGTGTGCGTGGTCACGGCGTGCCTCCCCGAATTTGCTTTGTTGTGAGTGATTTATAGCAGAAATGAGCACAATTGTGCAGAGGTAGGTTTTGATCCTTCGCTGTGTCACCCTGTTCATCGTGAGCCGATATGAGCGCTGGAACGCCATCCTCGAACTGCTCTCGCAGGAGGGGCGCCTGTCGGTGGAGCAGGCGGCCGAGGCGCTCGTCGTCTCCACCGCCACGATCCGGCGTGACTTCGACCAGCTCGCCCAGCAGCAGATGCTCATGCGCACGCGCGGTGGCGCCGTCGCCCAGAGCGTGAGCTACGACCTGCCGCTGCGCTACAAGACGGCGCGGCACGCGGGGGAGAAGCAGCGGATCGCCGAGGCGGCGGCGGGGCTGGTGGCGCCGGGGGCGATCATCGGCATGAACGGCGGCACGACCACCTCGGAGGTGGCGCGGGCGCTGGCCATCCGGGCCGACCCGGAGATCGGTTTCACCATCGTCACCAACGCGCTGAACATCGCCGCCGAGCTGACCGTGCGTCAGCACGTCAAGATCGTGCTGACCGGTGGTGTGGCCAGGCCGCAGTCCTACGAGCTGATCGGCCCGCTGGCGTCGGGGGTGCTGGAGCAGGTCACGCTCGACATCGCGTTCCTGGGGGTGGACGGGATCGACGCCGAGGAGGGCGCGTCGGCCCACCACGAAGGTGAGGCGAGCGTCAACAACCTGCTGATCAGCAGGGCCGCCCGGGTCGTGGTGGTCGCCGACACCTCCAAGATCGGTCTGCGCGCCTTCGCCCGCATCTGCCCGCTCGGCGCCATCGGCACGCTGGTCACCGGCGAGGGCCTCTCCGACGAGGCCGCGGCCCGCTTCACCGACGCGGGCGTCAAGGTGATCCGTGCCTGAGCCCGCCCGGTGAAGGGCGTCGCCGCGCGGCCGGTCCGCCCGTCCCGGGGTTCACCGGACCGTCGGGTGGCACGTCCCGCCCGCGCCGTGATCGATCCCGGGCGGTCGATCCCCCGGCGCCGGATCACGGCCCGTGCGGGCTCCGCGCTGTCGGCGACCAGCGTTTCCGGGAGGATCTCCCACTGTCCACCGGGTTGTGGCGCGAATCTCGCCCGCTGTTCCCTACCGGTCAGTAGTGATGCCTAGGGTGGATGGGTAGAGACCTGACGCAAGGTGACAATCCGTACATCAGGGGGATGCAGCATGACGGCGCGAATGGGCACGGCACGGCTCGGTCCCGCCGAGCGGACCGCCGCACTGACGCAGATGGGCGCTCAGGAACTCGACGTGGTGGTGATCGGCGGCGGCGTCGTCGGCGCCGGGGTCGCGCTGGACGCGGCGACCCGCGGGCTGAGCGTCGGGCTGCTGGAAGCGCGGGACTTCTCCTCGGGCACCTCGTCCCGATCGTCCAAGCTGATCCACGGTGGTCTGCGCTACCTGGAGCAGCTCAACTTCGACCTGGTCAGGGAGGCGCTGCAGGAGCGCGCCCTGCTGCTGCAGCGGATCGCCCCCCACCTGGTGCGGCCGGTGCCCTTCCTGTTCCCGCTCACGCACATCGGCTGGGAGCGGCCCTACGTCGGAGCCGGCCTGGCGCTGTACGACATGCTGGGCTTCTCCTTCGGCTTCACCCGGGGCGTCCCCGGACACCGTCACCTGTCGCGCCGCAGGGCGCTCCGGCTCGCCCCCTCGCTGCGGCGGACCGCCTTCTCCGGCGCGGTGCAGTACTGGGACGCCCAGGTGGACGACGCCCGCTACGTGATGACCATGCTCCGGACCGCCGCCTCCTACGGGGCGCACGTCGCCTCGCGCGCCCAGGTGGTGGGCTTCCTGCGGGAGGGCGAGCGGGTCACCGGGGTCCGGGTGCGCGACCTGGAGGCCGGGACCGACATGGACGTGCGGGCCCGGCAGGTGGTCAACGCCACGGGCGTGTGGACCGACGACATCCAGGAGTTGGTCGGCGGCCGGGGGCAGATCCACGTCCGCGCGTCCAAGGGCATCCACCTGGTCGTCCCGCGCGACCGCATCCACTCCCTCACCGGGATCATCCTGCGCACCGAGAAGTCGGTGCTGTTCGTGATCCCCTGGGGCCGCCACTGGATCATCGGGACCACCGACACCCGCTGGGACCTGGACCGGGCCCACCCGGCCGCCTCCCGCTCGGACATCGACTACGTCCTGGAGCACGTGAACGAGGTGCTCTCGGTGCCGCTCACCCGCGACGACGTCGAGGGCGTCTACGCCGGGCTGCGCCCGCTGCTGTCGGGGGAGTCGGAGGAGACCTCCCAGCTCTCCCGCGAGCACATGGTGGCCCACCCGGTGCCCGGCCTGGTCATGGTGGCCGGCGGGAAGTACACGACCTACCGGGTCATGGCGCGGGACGCGGTGGACGCGGTGGCGCACGGGCTGGACCAGCGGGTCCCGCCGTCGTGCACGGACCGGATCCCGCTGGCCGGGGCGGAGGGATACCAGGCGCTGTGGAACTCCCGCTACCGGCTGGCCCAGTCGTCCGGGCTGCACGTGGCGCGGATCGAGCACCTGCTGCAGCGCTACGGGTCGATGATCGACGAGATTCTCACGCTGATCGAGCGGGATCCGTCGCTGGCCCTCCCGCTGACCGGGGCGGACGACTACCTGCGGGCGGAGATCGTCTACGCGGCCACCCACGAGGGCGCCCGCCACCTGAACGACGTGCTGGCCCGGCGCACGCGCATCTCGATCGAGACCTTCCACCGGGGGCTGGGCGTGGTCGAGGAGGCGGCGCAGCTGCTCGCCGGGCCGCTGGGCTGGGACGACGAGCAGGTCAAGCGTGAAGTGGAGTACTACACCAAGCGGGTCGAGGCCGAGCGGCTGTCCCAGGAGCAGGACACCGACCAGGAGGCCGACGCGATCCGCCTCGGCGCCCCCGACGTCGTCCCGGTCGCCAAGCCCGTCGCCGACCACGGCAACGGCAGATGAGCACGGCCCCCGCCGCGGAGGCGGGGGCCGCGCGGGGCCGTTCCCGGACAGGACCGGGCTGGTTCCAGGCGGGCCGTTCCCGGGCGGGACAGGGCCGGCCCCTGTCCCGAGGATCTCCGGGCGCTAGTCGAAGGGGATCCAGGCCCGGTCGGCGAGGCTGTTCATGTCGCTGACCTTCAGTCCCAGGTCGGAGACCGTCCAGAGGCTGTCGCCGATGACGACCGAGCGGCGGATGCCCGGTTCGTAGGCGGCCACGCGGGCGTCGCCGGTCGCCTTGGGCCGGGGGTGGACGATGGTGCCGACCTTGGTGACGGCCGAGTCGTCGATCTTCAGGACGAGCGCGGCGCCGTTGGTCTGCTCGGTGCCGTTCCAGGTGTTCAGCGGCAGGACCGCCGTGCCCGTCCTGGCCCAGTAGAGGAAGGCGTGCGGGTCCCACTCGGCCTCGGAGCCGGAGTCCTTCTGGAACATCTGCGACAGACGGCGCGGGGCGGCCGGGTCGCCGACGTCGAACAGCGAGACCTGGGTGCCGAGCGTGCGGCCCTTCTCGCTCGCCTCCTGCCCGAGGCCGATCAGCCGCCCGTCGCCGGCCGGGTGCAGGTAGGCGGAGTAGCCGGTGATCTTCAGCTCACCCGTCTTCCGCGGCGCCGCCGGGTCGCGCAGGTCGAGGGTGTAGAGCGGGTCCACCTGCTTGAACGTCACCACGTAGCCGACCGGGCCGATGAACCGGACGGAGTAGATCCGCTCGCCGTCCCCCAGGCCGCCGACCTCGCCGACCTTGGCCAGGGTGTCGGCCTTGAGCACGTAGACGGCGCTGGAGCTGTTCTGGCCGGAGGTCGAGGTGGTGGCGACCCGCAGGTACCCCTCATGCTCGGACAGGGAGTACTGGTTGAGCAGCCGGCCGGGCACCTTGCCCGAGGCGACGTAGCGGGGCGCGCCCGGCGCGCTGATGTCGAACCGGTGGACCTCGGTCTCCTCCGGCGGCTCGGCCGGCCTCGTCGCGGTCACGGTGGGGTCGGCCGGCACCGGGGTGGCGGTGGCCGTGGGGTCGGCCGGGGTGGGCGAGGCCGGGGCCGGGGTGGGGTCGACCGGTGCCGCGGAGGGGGCCGCCGGGGAGGGGTCCGTCGTGGAAGGGGAGACGGTCACCGTCGGCTCCGTCGGCACCGGCTCGACCTGCGGGGCCTGCTCGGTGGCCGGGGCCGTCGGCGCGTCGTCGACCACCGGCGGCTCGATCGGCCGGGGCCACCACCAGCTCGGGTTGCTGGTCACGTACAGGCTGGAGCCGGTGCCGTAGACCGTGTCGCCGTCGGCCGCCACGCTGACCGGGGAGGTCTCCGCGAGCCCCTGGGACAGGTCGAAGCTGTGCACGGTCAGCATCGACGTGCCGCTGTAGTCCGCGGGGTGGCTGACCTGCTCGCACTTGACCGAGCCGGTGGAGGTCGCGCCCTTGGCGTCCGCCGTCTCGAACGTCGGCAGCCACGCCTCGATCGGCGCCTTCTTGATGATGTCCGCGTTCCGGCGGGTCCGCTCGTTCTCCGAGACGTCGGGGCCGTGGTCCGGGAAGTCGATCCGAGGCTGGCTGCGGACCACGATCCGCACCGTCGAGCCGACCATCCTGGCGTCCACGTGGGAGCCGTCCGGAGTGAGCGAGCCCATCACCTCCGGCTTGCCGGACAGGTCGACGAGGACGTAACGCGGTCCCGGGCTCGCCGGCCGCTTGGCCATCGCGCCGAACGGGATGATCCCGCCGCCGGAGAACAGCACCAGCGCCCGGTCCCCGCTGACCAGCAGGTCGGCCGGGGCCCACGCCTGCTCGGCGTCCACCAGCTTGAGCGTGCCGGTGACCTTCCTGGTCGCGGCGTCCACCACCCGCAGCACACCGCGGTTGACGGTGATCACCCGGTTGCCGTCGGTCTTCACCAGGTCCGGCTCGTCGACCCCGGCCTCGTGCACGTTCGTGGTCGAGTGCTCGGGCGCGGGGACCTTGGCCCGGGCCGTGGCGACATCCGAGCGGCTCTCCATGTACATGATCTGCGGGCCGGCCAGGCCCCACGGCCCGACCCGCTTGGCCGCCGCCGTCCGCAGCCCGGCCAGCATGTCGTCGCAGCCGCTGTAGGAGACCAGTTTGATGTCGCCCAGGTCGACCGGTGTCGTACGGCCCGCGCCGCGTTCCGTCTCTGTCGGGCTGCACGCCGTGGCGAGCAGGGCGGCGGCCAGGGTGACGGCGCCCGCCGTACGGATCGATGTCCTCATGCCCCCTACGACGGATCGACATCATGTCCGGTTCAACCCGTTACCGACCGGTAGCCACAGATGGGTAGCCCAGAATATTCTTCGCGCATGGCTGTCACTCTCGGAGCTACCCGGACACTCGACCCAAGCATGATCGAACGCGTCGTCCGGCAGGTGACCTCCAGCGGGAAGACGCAGACGATCACCGCGCCGTTCACCGGCGAGCCTCTCGCCGAACTGCCCGTCTCCACCGCCGAGGACGTCCGCGCCGCCCATGCCAGGGCCCGCGAGGCGCGCGAGGCGTGGGCCGCGCTGCCCGTGCAGGAGCGGATCAGGCCCTTCCTCCGCCTGCACGACGCCATCCTCGACCGGCGCGAGGAGATCCTCGACGTGGTCCAGTGGGAGACCGGCAAGGCCCGCAGGCACGCCTTCGAGGAGGTCCTCGACGTGGCGGGCTGCACGCTCTACTACGTGCGGCGGGCACCCGGCCTGCTCGCGCCCAGGCGCCGCGCCGGCATCTTCCCCGTCGCGACCAAGACGGTCGAGGTGCGCCGGCCCAAGGGGACCGTGGCGCTGATCTCCCCGTGGAACTACCCGCTCTCGCTCGGCGTCACCGACGTCGTCCCGGCCCTGCTCGCGGGCAACGCCGTGGTCCACAAGCCCGACACCCAGACCGCGCTGTCCACGCTGTGGACGATCGACCTGCTGGTCTCCCTCGGGATGCCCCGGGAGATCTGGCAGGTCGTGCTCGGCGAACCCGCCGAGGTCGGCGACGCGCTGATCGACGGCGCCGACTACGTCGCGTTCACCGGCTCGACCCGGGGCGGCCGGAAGATCGCCGAGGCGGCGGCCAGGCGGCTGATCGGCTGCTCGCTGGAGCTCGGCGGCAAGAACCCCATGGTCGTCCTCGACGACGCCGACCTCGACATGGCCGCGCAGGGCGCGCTGCGTGCCTGCTTCACCAACGCCGGGCAGCTGTGCATCTCCATCGAGCGGCTCTACGTGCACGAGGCCGTGCACGACGCGTTCGTGGAGAAGTTCGTCCGCCAGACCCGCAACATGAAGCTCGGCGCGGGGCTCGACTGGAGCGTGCAGATGGGCTCGCTCACCTCCCAGCGCCAGCTCGACGCGGTCAGCGCCCACGTCGACGACGCCGTCGCCAAGGGCGCGGAGGTCCTCGCCGGGGGCAGGGCCCGCCCCGAGGCGGGCCCGCTGTTCTACGAGCCGACGATCCTGGCCGGCGTGGACGAGAGCATGAGCCTGTGCCGCGAGGAGACCTTCGGCCCGGTCGTGTCGATCTACCGGTTCTCGGGTGAGGACGAGGTGGTCGAGAGGGCCAACGACACCGTCTACGGCCTCAACGCCTCCGTCTGGACCCGCGACCTGTCCCGCGGCCGCGCGCTGGCCTCCCGGATCAAGGCAGGGACCGTCAACATCAACGAGGGGTACGGCTCGGCCTACGCCTCCTACGACGCCCCCATGGGCGGGATGAAGTCCTCCGGCCTGGGCCGCCGCCACGGGGCCGAGGGCCTGCTGAAATACACCGAGGTGCAGACCATCTCCAGCCAGGCCTCCTGGATGGGCTTCGAGCCGATCCTCGGCATGACCTACGACAAATACGCCGACACCCTGTCGGGCCTGCTCAAGACCATGAAGAAGTTCCACCTGAAGTGAGGCCCGCGTGGCCGGGGCGCGGCCGGTGACGGCCGCGCCCCCGCCGGTGGCCCTCACGCCGGCCTGCCGGTGATCGTCACATCTGTTCGCCGGTGGCCGTCATGCGGGTCACGGGAATCGGGGGAGCGGTGCGGGGAGGCGGCGCCCCCACCGCGGTCCGGTCGTCGCCCGAAGGGAGTCCGCGGATGTTCGACTACGACGTGCTGGTGATCGGCTCGGGGTTCGGCGGGAGCGTCTCGGCGCTGCGGCTGACGGAGAAGGGCTACAAGGTGGCCGTGCTGGAGGCCGGCCGGCGCTTCGACGAGAGCACGCTGCCCCGGACCTCCTGGCGGGTCCGCGACTTCCTGTGGGCGCCGGGGCTCGGCCTGAAGGGCATCCAGCGCATCCACGTGCTGCGCGGCCAGAAGGGCACCGGCGTCATGGTCCTGGCGGGCGCGGGGGTCGGCGGCGGCTCGCTGGTCTACGCCAACACCCTCTACGAGCCCCTCGACCCGTTCTTCCAGGACGCCCAGTGGTCGGGCATCACCGACTGGAAGGCCGAGCTCGGCCCCTACTACGACCAGGCCAAGCGCATGCTGGGCGTGGTGCTCAACCCGACCGTCACCCGCGCCGACGAGGTGATGCGGAAGGTCGCCGACCGGATGGGCGTGGGCGACACCTTCCATCTGGCCCCCGTCGGCGTCTTCTTCGGCGAGCCGGGCGTCGAGGTCGACGACCCCTACTTCGGCGGCGCCGGGCCGCGCCGCAGGGGCTGCACCGAGTGCGGCGAGTGCATGACCGGCTGCCGCCACGGCGCCAAGAACATGCTCGTCAAGAACTACCTCTACCTGGCCGAGAAGGCCGGGGCCAAGGTCCACCCGGAGACCACGGTCACCTCGGTCCGCCCGGTGGAGGGGGGCTACCGGGTCGAGGTGAGCAAGACGGGGGCGCCCTGGCGCCGCCGTACCCTCACGGCGGAGCAGGTGATCTTCGCGGCCGGCACGTACGGCACGCAGCGCCTGCTGCACCGCCTCAAGGCCGAGCGGGTCCTGCCCCGGCTGTCCGACCGGCTCGGCGCTCTGACCCGGACGAACTCCGAGGCGCTGCTCGGGTTCGAGCGATTGTCGATCGAGGGGGAGAAGCTCAACCGCGGTGTGGCGATCACCTCCTCCATCCATCCCGACGCCCACACCCACATCGAGCCCGTCCGCTACGGCGACGGCTCCAACGCGATGGGCATGCTCCGCTCCCTTCTGATCGACGGCGGCGGCGGCGCCCCCCGCTGGCTCAAGTTCCTCGGGGAGGCCGCGCGCCGGCCCCATCTGGTGCCGAGGCTGTTCGACCACCGCAGGTGGTCCGAGCGCGCGCTCATCGCCCTCGTCATGCAGGCGAAGGACAACTCGATCACCCTGTCGGCGCGGAAGGGGACGTTCGGCTGGAGGCTCCGCTCCAGGAGGGGCCACGGCGAGCCCAACCCCACCTGGCTCCCGGCCGGTCACCGGTTCGTCCGGCACGCCGCCGAGGAGATCGGCGGCATGCCCGGCGGCTCCTGGCTCGACCTGTTCGACATCCCCGCCACCGCGCACTTCCTGGGCGGCTGCGCCATCGGCGCCGACCGCGACAGCGGGGTGATCGACGCCTACCACCGCGTCCACGGCCACGAGGGGCTGCACGTCGTCGACGGCTCCGCCGTCTCCGCCAACCCCGGCGTCAACCCCTCCCTGACGATCACCGCCCAGGCCGAACGCGCCATGGCGCTCTGGCCCAACAGGGGAGAGGCCGACACCCGTCCCGCCCCGGGCTCCCCCTATGTCCGGCTGTCGCCCGTCGCCCCCAAGCACCCGGCCGTCCCCGCCGCCGCCCCCGGCGCGCTCCGCCTGCCCATCGTGGACATCACCTAGCCCGCCGGCCGGGACCGCTCAGCCGACGGGGCGCTGGAGGGGCTGGTGCTCGGTCCTGAAGATGAGCGTCGTCTCCAGGTGCACGATCTCGGGGCGGACCAGGAAGCGGTCCAGGATGAGCCGGTGCAGGTGGTCGGCGTCGGGGACGGCGACGTGGACCAGGAAGTCCTGCGGGCCGGCCACGTGGAAGAGGGCGACGGTCTCGGGCAGGCCGAGCACGAAGGCCCGGAGCGGGTCGACGAGCTGGCTGGTGTGCGGGCGGACCCGCAGGGCGAGCATGGCCTGGAGCGGGCGGCCCAGGGCCGTCGGCTCCGTCTCGGCGCGGAAGGCGGTGATCACCCCGCGCCGGCGCAGGGCGCGCACCCGCTCCAGGGCGGTGGAGGGGGCGACGCCGACGCGCTCGGCGAGGTCCTTGTTGGGCAGGCGCGCATCCTTCTGCAGCTCGGCCAGGATTGCGCGGTCGATCGAATCCAGTGCGGTGTTCATCGAGTTTTCTGCTCCAGAATTCGGCATAGCTGGTGATTTGCCGTAGATTCGACCAGTATCTCGCATGTGATGTGGAACGTTGAAGAGTTCATGCGCGCCGCGACCGTGACCGTCGACGGGCTGGCCACCTACGTGGACGAGAGCCAGCGGGGCCTGCCGCCCGTCCTGCGCCGCCGGCCGCCGCGGGAGCTGGCCGAGCGGCTCGGGCTCGCGCGGTGGATCCGCGAGGGCGGGATGACGCCGGACAGCTACGCGGACTTCCTCGCGGCCTACCTGGACGAGGGGACCCGGCTGCACCACCCCGCCTACCTCGGCCACCAGGTCGCCGCCCCCGACTTCCCGGCCGCGCTCGCCGACTTCGTCCACGGCGCCGCCAACAACCCGATGGCGATCTACGAGATGGGCGCCTCGGCGGCGACCGTCGAGTTCGAGGTCCTGCGCTGGATGCTGGACAAGGTGGGCTTCGGGGAGACGGGCGGCGGGGTGCTCACCCACGGCGGGTCGCTGGCCAACCTCACCGCGCTGCTGGCCGCGCGCGCGGCGGCCGCGCCGCAGGCGTGGACCGAGGGGGTCCCCGCCGACCTCGCCCTGCTCGCGCCGGCGTCGTCGCACTACTCGCTCACCCGCGCCGCGGCGATCCTCGGCCTGGGGGAGCGGGCCGTCATGCCGCTGGACGTGGACGAGCTGGGCAGGATCGACGTCGCCCGCCTGCCCGAGGCCCTGGAGCGGGTACGGCGGGCGGGCCGGCGGCCGATGGCCCTGGTGGCCAACGCCTGCTCGACGGGGACCGGCCTCTACGACGACCTGCGCGGCGTCGGCGAGTTCTGCGCCGCCAACGGCGTCTGGTTCCACGTGGACGGCGCCCACGGGGCGTCGGCGCTGCTAGCCGGGGAGCACCGGCACCTGCTCGACGGGATCGAGCTCGCCGACTCCCTGATCTGGGACGCCCACAAGATGCTGCGCACCTCCAGCCTGGCGGCGGCGGTCCTGACCAAGAGGGAGGGTGACCTGGACGCCGCCTTCCGGCAGCGGGCGAGCTACCTGTTCTACGGCGACCAGGGCTTCGACCTGATCGGCAGGACCGTGGAGTGCAGCAAGGCCGAGCTGGGGCTGAAGATCTTCCTCAACCTGGCCTGGCGGGGTGAGGTGGGCCTGGGCGACTACGTCGCGCGGCAGTACGCGACGGCGCACCGTTTCTGGGAGCTGGCCCGGGAGCGGCCCGGCTTCGAGTGCCCCTACGAGCCGGAGAGCAACATCGTCTGCTTCCGGTACGGCACCGCCGACCAGGCGGCGATCCGCGAGGACCTGATGGCGGACGGCGCCTTCCACCTCACCTCGACCGAGGTCGGCGGAGTACGCCATCTCCGGGTCACCGTGATGGCCCCCGCCACGGACGACAAGACGCTGGAGCAGCTGCTCGATCTGATCGGCGAGCGGGGCGGCCCGGCCGACGGGTGACGGGCCCGCCCGCGGGCCGTCAGGCCGGCCGGTGGCGGACCCGGACGTCGGGCTCGACGTCGACGGCCGGTCCTGGCCGGCGTCGCAGTCGCGACCGGGAGATCCCGGGCCGCCCGCGCGCCGATCGTCCGTACCCGCCGCGGGATGTCCTGGGATAGCGTCGCGTCCATGACCGAACTCGACAGCCGCCTGCGCGCGGTGTGTGATCTGGCCGTCGCCGACGTCCGCGAGACGGCCGGCCGGCACGAGTACGACGGCCGGATCCAGGACCTGTCGCCCGAGGGCGTGCGCACGGGGCTGGCCGCGCTCGGCGAGGGGGAGGCGCCCGCCGACCCCTACGACGCGGCGCACCTGCGGATCTTCGAGGAGGCCGCCCGGGTCCGGTTCGGCGAGCTGGAGCTGCACCGCCGCAGCCCGCTCGACCACCTGAACAACCTCGACCTCGCCGCCTACGACCGCGACTACGCCCCCGAGGCCGAGCGGACCGCCGCCAAGCACGCCCACCTCGCCCGCTGGCCGGAGGCCGTGGAGCACGCCGTCGCCTCGCTCGACCGCCTCAGCGCGCCGGTCGCGGCCGCGCTGCTGGGGGCCGTGCGAGGGCTGGCGGCCGGAGTGCCGGCCGAGGCGGAGGAGTCCGTGCGCGAGGCGGCGCTCAAGGCGCACACCCGCCTGGTGGAGCACGTCGAGGAGGCCGCGCGCTCCGGCGACCCGGACGCCTCTCTCGGCGCGGAGGGCCTGTCCCTGCTGATGGGCGCGGGGGACGGCCTCCAGGTGGACCTGGGCGCGCTCGCCGCGCGGGCCGACGCCGAACGCGACCGCCTCATGGCGCGGCTCACCGAGGCGTGCGCCGAGCTGGACTCCGGCGGCCGGCCGCCGCTGGAGGTCGCGCGTGAGCTGGTCAGGCAGCACCCCGGCATCGACGGTGTGATCGACGCGGCCAGGGCCGGCACCGAGCGGGCGATCGCCTTCACCCGCGAGAAGGACCTGGTGCCCTACAACGACGGCGAGTGCCTGGTCGGCCTCGCGCCGGAGTCGCGCCGGTGGGCCATGGCGATGATGAGCTGGTCGGCGCCCGGCGAGCCCGACGGCCCGTCCTGGTATCACATCACCCCGCCCGACCCCTCCTGGCCGGAGCGCGAGATCGAGGAGTGGCTGGAGGTCTTCAGCGAGACCACCCTGCCGGCGATCAACGTGCACGAGGTCGCCCCGGGCCACTTCTCCCACGGCCGGGCCCTGCGGCACGCCCCCTCCGAGGTACGGCGGACGCTGATGTCGACGGCCTTCGCCGAGGGGTGGGCGCACTACGCCGAGGAGCTCTGCGTCGAGGAGGGCTACGCGCCCGGCGACCCGCGCTTCGAGATCGGCGTGTGGCTGGAGGCGTTGATCCGGGTGACCCGCCTGGCCTGCGCCGTCGGCGTGCACACCGGCGCGATGACCGTCGAGGAGGGCGCCCGCCGCTTCGAGGCCGACACCCACCTCGCCGGCCCCGCGGCGCTGTCGGAGGCGGCGCGGGCCACCTTCGACCCGACCTACGGCCGCTACACCTGGGGCAAGCTGGAGATCCTCGACCTGCGCGAGCGGGCCAGGGCCGAGTGGGGCGCCGGGTTCACCCTCAAGCGCTTCCACACGGCCATGCTCGGCCTCGGCTCCCCTCCGCTGGGCCTGCTCGGCCACGCGCTCCGCGGCTAGCCGTGCTCACCTGCTCGGTCACGCGCTCGGCGGCTGGCCGTGCTCACCGCTCCGGGCGCCGCGGGGTTCCCCCCGGGGCGCCCGCCCGGCCCCCGGGGCGGCGGGACGGAGCGGGTCTTTGCCCGCGTTTTCCGCCTACGCGTAACCGTGCTGACAAGCGCCGATAGACTGGATACACCGCTGTGTTTCCTTTGGGGGTCTTGGTGTCTGAGTTCGACACGGTCCTGGTCGTCGACTTCGGTGCGCAGTACGCGCAGCTCATCGCACGACGGGTGCGTGAATGCCACGTCTACTCCGAGATCGTCCCTTCGACGATGCCGGTGGAGGAGATGATGGCCAAGAAGCCCAAGGCCATCATCCTGTCCGGTGGTCCCTCGTCGGTCTACGCCGAAGGCGCTCCCGCCGCGCCCGCCGGCCTGTTCGAGACCGGGGTGCCGACCTTCGGGATCTGCTACGGCTTCCAGGCCATGGCCCAGGCCCTCGGCGGCCAGGTGGCCCGGACGGGCATCGCCGAATACGGCGGGACCCAGCTGGACGTGGTCCAGGAGGGCGTCCTGTTCGCGGGGCTGCCCGTCAAGCAGTCGGTCTGGATGTCCCACGGCGACAGCGTCGCCGCCGCCCCCGAGGACTTCCTCGTCACCGCCGCGACCGCCGAGACGCCGGTCGCCGCCTTCGAGCACCCCGGCAAGGGCCTGTACGGCGTGCAGTTCCACCCCGAGGTCCTCCACTCCGAGCACGGCCAGGCCGTGCTGAAGCACTTCCTCGACGCGGCGGGCTGCCGCCCGTCCTGGACGATGCTCAACATCGTCGAGGACGCCGTCGATGCGGTCCGCGCCCAGATCGGCCCGGAGGGCCGCGCCATCTGCGCGCTGTCCGGCGGAGTGGACTCCGCGGTCGCGGCGGCCATGGTGCAGCGCGCCATCGGCGACCGCCTGACCTGCGTGTTCGTCGACCACGGGCTGCTGCGCAAGGGTGAGGCCGAGCAGGTCGAGCGGGACTTCGTGGCCGTCACCGGCGTCAAGCTCCGCGTGGTGGACGCCCAGGAGCGCTTCCTCAAGGCGCTCGACGGGGTCACCGACCCGGAGGAGAAGCGCAAGATCATCGGTCGCGAGTTCATCCGGGTCTTCGAGGACGAGCAGCGCGCCATCATCGCCGACGGCCCGGTCGACTTCCTCGTGCAGGGCACCCTCTACCCCGACGTGGTCGAGTCCGGCGGCGGCACCGGCACCGCCAACATCAAGTCGCACCACAACGTCGGCGGTCTCCCCGACGACCTGCAGTTCTCGCTGGTGGAGCCGTTGCGCGCGCTGTTCAAGGACGAGGTCCGCCGAGCGGGCGAGGAGCTCGGCCTGCCCGCCGCGATGGTCTGGCGCCAGCCGTTCCCCGGTCCCGGCCTGGGCATCCGCATCGTCGGCGCGGTCACCCGCGACCGCCTGGAGATCCTCCGCGAGGCCGACGCCATCGCCCGTGAGGAGCTCTCCCGCGCCGGTCTCGACCGCGACATCTGGCAGTGCCCGGTCGTCCTGCTCGCCGACGTCCGCTCGGTGGGCGTCCAGGGCGACGGCCGCACCTACGGCCACCCGATCGTCCTGCGCCCGGTCTCCAGCGAGGACGCCATGACCGCCGACTGGTCCCGGGTCCCCTACGACGTGCTCGCCCGCATCTCCACCCGGATCACCAACGAGGTCCGCGAGGTCAACCGCGTGGTGCTCGACGTGACGAGCAAGCCGCCGGGCACCATCGAGTGGGAGTAGGAGACGTACGGCGCGGCCCCCGGAGATCCCTCTCCGGGGGCCGCGCCGTTTCTCCCGTCCTCACCGGGCCTTGCGGAGGCCGAGATACTGCAGGGCGGCGAAGCCGCCGACGGTGGCCGCCTGCATGAGGACCCAGGTGGCGCCGAGGGTCGTGACCTCCAGGCCGCCGAGGGCCAGTTCGGCGACGCTGACCACGCCCCACAGGGCGTTGAGGGTGACGGCCGCCAGGACCGCGGCCCGGTTGACCGCGGCCGGCATCGAGATCAGCCAGACCGCGACGCCGTAGACGGTCAGGAAGGCGCCGATGCCGTACTGGAGGGAGACCGGCAGCCCGAGCAGGTCGTTGATCGGAGCGGCCAGGGCGAGATAGGCCAGGCCGTTGACGGTGGTGACGACGGCGTCCAGGCGCAGGGCCAGGCGGACGAGCCGGTGGGTGTCGGTGACGGGGCGGGCGGCGACGGCGGTCATCTCGGAAACAGCCTTTCCTGGTGGGAGGACGCGGGGGCGGGAGGCGCGGGGCCGGCCGTCAGAGGGCGGCGGGGACCTGGTCGAGGAAGCCGTGGACGGTCTGGATGCGGCCGTCCTCGGTCAGGACCGCGACGTCGAAGCCGATCACGATGGCCTCGCCGCCCTCGGGGCCGAGCTTCCAGGTGAAGCGGGCCACGTCGTGGTGGGCGTCGACGTCGCCGCCGGGGGTGAAGACCAGGCCGGGGAACTGCTGCTGGACGGCGGCGATGGTGGCGTCGATGGCGTCGCGGCCGGTGGCGTCGACCAGGGGGTCGACGTAGCGGGCGTCCTCGGCCCAGATGGCGTCGATCTCCGCGCGGCGCTCGGCGGCGTCGGTGATGTTCCAGGTGGCCAGGTAGCGCTCGACCAGCTTGGCGGTGTCGTTCATGTCGTCCGTCTCCTTGCTCTGTTTGCTCTGTCCGTGTTTCCTGCTGTTGTTCTCGCAGGTCATTAAGTTACGGAGATCGGCCGTACGCGGAATCCGTCATCCACCGGTACTTACCGGGCCTCCTGCGGCCCGACTTAGGTACGTCCGGGACCGGCCTAGGTACGCGCCGGGATTACGGGCTGTCCGCGTGAGCGTGAGACGGGCGGCCGTATCGGCGGAGATGGCTATCCGACCAGTTTCGGCATTTCTGTCCAGGTAAGTTGGGGCAGGTGCCGCCAACAGACACCGATGTCAGATCTTCCGCCGCACCCGCCGCCCGGCTGGCCTGGCTGGACGCGCTGCGCGGGCTCGCCGCCGTCGCGGTGCTGCTGGAACACCTGCTGCCCGGGTTCATGCCTCAGCTCCAGCCGTACTGGTTCAACCTCGGCATGTACGGCGTGCTGGTCTTCTTCCTGGTCAGCGGCTACATCATCCCGGTCTCGCTGGAGGGGCGCGGTGACGTCCGCGCCTTCTGGATCAGCCGGGTCTTCCGGCTCTACCCGGTCTACCTGCTGGTCGCGGCCGCAGTTCTGATCATGGCCTTCTGGGTCCCGGTCCGCGAGCAGGTGCCCCGTGACCTGTCGTCGGTCTCGGCGCACCTCACGATGCTGCTGGACGTGGTCCACCTGGGCGGGCTGGCCGACACCATGTGGACGCTCTCCTACGAGATGGTGTTCTACCTGCTGGTCACCGCGCTGTTCGTGCGCGGCCTGCACCGCCGGAGCGGGACCTTCGCCGTGGCGGCCGGCGCCGTGGCGGTCGCCGCCGGGCTGGCGCTTACCGCGCCGCCGCTGGCGGGCCCCTGGCCCGCCTACGTTTCGGGCGTGCTCTTCCTGGTGGGAATGGTCTGCCTGATCAGTGGCCGGTTCCGGACCGCCGCCGCCTACGTCCTCGGCGGGATGTCCGTGGTGTTGCTGCTTTTCGGCAGCTTCGTGCCCTGGCTCGGGGCGGCGATCCTCGCGGTGATGTTCACCGGGACCGCGATCCGCCGCTGGGAGCAGGGCGCGGGCGGGCTCCGGCCGGTGGCCGCCGCGACCGTCCTGGTGGCGCTGGCCCCGGTCTGGTCGGACCAGGCGGGCTGGTGGTGGGTCCAGCCGGGCGTGTGGTTCACCACGATGGCGCTGGCGGGGGCGACGTTCGCGGGCGCGATGGCCCTGCGCCACCGCCGCCTGCCCCGGTTCCTGGTCGGGCTGGGCCTGATCAGCTACTCGCTCTACCTCCTGCACCACCCGCTGCTGAGGCTCGCGCACGTCGCCGTCGGGGACGTGCGGGCCATGCAGCCGGTGGTGCAGGTGTCGCTGTCGGCGGGTTTCGTCGCCGTGGTGATCGGCCTGAGCTGGCTCACCCACCGCTACGTCGAGCTGCCGATGCAGCGGCTGGGCAGGCGGGTGGCTCAGAGGCCGTCGACGGGCGACTCGGCGCTCTCGGCGTCCTCGGCGGGGGTGTCCGCCGTCAGCCCGTCGTCCTTCTCGCTGCCGACCGGGTAGATGTCGGCGGCCTGGAGGTCCTTCGCGCCGCGCAGGGAGGAGACCGCGACGACGTGGTAGCCCTGCTTCTGCAGCGCGGTCAGCAGCTTGGGCATCACCTTGACGGTCTGCTCGACCCAGTCGTGCATGAGGATGACGCCGTCACGCTTGGCGTTCTTGAGGACCTCGTCGTAGATGGCCTTCTCGTTCTTGGTCGCCCAGTCGCGGGAGCCGCCGTTCCACAGCACGATCGGCATGCCCATCTCCGTCGCGACCGTCTTGACCCGGTCGTCCATCTCGCCGTACGGCGGGCGGATCATGGTCGGCGACTTGCCGGTGACCTGCTTGACGAGCTCCTGGGTCTTGGTCAGCTCCTCGCGGATCTTGTCCTCCGACACCTCACGCAGGTGCGGGTGGGTGTAGCTGTGGTTGCCGAGGTCGTGGCCCTCGACGGCCATCCGCTTGGCGAAGGCCGGGCGGGACTTCACGTACTGGCCCTCAAGGAAGAACGTGGCCTTGGACTTGTACTTCTTGAGGGTGTCGAGCAGCTTGTCGGCGTACTTGCCCGGGCCGTCGTCGAAGGTCAGCGCGATGCACTTGACCTTCGCGCAGTCCACCGGCGCGACCTTGGCGGCGGACTTGGCCTTGTCCGACGCCGTGGTCTTGGCCGTGGTGGTGGCCGTGGTCGTGGTGGCCGCACCAGCGGCCTTGGGCTGGTCCGCGCTCCAGGCGGTGGTCGGCGCGGCTATCAGGGCCAGCGCGCAGGGGATGGCCAGCAGCATTCGAGCGGGAGGCTTCATGAGGGGAGCTCCGGGTGATACGAGAGTTGCGGGCGGGACAGAAAAAAGCATCTTATCCGGACACTTCGCCCAAACGGTGGGGGATCAATCGGCTGCCAGCTGATGTTCAGGCTTCTGCCAGCCGGCACTCAGGGAAAGCCGTCTCCCCGGGCGCCGTTAAAGCCTCGGCAAGAGCACGGTGCGCGGAAGGCGGATCGCGGGGGCCGGCCCCGCCCCCGGAAAGATCATTGTAGCTGGGGCGCGGGTGCCGCCCGGGGCCGGCACGGCCATGCGCGACGGGCGGTGGATCATGGACACGGCGACACTGGTCGCGGGCGCGGAGCAGGCCGAGAGGTCGCCGGCGTCGCCGCGGCGCGGACCGCGGTCACGGCCGTGGAGACGGTGGCTCACGGTGGCCCCGGGCGTGGTCGCCGGGCTGGTGACCGCCGGGACACTGCTGGCCCACGCCACCCCGGCCAGGGCGATCGGCCTGTTCGCGATCTACGTCGCGCTCTGCCTCACCCTCCCGGGGACCCTGCTCTGGCGGGCTCTCACCCGGCTGCCGTCCCCACCGGCCGTCGACCTCGCCGCGGGCACGGCGCTGGGGTACGCGCTGGAGATCCCGCTCTACCTGGCGGCCCGCGCCGCGGGCCGGCCCGGGCTGGTCGTGCTCGGCCCGCTGGCCGTGATCGTGGTCTTCCTCGTCCGTCCCCGCCTGCGCCGGCACTGGCGCTCCAGCACGGCGGCGCGGGTCCCCGCCGGGGCCGCGGCCGCCATGGCCGGGGTGTTCTGCTTCCTCGTCGTCTCCGGCGCTCTCACCTTCTTCGGCGCCAACGGCCCCCGGTGGCCGGGGAACGCCGCCCCGCACGTCGACATGCCCTTCCACCTCGCACTCGTCGCGGAGCTGCGCAACCACCTGCCGCCGACCGTCCCCCACGTGCTGGGCGAGCCGCTGTCCTACCACTGGTTCGTCTACGCGGACATGGCCGCCGCGAGCTGGGTGACGGGGATCGACGCCCAGACGATCCTGTACCGTCTCGCGGTCCTGCCCATGGTGGCGGTCTCCGTCGTGCTCCTCCCGGCCACGGCCCTCATGGTCACCGGGAGATGGCGGGCCGGCGTCCTGGGACTGCTCGTCACCTACTTCGCCGGCCCGCTGAACCCGTACTCCAGGTCGGCGGAGGACTTCCCCGGCGGCCCGCTGGACGCGGTCCTGGCCTGGTCGAGTCCCACCCACACCTTCGGCGCCGCGATCTTCGCCGCTCTCGCCCTGCTGGTGGCCGCCCTGCTGCGGGAGCGGGCGCCGGGGAAGGCGATCTTCGTGCCGGTGGTCGCGCTGCTCGCCGTCCTGACCGGGGCGAAGGCCACCTACCTCCCGCTGCTGGCCGCAGGCGTCTGCCTGCTCGCCGCGGTGGACTGGGCGCGGTTGAGACGGGTGGACCGCACCCTCGTGACACTCGGCCTGCTCACCCTCGCGGCACTGGCGTTCGCCCAGGCCGTCATCTTCGGCGGGGCGTCCCAGGGGCTGGGGGCGCGGCCGTTCTCCACGGCGGTCAGAAGCCTCGGGAAGATCGTCTCCGGTGTGGACGTGAACGGTCCGTGGGCCGTCCCCGCCGCGCTCTCCCTGATCTTCCTGCTGGCCTGGGCCGTCATCTGGGCGGGTGTCTTCGGTCCCCGGCCCGCTCCCGGCTCAGGGGCGGACCGGACGCTGACGTTGTTCCTCGGGATCGGGCTGGGCGGCGTCGCCGCCATGACGCTGCTCGGGCACCCGGGCCTGAGCCAGTTCTACTTCCTCAGAGCGGCCCGGCCCTACCTGTCGATCGTCGCCGCGGCGGGCGTCCTGGCCGCCCTCGCCACGGTCCCCCGGCGCCTGCGCGCCCTGGTGGCCTGCGCCTGCGTGGTGGCCGGCGGGACGACGGCGGGGGCGGTCGGGGCGGCGGTGCCGGAGTCCCCGCCCGACCTCGCGGCCCTCGGCGGTGTGGGGTTCGCCGTCGCCCTGGCCCTGCCCTGGGTCCTGTTGTGCACGGTGCCGGCCGCCGCCCTGTTCCTGCTGCGGCGGGCGGAGTGGAGGCGGGCGGCCGTGATCCTGGTGATCGCGGGCTTCTCCGTGCCGTCGGTGGTCCAGTCGGCGGCCAGGGCGCTGTCCCCGGAGCCCGCACCGCAGCGGTGGGAGATGCCCCGGGCCGGCCTGGAGGCCGCGCGGTGGGTGCGCGACCACTCGGGCGTCGACGACGTGGTGGCGACCAACGCCCACTGCCGGTTCAGCTCCACGTACCCGTCCTGCGACAACCGGCATTTCTGGATATCTGCCTACACCGAGCGCCGGATCCTGGTCGAAGGATGGGGCTACACGGCCCGGACCATGGGGTCGCTGACCGACGTCGACCGGCAGACCATGCCGCTGCTGCCCTTCTGGGACGGCGGACTGCTGGCGGCCAACGACGCCGTCTTCACCGCCCCCACCGCCCAGGCGGTCGGCTCGCTCAGGGAGAGGTACGGCGTGCGCTGGCTGCTGGTCGACGGCAGGCGTCCGGCGGTCTCACCGGACCTGGGGCGCTTCGCCGAGCTCCGTCACGAGAAGGGGCTTTTCGCGGTCTACGAGATAACCGCCGGAACACCGGACGGGTCATGGTCTCCCACGCACCCGTTTGATTACAGTACGCTTTCGCGGCGACGCCCAGCGTAACTTCGGCGCCTGCCGTGACCGGAGGCTTGCCGCGACCGAAAGGGTGATATCGGTGCAAGATCATATCGACGCGCGGATCAGGGCATTCATCGAACCCCGCTTCCCCGGCCGGAGCTGGCGCGATGACGACGACATCTTCGCCCTGGGGTTCGTCGACTCGATGTTCGCCATGGAGGTGGTGGTGTTCGTCGAGCGGACCTTCGCGGTGACGGTGCCCAACGAGGAGCTCCACATGGACAACTTCCGCAGTGTCCGGTCCATGGCGGCGCTGGTGCGGCGGATCTCGGCCGCCCCGCGGACGGGGGGCGTGCCCGCATGACCGCGAGCGTCGACAGGCCGGGCCTGGTCAAGTGCCTCGTCTGGGACCTGGACGACACGTTGTGGGACGGCGTCCTGCTGGAGGACGGGGAGGTCACGCTCCGGCCCGGGGTCGCGGAGGTCATCCGGGTGCTCGACGAGCGGGGGATCCTGCAGTCGATCGCCAGCAAGAACCACAGCGAGGCCGCCATCGAGCAGCTGGAGCGGTTCGGCCTGCGCGACTACTTCCTCGTCCCCCAGATCGGCTGGAGCCCGAAGTCCGAGTCCGTGGCGGCCATCGCGGAGTCCCTGAACATCGGGATCGACACGCTGGCCCTCATCGACGACCAGTCGTTCGAGCGGGAGGAGGTCGCCTTCAGCCATCCCGGGGTGCTCTGCCTGGACGCCGGCGACGTGTCGAGGATCCCGGAGATGCCGGTCTTCACGCCGAGGTTCGTCACCGACGACTCCCGCAACCGGCGCTCGATGTATCTGGGGGCGGAGCTCAGGGACGCCGCCGAGCGCGAGTCCGGCGGGACCAGCGAGGACTTCCTGGCCACGCTCGACATGACCTTCACGATCTCCGTGGCGGGCGAGGCGGACCTCCGGCGCGCCGAGGAGCTCAGCGTCCGGACCAACCAGCTCAACTCCACCGGGATCACCTACTCCTACGAGGAACTGCGCGGATTCGCGCGGTCCCCCGGCCACCTGCTGCTGGTGGCCGGCCTGGAGGACAGGTTCGGCTCCTACGGGAAGATCGGCCTCGGCCTCGTCGAGCGCGGGGCCGAGATCTGGACGCTCAAGCTGCTGCTCATGTCCTGCCGGGTGATGTCCCGGGGCGTCGGGACGGTCCTGCTGAACCACGTCATGCGGTTGGCCCGGGAGGCCGGCGTGCGGCTCCAGGCGGAGTTCCTGCCCAACGACCGTAACCGGGTGATGTTCGTGACCTACCGCTTCGCGGGCTTCCAGGAGGTGGGGACCCGGGGCGACCTCCAGATCCTGGAGTCCGACCTCAGCCGCATCCAGGACCCTCCCGCCTACCTCACGGTCCGGACCGGCTGACCGCCGTGCTCAGGAGAGCGCTCGGGCACGAGAGCGAGATGATCCGGCGGTGGCGCAACCATCCCCGCGTGCGGGGGGTCAGCTTCACCGCCCACGAGATCGGCCAGGAGGAACACCGCAGGTGGTGGACGGCGACGATGGCGGACACCACGCGCCGGATCCTCGTCTACGAGCACGACGGCGTGCCCAGCGGGGTGGTGAACCTCTTCGACCACGACGTCCGGGCGCGGACGGCCGGGTGGGGCTTCTACCTCGACGTCGACGGGCTCGGCGAGCGGGGCGAGCTCCTGGCCGCCTGGATGCGGATCGAGGGCGAGGCCGTCGAATACGCCTTCGCCGAGCTGGGGATCAGCACGTTGCGCGGGGAGGTCCTGGTCCGCAACGAGGCGGTCCGGACCCTGCACCGCCGCTACGGCTTCGCCGAGGTGGGCACCTACACGCGCGAGGTGGACGGGGTCGAGGAGCCCGTCGTCGTCATGGAGCTGCTGCGGTGACCACGGTCACGGCTACGGCCCGGCGGTGTCCACGGCTACGGCGGTAGTCGCGGTCATGGCGATGGTCACGGTCACGGCTACGGCCCGGCGGTGTCCATGGCTACGGCGATGGTCACGGCGGGCGCCGTCACCGTGACGGCAGGCCGCCGGCGGCCGAGGTGGTCGCAGGGGGAGCCGGAGGCCGACTGCCGGGGCGATCACAGTGGGGACAGGCCGCCGGGGCCGGGGCGATCACGGTGAGAGCAGGACGTCGGCGACCCTCGCCCTGCCCTCGCCGTCGACCAGTTCGGGCCCCCGTGCGCCGAGCCGCCGCCGGGCCCGCGGGCCGGTGAGCAGCTCCCGCAGGCGCGTGCGGGCCGGGCCGTCCAAGCGGGCCAGGGCGTCGAGACGGCCGAGCCCGGCGGCCAGGCCGCGCGAGACCACCTCCTGGTAGCCGGGCCGCTGGTTGTCGGCCACCCAGCCGAGCGCGGCGGCCTTGCCCAGGTAGAGGAGCTCCCACACGCTGCTGCCGGCCGCCGTGACGACGAGGTCGGCCGCCGAGATCAGGCGGGGGAGGTCGTCGGCGGGAGGGATGCCCCGGATCACCTGGCCCTCCGCCGGCCGGAGGTGGTCCAGCACCCCCTCGCGCGGGGTGACGACCGTCGCCTGGAACGGCACGCCCGTGGCGATGAGCTCCCCCGTCACGAGGGGGGCCGCCCCGGCCGCGTCGGTGCCCCCGAAGAAGCACAGCACCCGGGGCGGTCCCCCGGGCTCGGCCGCTTCCCTGGGCTCGGTCGACCTCCGAGGTCCGGCCGGGTCTCCGGATCGGGTGGGATTCCCGGGGGCGGGCGTCTGCCCGGGTCCGGCGGGATTCCCAGGCTCGGGCGGCGTTCGGCGGCGCAGGCGCCGTACGTCGTCGCGGAGGAGGGCGTAGCGCACCCCGGCGAGCCGGACCGATCCGGCGGGAGTGCCGCCGCGCCGGCGCTCGGCGCCGAGATTCTGGTCCAGGTAGATGTCGGCGTCCTGGCCGCGCTCGTCGCCGTCGACGACGGCCAGCACCCTGACCCCGGCCTCGCGCAGCGCCCCCGAGCAGCGGGGGTCGAGGTCGTAGGAGTCGATGACCACGGCGTCGAGCGCGAGGCGGCGGGCGGCCCCGACCATGGCGGCCGCACTGTCCGGCCCGGGGAGCAGCCGCAGGCCGCGCCGGGCGAGCTGCCCGCCGGCCCAGTCGAGCCCGCCCATGTCGCCGAGGACGACGACCTCCACCCGCCGCCCGCGCAGCTCCTCGGCGAGGGCCAGGCAGCGCATCAGGTGGCCGACGCCCCGGGCGGCGCCGGCGTCGCACCGGATCCCGACGCGTCTCACGCCTGTTCCAGGGACTTCTGCCGCACGCCGGCGTTGAGCGCCACGACCTCCGGCCGCTCCCGCAGCCACCCGACCAGGGTCCGCAGCGGCACCGGACCGTCTCCGAAGTGGTCGACGACCGTCTTGATCAGCTCCCAGTCCTCCACGGTGTCGAGCGTGAGGCGCAGGTCGGCGTCGCCCGGGGGGAACATGAGGCCGGCGATCCGGAAGCGCTCGGCGTGCGTGTAGACGTATGACGTCACGTGGGTGCGGTGGTGGCCGGTGGCCGCCGCGTCGAGGCTCCGGAGCGCCTCCGCGGAGATGATCTCCACATCCAGCCCCCTGGGCAGGGTCCTGGGCTGGGGGCTGGTGCTCAGGTAGTCGAGCGTGGGCGTGGCCCGCCAGGTGCCCACCGCCATCGCGATGATCTCCGGGTCGAGCAGCGGGCAGTCGGCCGTCAGGCGCATGACGGCCTCGCACTCCACCCGGTCGAGGACACCGAGGAAGCGGGTCAGCACGTCGTCCACCGGACCGCGGTGCCAGGGGACCCCGAGCCGCTCGCACTCCGCGACGACGGCGTCGTCGGCGGGCTCGGCGGTGGTGGCCACCACGAGGTCGTCGAGGACCCCGCCGCACGAGGCGGCGCGCACGACCCGCTCCAGGACGGTGCGCCCGCCCAGCCTCCGCAGGACCTTCCCCGGCAGGCGGGTGGACCCCATGCGGGCCTGAATGACTCCGGCGATGTGAACGGCCAAAACATTTCCTAACTCGGTTGGACGGTGATGATGCTGCGTTATGCTACGAGCTTGTCACTGAATGACTACCGTAAGTTACGGAAGTCTTGTATGGGGGGACTCGGGTGGGCGAGCTTGAAGGGTCATCGATCCTTGTCACCGGGGCGACAGGATCATTCGGAAAGGCTTTCATCCGGCACGTGCTCGACCATCACGACCCGCGCCGGGTGGTCGTGTTCTCGCGGGACGAGCTGAAGCAGTACGAAATCCGGCAACTGTTCGCCGACGACTCCAGGCTCCGCTGGTTCATCGGTGACGTGCGCGATCGTAGCCGTCTGACCCGCGCCATGCACGGCGTCGAGCACGTCGTGCACGCGGCCGCGCTCAAACAGGTCGACACGGCCGAATACAACCCGTTCGAATATGTTCTGACCAATGTCAGCGGTTCCCAGAATGTCGTCGAGGCGGCCATCGACTGCGGTGTCCGTAAAGTGATCGCGCTTTCGACGGACAAAGCATCCAGCCCTATCAATCTTTATGGGGCGACCAAGCTGGTAGCGGACAAACTGCTGGTATCGGCTAATCACTACGCTTCCAACCATGTGACCCGGTTCGCCGTGGTCAGATACGGAAACGTGATGGGCAGCCGCGGCTCGGTGATCCCTTTCTTCCAGAAACTGGCGGCCGAGGGTGCCAGCCTGCCGATCACCGACAAGCGGATGACCCGCTTCTGGATCACCCTGGAGCAGGCCGTCCGTTTCGTGGTCGACTCCTTCGACCTGATGCAGGGGGGCGAGCTCTACGTCCCGCGCATCCCCAGCATGCGGATCATGGACCTGGCCGAGGCCGTCGCCCCGGGCGCCGCGATGCACGAGGTCGGCATCCGCCCGGGGGAGAAGCTCCACGAGGAGATGATCGCCGCCGACGACAGCCGCAGGACGATCCGGCTCGCCACCCGTTACGTGGTGCAGCCCACCATCGCGACCTGGGGATACGTCCCGCCGCCCGGCGGCCAGGGCGTCCCCGAGGGGTTCTCCTACCGCTCCGACACCAACGACCAGTGGCTGTCGGCCGAGGACATCCGCGAGCTGCTCGCGGTGAGGGCCTGATGCTTCCGTACGGCAGACAGTCGATCGACGAGCGTGACATCGAAGGTGTCCTGAGCGTCCTGGAGGGAGACTGGCTGACCACCGGTCCGGCCGTCGCCGCGTTCGAGGCGGAGCTCGCGGCCTGGACCGGAGGCGTGCCGTGCGTGTCGGTGACCTCGGGCACCGCGGCGCTGCACACGGCCTACGCGGCCGCGGGCGTCGGCGCGGGGGACGAGGTGGTCACCTCGCCGATCACCTTCGTCGCCACCGCGGCCACGGCCGTGATGCTCGGCGCCCGCGTCGTCTTCGCCGACGTGGAGGAGGACACCGCCAACCTCGACCCGGCGGCCGCCGCGGCGGCCGCCGGCCCGCGCACGCGGGTGGTCACGGCCGTCGACTACGCCGGCCACCCGGCCGAGTACGACGCGCTGCGCGAGGTCGCCTCGCGGGCCGGGGCGCTGGTCGTGGGCGACGCCGCCCACTCCGTCGGCTCACGCTATCGCGACCGGCCGGTGGGCACGCTCGCGGACCTGACGACCTTCTCCTTCTTCCCCACCAAGACGATCACGACGGCCGAGGGCGGCGCCGTCGCCACGGCCGACGAGGAGCTTCTCCGCCGCGCCCGGCGCTTCAGGAACCACGGGCTGGTCAGGGAGGCGGGGGAGCAGCGCGAGCTGGGCGAGGGCGGCTGGCACCAGGAGGTCCACGAGTTCGGCCTGAACTACCGCCTGCCCGACGTCCTGTGCGCCCTCGGCATCAGCCAAGTACGGCGGCTGGGCGAGTTCAAGGCGCGGCGGGCCCGGCTCGTCGCCCGCTACAACGGGGCCCTGTCCGGTCTGGCCGGGCTGCGGCTGCCCGCCTGCCGTCCCCATGTCGACCCCGCCTGGCACCTGTACGCCGTGGGGATCCCCGACGGGCGGCGGCGCGAGGTCTACGAGCGGATGCGGGAGGCCGGCATCGGCGTCCAGGTGAACTACCTGCCCGCCTACTGGCACCCGGCCTTCGCGGACATGGGCTACCGGCGCGGCATGTGCCCGGTCGCCGAGGAGTTCTACGCGCGGCAGCTGTCGCTGCCCCTGTTCCCCGGCCTCACCGACTCGGAGCAGGACCGGGTCATCGGAGCTCTCCACGCGATTCTCGGCTGAGCGGAGAAACGATGCACCACACGAACCACTTCTACGGGCACGCCCATGTCTTCGCCCGGTTCTGCGGGCTCGACGGGCGCAGGCCGCCGCGCATCAACGGCTACCTCCAGCACGGCTGGAACGCCCTGGACGGGTTCGGCCCCCGTGAGAAATACGTCCCGGTGACGCCGAAGTTCGTCTGGTCCGACGCGATGCGCCGCCGGGGCTGGGCGCGGGGGCGCCGCGACTACTACCCGATCGGCGCCCCGTGGCTCTACCTGACGCGGCTGGAGCCGGCCGGGCCGCAGGAGCCGCGGGAGGGCACGATCTGGTATCCCTTCCACGGCTGGGAGCGCCAGCACGTGGACGGGGACCACCGGCGCCTGATCGACGAGATCCGCGAGGTCGAGCGGGGGCCGGTCACCGTCTGCCTCTACTGGCTGGAGTTCGGCGAGCCCGCCGTCCGGGACCTCTACGAGCGGGCGGGCTTCCGGGTGATCAGCCACGGGGCCCGGGGCTGGATGAAGAAGGGGACCGATCCGCGCTTCCCCTACCGGCAGCTCGCCGAGCTCCGCCGGCACCGGCGGGTGGCGTCCAACCGGCTGAGCACCGCCGTCTTCCACGGCATCGCGGCCGGATGCGAGCCGGCCGTCTACGGCGATCCCATGGTCCTGGCCGGGGAGGACCCGATGCACGGCGGGGTCGCGCGGGTCCGGCGGCTGTGGCCGGAGCTCCACGGCGCCGAGGTCGATCTCGCCACCGCGCGACAGATCGCCGAACAGGAGCTGGGGGCCGGACATCTGGCGTCCCCCGAAGAGATCAGAACAGTTTTCGGATGGTCGGGGGAGACCAATGACCTGTGACGACGCCGCGGCCCGCGTACATCTCATCGGGGGCGAGATGCTTGAGTGGTCCGACGCCGCGGGCGCCGGGGCCGGCGTGCTCGGCGAGCTGCTGCACCCGCTCCTGCCCGGCGGCGCGCGGGTCCTGGTCGCGGGGCCGCACCCCGCCGGCCTCTTCGAGGATCCGGCCGTCGCCGCGTGCGAGCCGAGCGTGCTGGTGCGCTCCTACTCCGACGCCTGCCGCCTGGCCGGGCACCACGAGCTGACGGTCCACTGCGGGAGCCTGGAGAAGGCGGCCTTCCCCGGGGCGTTCGACGTGGTGGTCGCCCTCGACGGGGTCGGGCGGCTGACCTCCTCCGACCACGCGGGCGGCACCTGGGCCGAGTCGCTGGAGCGGCTCACCGGGATGCTCGCCCCCGGCGGGACGCTCGTGCTGGGCGCGGAGAACCCGCTGGGCCTCCACCGGCTCGCCGGAGACCCTCACGAGGTCCATCGGCGCGCGGACGGCGACTGGGCGGCCGCCGAGCTGGACGGCTCCCGTCCGGTGAGCCTGGAGCAGCTCACCGGCCTGCTGGGCGCCGCCGGTCTCACGGTGGGCAGGAGCTATGCGGCCTACGGCCGGCCGTACGGGCCGCACCTGCTGATGGACGTCCCGGTCCTGGAGGCCGCCTCGGCGCCGGCGGCCCTCACCGCGGCCGCCTGCGCCGGGGCGTTCGGCGCGCCCGCGGCGGGCCACGACCCGCGGCACCTGGCACGCGCGGTGATGGCGGGCGGGCTCGGGGCCCGGGTCGCGGCCCGCTGGGTGGTCGCCGCGCACGCCGACGGCGCACGCCCCGTGACCCTGCCGGTGGCGCTGACCACCGACGCCGGAGCCGCCCCCTACTGGCGGCTCCCCTGCGAGCTGGCCCCGGCCGCCCGGGGCGGATGGACGCGCAGGGCGCGCGGGGACCGGACGCTGCGCGTGTCGGGACGGGTGACCCGGACACCCGGGCTGCTCGACGGGCCGGTCCCCGAGGGCCGGTCCCTGGCCGAGATCCTCATGACGGCCTGCGCGCGCAACGACGTCGTCGCGGTCCGCGAGGTCCTCGGCCTCTTCCTGCGGTGGCTGGAGGGCCACGGCGGCGACGGGAGGACGCCCGGCTGGACGGCCTTCGCCGTGGCCGACAACGTGGTCTTCGACGGCGCCCGGTTCGCGATGCTGGACGCCAGCTGGCAGCTCCCCGGGGAGCTCGACGCCGGCGCCGTCGTGGCCCGGATCATGCGTCACTTCGCCGCGCGCCTGCTGGAGTCGGGGCAGTGGCATCCGTGGTCCTGGCAGCTCGGCGCCGACCGGCTGGCGCTGACGCTGCTGGCGATGGCGGGCGCGACGGCCGGCGAGGAGACCGTACGGCGGGGCGCGGAGCTGGAGGCGGAGATCGCCGCCGATCTGGCCGCCGCCCCGCAGGACGGTCCCCGGGAGGAGACCGGCCCGGACGGGGAGGCGGACGGACCCGGCCGGGACGGGCCGGGGGAGCGGTGGGAGGGCTACCGCGAGCTGTACGCGGCCAGGGGGCGGCTCAGCGCGCGGCTGGAGGAGGCCCAGCAGAAGATCACCATGCTTGAGCGCGACCTTGAGGCAGCCGAGGCCCGGCTGGCGAAGGCCGTCCGTGCCGTCAAACAGGCGCGGCGGCGTGACAAGAGACCGCGGTCCTCCGGGGGTTCCCGGCTGGGGCGGGTGATCACCGCCCCGGCGGCCGCGCTCCGTCCGGTGCGGCGGATGTTCGGTGCCGGTCCGGGTGGAAACGCCGCACGTTAGTCCAACGTTCCTGGGGGTGAACCGTATGCCGCTACTCAGCGTGATTGTTCCGTACTACAACGTCGAACCGTATTTCGACGACTGCCTGGCCTCGATCCAGGGCCAGACGCTCGGTGACCTCGAGGTCATCTGCGTGGACGACGGATCGACGGACGCGAGTGCGGTCATAGCCAAGGACTACGTCTCACGGGACCCGCGCTTCCGGGTGGTGGTCCAGGACAACCAGGGCCTCGGCCCGGCCAGGAACGCCGGGGTGGAGCACGCGTCGGGACGGTATCTCGCCTTCGCCGACAGCGACGACATCGTCCCCCCGCGCGCCTACGAGCTCCTGGTGGACTCCCTGGAGCAGAGCGGGTCCGACATCGCCTCGGGCAACGTGCAGCGGCTCACCTCCGACGGGCTGGTCCAGTCCTGGGCGCACCGCAACGCCTTCAAGAAGACCCAGACGGGCACGCACATCACCCGTAACGTGCACCTGCTCTTCGACCGCTCGGTATGGAACAAGGTCTTCCGGCGCTCGTTCTGGGACACCCTGGGCATGGCGTTCCCCGCCCGGCTGTACGAGGACATGCCGGTGACCATCCCCGCCCACGTCCGGGCCCAGGCCGTGGACGTGCTCTCCGAGGTCGTCTACATCTGGCGCCTGCGCGAGGGGTCGATCACCGAGCGCCGCTTCCGGGCGGAGAACGTCACCGACCTCATGATCTCCGTCATGGAGACCGCGAGCTTCCTCGAGGAGCACGCCCCCGGGCTGCGCCGTGTCTACGAGCGGGACACGCTCTTCAACGATCTGCGGGTGGCGGTCGAGGCGCTGGCGGCGGGCGTCGAGCCCGATCTCCTGCTGGACGCCGTCTGCTCCTATCTCGACACGGTGCGCCAGGAGACGTATCTGGAGCTGCCCGCGATCCGCCGGCTGCAGATCCAGCTGATGCACCGGCGCAAGGTCGCGGAGCTGGCCGAGGCGGTCCGGTTCGAGCGGGAGAGCATGGACGAGGCCCGCATCCGGCGGAGCCTGCTGTCGCGGCGCAAGTGGTATGCCGACTATCCCTTCCGGCGGGGGCACGGGATACCCCGCTGGGTCTTCGACGTCTCGCGGGAGCTCACGATGACCGGCCGGCTGGAAGGCTGGCAGTGGCGCGAGGGCCGGCTGCACGGCGAGGGCAGGGTGAAGCTGCCGGGGGTCATGGTGGGGGCCTCGTCGTCGTGCTCGATCGACCTGTGGCTGCTCGAACGCGCGGGCGGCACGGTGCTGGAGCTGCCCGTGGAGCGGGAGGACCTGGGGTTCACCTTCGTCTGCGACCCCGGACCGCTGTGCGAGCAGGCCGCGAAGTGGGAGCTGTGGGTCAGGTTCACCGTGGACGGCATCGTCCGGGAGACGCGGCTGAGGGGGCAGACCCCGGCCCTCGGCCCCCACGTGACCGACACCGGGATGTGGGTCCAGCCGCTGGTGGACGACAAGGGGTCCGCCGTCCTCACCGTGAAGCGCCCCCGGGCGGCGGTGACCGGCTGCGAGTTGGCCGGCGGCCGGCTGCGGATCCTCGGCTGGCACGCCGAGCAGGAGACCGCCGAGGGCGTCGCCCTGGTGATGAGCGTCATGGGCGGCCCCGCGCGGTCCTACCCCGTGGAGACCACCGCGGGGCCGGAGGAGCGCCGGGAGTTCGTCATGGACGTGCCCGCCGAGGACGTGCGGGTCGAGCAGGAGACGGCCACCTGGAACATGTTCCTGTCCGGCATGGCCGACGGCAGGCCGCTGCGGATGCCCGTGGCCCTCCACGAGCTCCCCGAGTGGGAGCTGGACGGCTGGCGGATCCAGACGGCGCGCACATCACGCGGGAACATGGCGCTGCGAGTCCAACGGAGTGAAGATGATCATTGATGGGCGGCCCGTCGGCGTGCAGGTCCCGCCGTACGTCATCGCGGAGATGTCCGGCAACCACGACGGGGAGCTCGCCAGGGCGATGAAGATCGTCGACGCGGTGGCGGCGTCGGGGGCGCACGCGCTCAAACTCCAGACCTACCGCGCGGACACGATCACCATCGACGCCGACGGGCCGTCGTTCCGGATCTCCGGCGGGCACGGCCTGTGGGGCGGCGAGCGTCTCTACGACCTGTACAGCCGTGCGCACACGCCCTGGGAGTGGCATGGGCCGATCTTCGAGCGGGCGCGGGCGGCGGGGCTGACCGTCTTCTCCAGCCCGTTCGACCCGACGGCCGTGGACCTCCTGGAGAGCCTGGGCGCGCCCGCCTACAAGATCGCGTCATCGGAGATCGTGGACCTGCCGCTGATCCGCCGGGTGGCCCGGACCGGGAAACCCCTGATCATCTCGACCGGGATGGCGAGCCTGGGGGAGACGGACGCGGCGGTCCAGGCGGCCCGCGAGGCCGGGTGCGGGCAGCTGGCCCTGCTGGGCTGCACGGCGGCCTATCCCGCGGCGGTCTCCGACAGCAACCTGCGCCGGCTGCCCGTCCTGGCGGAGGCGTTCGGGCTGCCGGTCGGGCTGTCTGACCACACCCCGGGCATCGGCGCCGCGGTGGCCGCGGTCGCGCTCGGCGCGTGCGTGATCGAGAAGCATGTGACCCTCGACAGGGCGGGGGGCGGCGTCGACGCGGCGTTCTCGCTGGAGCCGGCGGAGCTGTCGGCGCTCGTCGTCGAGAGCGACCGGGCGTGGCAGGCGCTCGGCAGCGCCGTGGTCCGCCCCGTCTCCGCGGAGAGCGAGGGGATGCGCTTCCGCCGGTCCCTGTACGTCGTGGCCGACGTCCGGGCCGGGGACGTGGCCTCCGAGCGCAACGTCCGCTCGATCCGTCCGGCCGGCGGGCTCCCGCCGGACGCGATCACGACGGTCGCCGGCCGGACGTTCCGGTGTGACGTCCCGCGCGGGACCCCGCTCACCTGGGACCTGATCTGACCGGACCACGGCGGCCCGGCGGGTCATGAGGCCCATGAGGTCCGCGGAGCGGCGAGTACGCCGCTCCGCGGACCTTCGCGTGTCAGGGGGCACCGCCTGTCCCGGGCGGGCCGCCGGCCGGGGACCCGGGAGCGGGCCGATGCCCGCCGGCGGTCCGTCGCGGAGCCGTCCGGGGTGGTCACGGCCCGGGCCGTCAGGCCCTTCGGGGCGGTCAAGGCTCGACAAGAGTCGCGTCATTTAACCGCATGGCCCGTATGCCTATCGGGCGTTCTCCTCATTCTCGTGGAGACGGAGCACACCCGGACCGGCTCCGGGCCCCTCCGTGCGATCACCTCGGCTATCCCGGATTTCGAGAATGTTGGAGGCTGACTCTTGTCCCCGCTTCTGAGCGTCGTCGTCCCTTTCTTCAACGTGGAACGGTATTTCGAAGCGTGCCTGGCGTCGATCGCCAGGCAGACGCTCCGCGATCTTGAAGTCATCTGCGTGGACGACGGGTCACCCGACGGCAGCGCCGTCATCGCCAAGGCGTTCGCCGGGAGGGACCGCCGCTTCCGGGTGATCCACCAGGAGAACGCCGGGCTGGGGGCGGCCAGGAACGCCGGCGCGCTCCACGCGACCGGCCGCTACCTGTGCTTCATGGACAGCGACGACGTGCTGCCCCCCGACGCCTACGAGCTGCTGGTCTCCTCGCTGCGCGAGTCGGACTCCGACTTCGCGTGCGGCAACGTCCTGTACCTCAACTCGGCCGGGACCTGGCGCTCCGGCCTGCACTCCCGGCCCTTCCGGGAGACCGTACGGCAGACGCACGTCAGCGCGCGTCCCGAACTGCTCCTGGACCGCACCGCGTGGAACAAGGTCTTCCGGCACGACTTCTACCGGGAGCACGGTTTCGGCTTCCCCACGGGCCTCTACGAGGACGCGCCCGTCACCATTCCGGCCCATGTGCTGGCGCGCTCGGTCGACGTGCTCGGCGACGTGGTCTACTACTGGCGGCAGCGGGAGCCGGGAGACCCGTCGATCACGCAGAGCCGGACCGCGCCCGGCAACCTGGAGGACCGGATCGCGTCGATCACGCGCGTCCAGGAGTTCCTGGCCGCGCACGGATCCGCCGCCCTGCGGCGCCAGTTCGACGAGTCCGTGCTCCGCAGCGACCTGACCCTCTACGTCAACGCGGCGCTGGACGCCGACGAGGACTACCGCGCCCGCCTGGTGGAGAACGCCGGGTCGCTCGTCGAGCGCATGGACCCGGAGATCCTGGCCGAGCTCCCCTGGGAGCAGCGCCTGATGTTCGAGCTGCTGAGGCGCCGTCGGGCCGAGGAGTTCACCGAGGTGCTGGCCGACCGGCGGGAGGGCGTCTTCCACAGGCTGACGCGCCACGCGTCCGGCTGGTACGCCGACCACCCGATGATGCACCGGGGCGTGCTGCCCAGGGAGGTCTTCCGCGCGGGTGACAACGACCTCAGCCTGGTCTGCCGGGTCGACCAGATCGAATGGCACAGTGACGACCACCGCCTGCGCATGTCCGGCCGCGCCTACATCAAGGGCATCGACCTGTCCGCGGAGGACTCCTCCGAGATCACGGTGACGCTGCGCAACACCCGGACCCAGCGCGTGGTCGAGCTGCCGGTCCGGCGGCTGCTCCGCACCGACGTGACCGCCTCCCGCCAGGGCGTGACCTGCTACGACTGGTCGGGCTTCGAGGTCGACATCGACCTCGCCGTGCTGGTCAGGTCAGCCCGGAAGGCCAGATGGCAGGTGGAGGTCGGGCTCACCGCGCAGGACGTCCAGCGCTCCGGCCCGCTGACCGCGACGCCGAGCAGCGACGTCCGCCGCTTCTCCGGTGTCCCGGTCGCCCCCCACATCAGCCTGTACGTGGAGGTGAGCCCTGACGACGAGGTCCTGTTCAGGGTCCAGCGGGTCCACACCGTGGCGGAGCCCCGGCCGGGCGGCGAGGGGACGATCGAGGTGTCGGGCTGGGTGGCCTCCGAGGCGCCGGACAGCCCGGACAGCCCGGACGGTCCGGACAGCTCCGCCGGTCCGGACGGTCAGGGCAGTCCGGACGCTCCGGACGCTCCGGACGGGAGACTGCTGGCGCGGCTGCGCCGCAGCGGCCGGGAGGTCGAGGTCCCCGCGCGCTGCGAACCCCTCGGCGGCGGCCGGGTCGGCTTCAGCGCCCTCCTGCCCGTCGCGGACCTGCTCCCGGCCGACCTGTCGGCCGGTGACACGGCCGACCCGCAGATCGACCCCGACCTCAGGTGGGACCTGTCGGTCGCGGTGGGCCCGGACAGGCCCCGCAGGCTGATGGCCGGGCTCGTGGCCGCCGAGGAGTACGTGACCGTGGGGGACCGCGAGGTCGGCGTCGTCGCGGCCAGGCTCGGCCCGCTCAGCGCGGTGGTCCGCCCCGTCCGGCCGGCGGTGACCGGAGTCGGCTGGGGCGCCGACGACAGCCTTGACGTGACGGGCCGGTGTGCCGGGGCGGTGGACCCGCGGGCCCGGCTCGTCCTGCGCAGGGTGGGCGGCGGGGGGATCCACCACGTGCCGCTGGAGCGGGAGGGGGAGCGGTTCGCCTGCGCGCTCCCGCTGACCCGCGCCGAGCTATACGGCGAGCGCGTGCCGCTCGGCGGCGGCCGGTGGGAGGTCCTGATCGAGTCCGGGGGGGAGCTGTCTCCCGTGAGGCTGGCCAGGAGCCTGCTCGCCGACCTGCCCGCCGTCCACACCGCCGGCCTGCAGACGTTCCGGGTGCGGGCGCACCGCGCGAACGGCCTGGCCGTCGACGTCCAGCCGGCGCTCGGCGCCGACCGGGGATACCACGCCCAACGGGGCCTCACCGAGCGTGACTACCCGGCCTTCATGAAGGAGCCGCTCCGGGATCTCGTGGTGTTCGAGTCCTGGCGGGGACACCAGTACTCCGGCAGTCCGCGGGCGGTGTACGAGGAGCTGCGGCGCAGGGGAGACGGCCGGGAGTGCGTGTGGGTCTCCGCGGACGGCGGGGGACGGCCGCCAGAGGGCGCCCGGGTCGTGCTGCGCGACAGCCGGGCCCACTACGAGGCCCTGGCCCACGCCCGGCACGTCCTGTCCGACGACAGGGCGCCGAGCTGGTTCACCAAGCGCGACGGCCAGGTCTACGTGCGGACGTGCCACGGCACCCCGCTCAAGCGGGTCGCCCACGACATCGCCGGCGGCCGCTTCGGCGCCGGAGCCGATCACCTGCGGAGGCTCGCACTGGAGGTGGCGAAGTGGGACCTGCTGGTCTCGCCCAGCTCCTTCGGCACCTCGGTGCTGCCCCGCGCCTTCCGGTACGGCGGGCCCGTCCTGGAGGCCGGCAGCCCCGGCAACGACCCGCTGCACCGGCCCGGGAGCCGGGAGGAGGCCGCACGGGTGCGGCGGGCACTGGGCCTGCCGCCGGACAGGCGAGTGGTGCTGTACGCGCCGACCTGGCGCGACGACCAGGTCCTGCCGGGCGGCAAGTATCACCTGGACATCCGGCTGGACTTCGGCCGGGCGCGCCGGGCGCTCGGTGACGGCCACGTCTTCCTCTTCCGGGGCCATCCGCGCGTCTCCGAGACGCTGCGGCCCCTCGGCCCGGAGTCGGGGGCCGTCGACGTCACCCGGTATCCGGACGTCACGGAGCTGCTGCTCGTCGCCGACGTCCTCGTCACCGACTACTCCTCGCTCGTGTTCGACTACGCGGGCACCGGCCGGCCGATCCTGCTGTTCGCCCACGACCTGGAGCACTACCGCGGGCGGCTGCGCGGTCTCTACCTCGATCCGGCCGAGGACGTCCCCGGATCCCTGCTGGAGACCTCCGACGAGGTGATCGAGGCGCTGGCCGGCCTCGACGCGACCGTCCCGGCCCACGCCTCCGCCTACGGCCGTTTCCGGGAACGCTTCTGCCACCTCGACGACGGAGGCGCCGCCGCGCGCGTCGTCGACCACGTCTTCGGGGACTGACCCGGCCGGACGCCTCGGCCGCCCCCGCCGTACGGTCGCAGGTCCCGCGGGGGCGGCCGAGGCGGGGTGTCGCGCCCGTGTCGCGGGGGTCGGGCGGCGACCCCGGCGGGGACGGCACTCGGCCAGGCATGCATGTTTTCCCGGAAAATCACGGTAATTGTCCGATCGTTCCGTCGAGGAGAGTCGCGGGCACCGCCACCCCTGAATGACGCTGCTGGTCAAGAACCGGTATGGAGATGCTCTCTTGGCGCCCGAGTGTCAACCTTCGATCACGCAGGGTGGCCATGCTTGAAGGCATGAGGGCCTATTCGTTGAACGACGTTCACGCGACCCGCAAACGAAGAGACTCCTGGTGGACGGTCTTCGTGGTCGATCCGGTGGCGTGCAGGCTCACACTGCTCGTCGCCAACCACACAGCCATGACTCCCAACGGGCTCACACGTCTGTCGCTGGTTCTCGGAATGGGGTCGGCGGTCTGTTTCGCGTTGGGACAGCTCGTGGCGGGGGCCGCGCTGTTCTACGTGAGCTTCATGGTCGACTGCATGGACGGGAAGATCGCGCGGCTCAAGGCGACGGGGACCGCGTTCGGCCTCTGGCTCGACTACGTGGGCGACCGGATCCGGGTGGTCTGCTGCGCGGTCGGACTGGCGTTCGGCCAGTACATGGCGACGAAGGACGTCTCCTACATCATGCTCGGCGCCGGGGTCGCCGTCCTGGACCTGTTCCGCTACGTCAACGCGCCGCAGATGAAGCGCGTCCGCGAGGTGGTCAAGGAGAACAGGCCGGAGCCCCGGGCGAAGGTCGAACCGATGGTGCCCCGGCAGCCCCGGCAGCCAGGGGAGCCCCGGGCTGCCAGGCCGATCGGCCTGCGCCGCAGGTTCGGCCGGTTCCTGGTCCGCCACCGGGTGCGGACCCACCTGATCAGCGGCATCGAGTTCCACGCGGCGGTGTTCGTGGTCGCCCCGCTGATCGGGGTGGCGGCGCTGCTGCCCGTCTCGATCGTCGCGGGGGTGCTGCTCCTCCTCAACGAGGTCTTTTTGATCTACCGCATGTGGCTGTTCACCCGGGCCGTGCCTACCGTGCCGCACCCGGAGAACGCGCAGCGCGTACCTGTTTGATCATCTTTTACGGGGGTTCGTTGTCATGCAGTCCGACCGACCGATCTTTGTGATCGGCTGCCCGCGCTCCGGCACCACCATGCTGCAGCTCATGCTGCACTCGCATCCGCGCATCGCGGTGCCTCCGGAGACACGGTTCGTGGTGCCCGGCTACTACCGCAGGTTCGTCTTCGGGGACCTGCGCGAGCAGGGGAACCGGCGCAGGCTGGGCCGGTGGATCGTGAGCGACAAGGACACCAAGTTCAAGGAGCTCAAGCTCAACGGGGAAGAGCTGATCGAGAGCATCGCCGCCGGGCCGCCCACGCTGGGCTCGGCGATGGGCATCACCTTCCGTTCCTACGCCGAGCAGCACAGCAAGTCCCGCTGGGGCGACAAGCGGCCCAGCTACTACCACCACGTGGACCTACTGCTGCGCCTCTTCCCGGACGCCCAGTTCGTCCACCTGATCAGGGACGGCCGGGACTGCGTGTCGTCGCTGAAGGAGATGCCCTGGTACACCAAGGACATCTTCCACGCGGTGACCAACTGGGCCGAGGCGATCGACTTCGGCCGGCGGCACGCCAAGAACCTCCCGGCCGACAGCTACTACGAGCTGCGCTACGAGGACCTGACGGCCTACCCGGAGACCGAGCTCAGCAAGCTGTGCGACTTCCTCGGCGAGGACTACGACCCGGCGATGAGCGAGCCGCAGCATGTGGCCCGGGTGGCGATCCCCGAGCACAAGGTCTGGCACAGCAACACCCACGGAGACGTGACCACCGCCCGGACCGGCTCGTGGAAGTCCAGGCTGGAGCCCTGGGAGCTCTCGGTCTGCGAGACCGTGCTGGCCGAGCGGCTGACCGCCAACGGCTACGAGCTGAGCGGGGCCCCCAAGGCGGGCCGGGAGCACGTCGAGGCGTGTGAGAGGGCGGCGACCAAGCGGCGCTGGGCCCGCCGGCGCAAGGAGTTCCGCGACCGCCTGAACCGCTTCCGCGAGCCGAGTCCGGTGGCCGCCCAGCTCACCACCCGGCAGCTCGGCGAGCTGGCGAAGGTCTGACAATGCAGTCGGATCGGCCGATCTTCATCGTGGGCTGTCCCCGCTCGGGGACGACGATGCTGCAGCTCATGACGCACGCCCACCCCCGCATCGCGATCCCTCCGGAGACCCGGTTCATGGTCACCGCCTACCAGCGGCGGCTGCACTTCGGCGATCTGAACGACCCGGCACGCAGGCGCGAGCTGGCCGAGTGGGTGGTCAACCGCCGCCAGTCGCGCTTCCACGATCTGGGGCTGGACGGCGAGGAGGTCATCCGGCAGATCGTCGACGGGCCGCCGACGCTCGGCTCGGCGCTGGGCATCGTCCTGCGCTCCTACGCGACCCGGCACGGCAAGCCGCGCTGGGGCGACAAGCGGCCGTCGTACTTCCAGCACATCGACGTGCTGCTCCGGCTCTTCCCGGACGCCCAGTTCGTCCACCTGATCAGGGACGGCCGGGACTGCGTGGCGTCGCTGAAGGAGATGCCCTGGTACAACGGGAGCGTCTACAGCGCGGTCGCCGGCTGGGCCGAGGCGATCGACTTCGCCCGGCACGGCGCGCCCAAGCTCCCCGAGGGCAGCTACCACGAACTGCGCTACGAGGACCTGACGACCGACCCCGAGGCCCATCTGCGCCGGCTGTGCGAGTTCCTCGGCGAGGAGTTCGCCCCGGTCATGTGCGAGCCGAAACTGGTGGCCGGCATCGCCTGCCCCGAGCGCAAGACCTGGCATTCGCGTACGCACGAGGACGTGACCACCTCGCGGTCGGGCTCCTGGCGGGAGCGGCTGGATCCCTGGGAGATCTCGCTGTGCGAGAGCGTCCTCGGAGACCGGCTGGAGACCTACGGCTACGAGCTCAGCGGGGCGCCGAAGACCGAGACCTCGCGGATGGTCGCCTACGAGCGGACCGCGGCCAAGCGCAAGCTGGCCCGGGTCAAGCGGGTGGCCTTCGACCGGCTGATACGGCTCCGCGAGCCGAACCCGCTGGGCGCCCGGCTCACCGCCGGTCAGCTCGTGCTGGCCGGGGTGCCGCTGCCCCGCACCGAACCCGCCAAGGTCAACGGCTGACCCGCCCGGACGGACGTTTCCGCCGGGCCGGCGGTCAGCGGCCGACCTGCGCGAACAGGGCCCCCCAGCAGGTCGGCGGCCAGTGGCCGGCCCGCCCGGACGGACGCTTCCGCCGGGCCGGCGGTCAGCGGCCGACCTGCGCGAACAGGGCCTCCCAGCGGTCCAGGACCCGTTCCAGCCGGAACGCCTCGACGTGCGCGCGAGCGGCGGTGCCCAGCCGCCGCCGCTCCTCCACCGAGGACATCAGCCCGGCCAGGGCCGCGGCGAGGGCCGTCACGTCGGCCGGCGGCACCAGCAGGCCGGTCTCCCGGTCGACGACCAGCGTCCGCACCCCGCCCGACACGTCGAAGGCCACCGAGGGCACGCCGTGGGAGGCGGCCTCGCCGAGCACGAGCGGCAGTCCCTCGTGCTCGCTGGAGAGCCCGAGCAGCGATCCGTCCAGATACTCGCGGCCCATCTCGGCGGCGGGCACCGCGCCGCGGAACACCACCCGGCGGGCCACCCCGCACGCCCGCGCGTGCGACCGGAGGCGTTCCAGCTCCTCGCCCTCGCCGATCAGATGCAGCTCCCAGTCCCCGCCCACGGCGCGGCAGGACTCCGCGAAGGCCGAGATCAACCGGTCGAACCGCTTGACGCCCTCCAGCCTGCCGACTCCGAGCACCCGGTGGCCGGTCAGCTCGGCGGTCCGCGCCGGCCAGGCGGGCAGCGGATTGGGGATGGCCCAGGTGTTGGGCAGCAGCGCGTGCTCGGAGAACAGCCAGGCGTCGTCCTCGCTGAGGAACACCGCCTTCTCCAGCCGGCCGTAGTGGCCCCGGACCGAGCCGAGGTGCCAGGATCCCCGCGCGTGCTCGTAGGACCCGTGGTACTGGCCGATCGGGAGCAGGTGCTCCGGGAGCAGGGACGCGAGCCGGGTCACCACACCCGGGGAGGCGAGCACCGCGAAGCCGGCCCCCAGCTCCCGGAACAGCCTCCCGAGCACGCGGCGCTCGCGGTGCCTGCCCAGCCGGGAGACCTTGCCGATCGGCGTGCGGTGGATCACGTGGTGCCGGTATCCGGGCCGCTCCACGTAGCGGAACGGGCTCTCGGCCCGGTGCAGCCCGACCACGTGCACGTCGTGTCCCCGCTCGGCCAGGCCCTGCGCCACGGTGTGGGTGACCCGCTGTATCCCGCCGAGCGTGTCGGCGTCCATGCAGGCGAACACCACCGAACCCGTCCGGACGCGCGCCTCCGAACCCGTCCGGACACGCGGCTCCGGGCTCATCGCGACCACCACGGCGGGGTGAGCCGGATGGGCGACCACGCCGGCAGGGGCAGTCGGACCGTCCGCCGCGCGCCGTCCCGGCCGCGGCCGTCATCCCGGGTACGGCCGTCGCCCCGGGTATGACTGTCGCCCCGGGCGTGGCCGTTGATCCGGACCTGTCCGCCGGCCGGGGCCGGGGCCGGGCCGAAGAAGGCGTCCACCACCTTCGCCGAGGCGTGGCCCTTCTCGTCGGCGCACCACGTCCGGCGGAAGGCGATGTATCGGGCGGCGAACGACGCGGCCACCTCGTCGAGATCGCGCAGCGCGCCGATCAGCTCCTCCGTGGTGGTCAGGCAGGGACCGGGGGCGATCGACGGCAGGTCGTGGTAGACACCCCGCTCCACGCGCCGGTATTCGTCCCAGTCGTCGATCAGGAACAGCATCGGCCGGCCGGTGATCGCGTAGTCGCACATCAGGGAGGAGTAGTCGGTCAGCAGCGCGTCGGAGGCCAGCATCAGGTCGTTGACCTCGGGATAGGAGCCGGCCGGGCAGACGAAGTGGCGCAGGTCCTGCGGCACCCGGTAGCGCTCCACCGGGTGGGGGCGCAGGATCACCACCCATTCGTCGGCGAGCGCCTCGGCCATCATGGCCAGGTCGGCCCGGACGGACCGCCCGGAGGATCTGGCCCGGTCCCGGTAGGTGGGCGCGTACAGCAGCACCCTGCGCCCCGGCGGGAGCTCCAGGCGCTTCCTGACCCGCCGTACGGCCTCGTCGTCGCCGTGGACGAGCACGTCGCACCGGGGTGAGCCGTAGCGCAGGACCGGCCCCTCGTATCCGTGGGACGGCAGGAAGACCCGTTCGAACTCGGCGCTCGGCGACACCAGCGCGTCCCAGCGCGCCACCGCCGCCCGCCACTGCTCCCGCGGCCCGGGGAAGTCGGCCCGCAGGTCCGGCGAGTTGAAGCCGACCGACTTGATGCCCTGGCCGTGCCAGGTCTGCAGGTAGCGGGTCCCGGGTGGTTTGGGGTAGCCCAGCGGCATGCCGTGGCTGTCCACCCAGTAGCCGGCCCTGGCCATGGTCCACAGATGGCGCCAGCTCATGCGGCGCACCAGCTTGGCGTCGGCGGGGAAGTTCCGCCTGTTCCTGGCGACGGACCAGACCATGTCGAGGGGCGCCCGCCGCCGCCTGAGCTCCTCGTAGACATAGCGCGGATTGCCGGTGTATCCGGCGCCGACGTCGGACTCGAACAGCGCCAGGTCCCGGCGCGGCGGCACGATCCTGATCAGGCCCCTGTAGACGCGGAGCTTCACCTCCGGTCGCCCCACCCGCCTGATCACCCTTCGGGCGAACCGCCCCAGCCGGGGCACCGGCCGGAGCAGGCCCCTGCGCCGCCACTGCACCCGCAGGACCGCGGCGTGCCCCTCCGCCCTGACCGTGACCCGGTGGCCCGGGACGGTGGCGGTGAACGGCCCGGCGGCCGGGTCGACGAGCAGCCGGTCGGTGGTCACCCGGCCGTCGGCGCGGACGATCCCGACCCGGGGGTCGTAGTGGCCGCCGAAGCCCAGCGGGCCATGCCTGAACGTGGCGAGGTCGACGGTCGCCTCGCTCAGGTGGCTGCCGTCGTCCTGCTCACGCGGTGCCAGCGGCACCTGCCGGTCCCACATGCGCAGGGACGCGCTCCAGCCGGGGTTGGCAGCGAGCACCCCGAACGGGTCATAGGTCCTGATCGTCAGCGTGACCCGGGTGCCCTCGCCGGTGAAGGTGGCCTCGTGGCGGAGCCGGGAGGCGGTGTAGGGCAGCTCGGCCATCCGCAGCGAGGTGATGTCCATCCGCTCGTCGGGGACGGTGCCCCAGTAGGTCCGGCCGCCCTGCCGTACGGCGGAGCGCGGCGCGGCCTGCGGCCCGTTCAGCGAGCGGGCGGCCACCAGGAGCTCGTCGGTCCGGCCGTCGAGGATCAGCCCGCAGCAGACCCGGGCGACCGGCTCGATCCGCGTGAAGACCTCGGGGTCGATCTCGGCCAGGTAGGGCCGGACGAGCGAGGCGAACTCCTCGGCCCAGGCCAGGTCGCGCGAGGGCAGCGGGTTGAGGTAGACCCGCAGGTCCTGGCGGAGGAAGCGGCGATGGCGCTCGGGCACCAGGTGGGCCAGGCCGTGGCCGCGCAGGATGTCGTCGCTCAGCCGGGCCGCCCGGATCCGGTGCCGGACGTTGTCCATCTCCTTGACGCGCAGCGAGATGGACAGCCGTGCCCCGTCCTTCTCCTGGGCCCGGTGCCAGAGGTAGACGACCCACGGGACCACGGCGAAGCGCCGCGCGGCGCAGTAGAGCTCGGTGCTGAAGACGTGGTCCTCGTAGTACAGGTCCTCCCGGAAGGGCAGCCGCCGCAGCAGCTCGGCCGGGTAGAGCTTGTTGGTGCTGAAGGAGTCGAGGAACAGCTCGGGCTCCTGCGCGATCCCCTCGACGGTCCTGCGCCTGGCGAACAGGGCGGGGTAGTAGCTCTGCGTCCTGCCGCTCCACTCGTAGAGCCGCGAGATCTGTCCGGTGACGAAGTCGGCGCCGGTCCGTTCGATCTCCAGCACCATGCTCTTGCAGGCGTGCCGGGTCAGCCGGTCGTCGCTGTCGAGGAACATGACGTACGGCGCGCGGGCCGCCGCCACCCCGCTGTTGCGGGGCCGTCCGCAGCCGCCGCTGTTGACGTCCGCGCGCAGGTAGCGGACCCGGGGGTCCTCCCGCTGGAGCTCCCGCGCGACCCGTTCGGTGTCGTCGGTGCTCGCGTCGTCGGAGATGATCACCTCGACGTTCCGCAGCGACTGGTCGAGCACCGACCGCACGGCTCTGGGCAGCCGTGCGGCGTCGTTGTAGGTGATGACGACCACGCTGCAGTCCGGTGGATTGATCACATTATGTGGTGTTCCCGTAACTAAGGGGTGTCCTGTCTTGCTTGTGAACTGCTGAAGCTGTTTTTAACGGCTCCCGCACCACCGGGCCCCGCGATCCCCCCGGCCGGGTCCTCCTCCAGGGCCAGGCCGATGACGTCCTCGGTGTGGGCGCCGTGCTCGAAGGCGGTCGCGTAGGCGCGAGCGTCGAGTGTGCGGCGGATGAGGCGGACCGCCCTCGTGTGGGCGTCGTGGAAGGGGCGCAGCCCGGCGAGCACGACGCCGGTCGACTGCCGTAGCCGGTGTGCGGCCCCCAGCAGCCGGGTGGCGTGATCGTGCTGCCCGGCGGCGGCGACCGCCCAGGCCAGCGTCTCGACTCCCCATATGGGACCCCAGGAGTCGTCGATCTCCCGCTGGCGGCGCAGGGAGTCGCGGATCAGGGCGGCGGCCCGGCGGGGCTCGCCGTGTCTCAGCTCCGTGAGGCCCAGACACCACAGCGCCCACGAGTGGGCCCAGACCCCCTGGGACGCCTCGGCGTCGGCAAGGTAGGCGTCGCCGGCGGCGACCGCGATGTCCCGGTCGCCGAGGAAGGCCGCGGCCATGGCCCACATCATCGTGGCCATGTGGGCGTCGCCGACCTCGCCGCCCTGCCGGAAGCGGTCCCGCGCCCGCGCCAGCAGCGGTATGGCCCGCGCGTCGGCTCGGACGAGCATCGCGTGGGCGCCCTCGATGTATTCGACGGCCGCCACCGCGCCGGCGACCGCCGGATCCTGCCCCACGGTGGTCACGGCGTCCTGCCCGGCGACCGCCACCGGGTCCTGCCCGGCGACTGCCACCGGGTCCTGCCCGGCGACCGCCACCGGGTCCTGCCCGGTGAGCTGCCGCGCCGCGTCGCGGCAGTCGGCCAGGAAGGCGTCGGCGGCCTCCTGGTCGCCCTGGCAGAGGGCGATCCACGTCATGAGCGCCGCCCCGCCGGCGCGCAGCGGGCCGGGCCGGCGCGGGGACAGGGCGAGCGTGCGCTCCAGCCAGTGGCGTCCCTCGCCGAGGCTGCCGAGGAAGAACCAGCACCGGGTCCGGGTGAGGCCCGCGGCGATCTCCACTCCGGCCGGAGCCTGACCCGGCTGCGTGATGCAGAAATCCAGCGCGGCCCGCAGGTTGGGCAGCTCCTGCCGGAGCCGGGCCATCCACTCGGCCTCGCGGGGGCCGCACCAGTCCGCCGCGGCCCGGGCGACCAGGTCGCGATAGTGGTCGCGGTGGCGCCGCCGCAGCGCCGTGCCCTGGCCGAGGCCGTCGAGCCGCTGCTGTCCGTACTGGCGGATGGTCTCCGGCAGGCGGTATCGGGTCCGGTCGCCGGGACAGCTCGCCGTCACGATCGACTTGTGCACCAGGCCCGCGAGGACGTCCATGACGTCCTCGCGGGCGAGCCCCTCGCCGGAGCACACGGCCTCGGCCGCCGCCAGGTCGAACCCGCCGGAGAACACCGACACCCGCGCCCACAGCCGCCGCTCGTGCTCGGTGCACAGGTCGTGGCTCCAGTCGACCACGCCGCGCAGGGTGCGGTGGTAGCGGGGGGCGCTCCGGGCCCCGCTGTCGGTCAGCAGCCGGAACCGGTCGTCGAGCCGGTCGAGGATCTCCTCGACCGAGAGCGTGCTCAGCCGTACCGCCGCCAGCTCGATGGCCAGGGGGATGCCGTCCAGCCGCCGGCAGAGCTGGGCGACGGCGCCGCGGTTGCGGTCGGTGATCTGGAAATCCGGAGCCGAGGCGGCGGCGCGGTCCGTCAGCAGCCGTACGGCCTCATAGCGGGTCAGCGGCCCGTCGCCCCCGTGGGCCGGTGCCGGCAGGGGCGGCACGGGCAGGGGCGGAACGGGCAGGCAGTGCTCCCCCTGGAGGCCGAGCCGCTGCCTGCTGGTGGCGAGCGCCCGCAGGCCGGGCGCCGCGCGCAGGAGCGTGACCGTCAGCGCCGCGACGGCGTCCACCACGTGCTCGCAGTTGTCCAGCACCAGCAGTATCTGCCTGTCGCGCAGATGCTCGACCAGGACGTCCACGCCGGAGCGCGTCGACCGGTCGCGGATCCCCAGGGCCTCGGCCACCGCCCGGTCGAGCAGTCCGGGCTCGGTCAGCGGGGCGAGGTCGGCCAGCCAGACCCCGTCCAGGAAGGCGGGGGAGACCCGCGCCGCCACCCGCAGCGCCAGCCGCGTCTTGCCCACCCCGCCCAGGCCGGTCAGGGTGACCAGCCGGGCGCTCTCCAGCAGCCGCTGGGTCTGGACGAGCTGCCGCTCACGGCCGACGAACGTCGTCAGCTCGGCGGGCAGGTTGCCGGCCGCCCGCGTGCCGCCGTCACGCGGCACCGGGCGGGCGAGCGCGGGATCGGCGCCCAGCAGCCGCCCGTGCAGCTCCCGCAGCTCCGCGCCGGGATCGATGCCCAGCTCCTCGGCGAGGATCTCGCTGACGGTGCGATAGCACTGCAGGGCCTCGCCCTGGCGCCCCGACCGGTACAGCGCCAGCATCCGCTGCGCCCAGAACCGCTCCTTCAGCGGGTGCGCGCCGGTCAGCTCCCGCAGCTCCGGGAGCACGTCCTGGTGGCGCCCCAGCGCCAGGTCCGCCTCGATCCGCAGCTCGATCGCGCCCAGCCGGCGCTCGGCCAGTGCCGGCACGACCTCCCGCTGGAGCGGCTCCGAGGGCACATCCGACAGCGGCTGCCCGCGCCACAGCCTCAGCGCCTCCCGCAGCAGCGCCGACGCCTGCCCCGCCTCGCCTGCGGCGACGGCCGTCCTGGCGTGGCGTACCAGGGCGTCGAAGCGGTGCAGATCGATCGCGTCGTCGGCCACGCCGATCAGATAGCCCTGCGGGCAGGTCCGCACGGGACCGCCGCCCCCGGGGCCGCCCAGCACCCGGCGTAGCCGCATCACGTAGTTCTGCAGGGCGTTCCGCGCCCCGTCGGGCGGGTCCTCCCCCCACAGCCGGGCCGTCAACGTCTCGACGGGGACGACCCTGTTGGCCTCGATCAGCAGGCAGGCCAGCAGCACCCGCTGCTTGGCCGCTCCGACCGCCACGGGAGCGCCGTCGCGCAGCACCTTGAGCGGCCCCAGGACTCCGAACTCGAAACCCGTCCCTGACAGGCGGTTGTCCCGCCGAGCGTCCGTCACATGACTTTACGTTACCTTGTAATGACTTTGAGTCACCATTCGATGGCATGCTGTGAGTGCCGGGTGACCGTAAGGTGACCGGCGCGACAGCGGCCTCTGAGAACGTCTCCCCTGCCAGGCACTCCCGTGCCTGCCCAGCGCAAGTGAGACAAGGAGAACGAGATCCAGATGCGGAATCACACAGCACGCCACCGCCTCCCACGCATCACCGCCACCGCCGTCGCCACCGCCGCCGTTTCGGCGCTGACCTTCCTCGCCCCGGGCGTCGCCCTGGCGGACACCCGGCCGGCGGAGGCGGCCAACGGCGATCTGACGATCCGGAACGAGCTCCTCGCGGGCAAGTGCCTGGACGCGGACCTGGACAGCCTCGCCAGTCCCGGCACGAAGGTCCAGCTGTGGTGGGACTGCAACGGCCAGCCCCAGCAGAAGTGGTTCATGCCGGGCGACGGCACGATCCGCAGCCGCGTCGACGCGGGCAAGTGCCTGGACGCTGACCTGAACACCCTCGAAGACCCCGCCACGAGGGTCCAGCTGTGGTGGGACTGCAACGGCCAGCCCCAGCAGAAGTGGGACCTGCCGGGCGACGGCACGATCCACAGCCGCATCCGCCCGCACAAGTGCCTGGACGCCGACCTGAACACCCGCGAGAAGCCCGCCACGGTCGTCCAGCTGTGGGCGTGCAACGGCGAGCCCCAGCAGAAGTGGACCCTCGCCGGCTGAGCACCGCCGCCCGCCGGGCCTCCGGCGGCGTCCGGGGCCGTGCGGTCGCCGCACGGCCCCGGCCCGCCACCGGTGCTCATCGCCTTCCCCCGGCGTAACCGCTTCGACCCCTCCCGGGGCGGCGTCCGACCCTGGCTGTACGGCACCGCCACCGACCTGATCGGCCGCCACCGCCGGGCCGAGATCCGCCGCTACCGGGCACTGGCCCGGACAGGCCCGCCACCGGACGAGGACGGTCACGACCAGCGCGTCGTCGACCGCGTCACGGCCGGTGGTGCGGGGCCGGCTCAGCGGCGGCGCAGCATCCGTCGGACCAGCCAGCCGGCCAGGACGAGCCCCGCCAGGGCGGCCAGCAGCGGGGCGGCGCGCTTGAGCAGGGGCAGGCCCGCGATCTCCATGAGGTCGAGGGCCTCCTCCTCGGCGGTGCGCGAGGCGCGGTGGGTGCCCGCCGGGTGGGCGTCGAGGCCGAGCGCCTTCTCCACCGCGGCCCCCTCCGGGGAGGAGGGCACCGCGGTGAGGTGACGGACCGGCTCGCCCCTCCTGGAGGGCTCGCCGGAGCCCTCGCCCGCCGGGGCCGCCCCGCCCGCCGGACCCGCGGCGTCCTCCGGCGCCGGGAGATCCGCGGGCTCCGCCAGGCCCGCCAGGCCCGCCGCGCCCGTGCCCGCCGCGCCCGTGTCCGTGCCCTCCACGCCCTCGGTGACCTGCTCGGCCGTGCCCTGCCCGGGGACCAGCGGCGGCGCGGCCGGCTCGGCGGCCGGGCTCTCCCCGAGCAGCCCGGCGAGGTTGGCCGCGAACCTGTCGATCAGCCTGCCGCCGATCTCGGCCATGACCCCCCGGCCGAACTGGGCCGGGCGGCCGGTCACGTTGAAGGAGGTCTCGACGGCGACCCGGGTGTCCGGGCCCGCGGCGTGCAGCCGCGCGGTGACCGTGGCGCCGGCCGTGCCCGAGCCCCGCGTCTCCTTGCCGGCGGCCTTGATGGTCAGGGCGTGGGCGTCCTTGTCCACGTCTTCGAACGCGGCCTCACCCTGGTAGGTCACGGTGATCGGGCCGACTTTGACCTTCATCCGGCCGGTGAAGGAGTCACCCTCCACCGTGTCGAGGGTGGCGCCCGGCAGGCAGGGCGCGACCCGCTCGACGTCGAGCAGCACCGACCATGCCTGCTCCACCGGCACCGGAACCGTGAACTCGTGCTCGAACCGCATCGCCATCGATCCGCTCCTTGTCGATCGGCCACCGTCGACCGGCCGCCCCCGCTCCTGCGACATGGCGACCGCGCGGCTGTTACCAGTCTGCCTGCCCGCACCGGCGGGAGGTGAACTCACCGCCGGCGCCGACCTGCCCCGCACCGGCCGGGAACGAGTTCCCGGCCGGTGCGGGGCGCGGTTCAGCCGGCCGTGGCCCGGACCGCCCGGTGGGTCAGCACCCGGGCCAGGTGGCGGCGGTAGTCGGGTCCGGCGTGCAGGTCCGACGGGGGCGAGGTGCCGGAGTCCGCCTGGCCGCAGGCGTCCCTGACCGGGTCGTGCGCCCCGTCGTCACCGGCCGGCGGGGAGCCCAGGCCGCGCAGCGCCGCCTCCGCCGCCCGCGCCCGCACCGGCGTCGGACCCATGTTGGTCAGCCCGATCCGCGCCTCCTCGATGGTCTCGCCGGCACGCCGTACGGCCGCCGCCACGCCGACGATCGCCCACGCCTGCGCGGTCCGGTGGAACTTCTCGTAGTGGTAGCCCCAGCCGGGGCCGAGTTTGGGCACCCGGACGCCGACCAGCACCTCGCCGGGCCCGAGTGCGGACTCCAGGTAGTCGACGAAGAACTCGGCCGCCGGGATCTCCCGCTCGCCCTCGCCCGACCTGACGACGAACACGCAGTCCAGCGCCAGGGCGACGGCGGGCAGGTCGCCGGCGGGGTCGGCGTGGGCCATCGATCCGCCGAACGTGCCGCGGTGCCGTACGGCGGGGTCGGCGACCGTGGCGGTGGCCAGCGCGACCAGCGGGATCTGCTCCCTGACCAGGGCGGAGCGGAGCACCTCGTCGTGTGTGGTGAGCGCGCCGACGAACACGTGGTCGCCCCGGTCCTCGACGCCGTGCAGCTCGGGCAGCCGGCCCAGGTCCACCAGCGCGGCCGGGTAGGCCAGCCGCAGGCGCAGCAGCGGCAGCAGGGACTGGCCGCCGGCCAGCACCTTGACGTCGTCGCCGGAGGCGTCGGCCTCGGCGAGCACGCCGCAGGCCTCCTCCAGCGTGGCGGGCCGGATGTAGTCGAACGGAGCGGGGATCATCGGGCGCCCTCCTCGGGCGTGGAAGCGGACGCGGTCGTCTCCCCGGCTCCGGACGCGGCCGGCTCTCCGGTCCCGGTCCCGGTCCCGGACGTGGCCGCCGGCGCGGGCGCTCCCGCCTCGGAGACCAGGCGCCAGATCCGTTCCGGGGTGCACGGCATCCGCACGTCGTGCACGCCGTACGGGCGCAGCGCGTCGACGACCGCGTTGACGACGGCCGGGGTCGAGGCGATCGTCCCGGCCTCGCCGACGCCCTTGACGCCCAGCGGGTTGCTGGTCGCCGGGGTCTCGGTGCGGCCGGTGGTGAAGTCGGGCAGGTCGGCCGCCGACGGGATCAGGTAGTCGGCCATGGTCGTGGTGAGCAGGTTGCCCTCGGAGTCGTGGACCGCCTCCTCGAACAGCGCCTGGCCGATGCCCTGCGCGATGCCGCCGTGCACCTGGCCCTCGACGATCAGCGGGTTCACCACGGAGCCCACGTCGTCCACGGCCACGTAGGAGCGGATCGCGCACGCGCCGGTCTCGGTGTCCACCTCGACCGCGCACAGGTGGGTGCCGTGCGGGAAGGAGAAGTTGTCCGGGTCGAAGGTCGCCTCGGCGTCGAGCCCGGGCTCGACGCCGTCGGGCAGGTCGTGCGCGGCGAAGGCGGCCAGCGCGAGCTCCTGGATGGTCTTCCCCTCAGATGTCCCGCGCACGGTGAACGACCCGTCGGCGAACTCGACGTCGTCGGCGGCGGCCTCAAGCATGTGCGCGGCGAGCTGCCGGGCCTTGTCCTTCACCTTCTCGCAGGCCGCCAGGACGGCGACGCCGCCCACGACCAGTGAGCGCGAGCCGTAGGTGTCCATGCCCTTGTGGGAGATCGCCGTGTCGCCGTGGAGCACGGCGACGTCGCCGAACGGCACGCCCAGCGCGTCGGCCGCGATCTGGCTCCAGGCCGTCTCGTGCCCCTGGCCGTGCGGGCTGGTCCCGGTGACCACCTCGACCTTGCCGGTGGGCAGCATCCGGACCGTGGCGTGCTCCCACCCGCCGGCGCCGTAGCTCAGGCTCCCCAGCACGCGCGAGGGCGCCAGACCGCACATCTCGGTGTAGGTCGAGACCCCGATGCCGAGCTGCACCGGGTCCCGCCGCTCCCGCCGGTCGGTCTGCTCGGCCCGGAGCTTGTCGTAACCGAACAGCGCGAGCGCCTTGTCCGTCGCGGCCTCGTAGTTGCCGGAGTCGTAGGTGAGCCCGCAGATCGTCTCGTACGGGAACTCCTGGTGGGTGATCCAGCTGCGCCGCCGTACCTCGACGGGGTCCAGGCCCAGCTCGTGCGCGAGCTCGTCCATGGCCCGCTCGATGGCGAAGGTGGCCTCGGGACGGCCGGCGCCCCGGTAGGCGTCGGTCGGCATCTTGGTGGTGAAGACGCCGGTGCAGGTGAAGTCGTAGGCGTCCATTTTGTAGATGCCGTTGTACATGAACGCGCCGAGCAGCGGGACGCCGGGCGTGACCAGCATCAGGTAGGCGCCCATGTCGGCGAGGAGGTCCACCCGGACGCCCCGCAGCCGCCCGTCCCGCTCGGCCGCGAGGGAGATCCGCTGGAGCTGGTCGCGGCCGTGGTGCACGGTCAGGTTGCCCTCGGAGCGCGACTCGGTCCACTTCACCGGCTTGCCCAGCCGCCTGGTGACGAGCAGGGCGAGCACCTCCTCGGCGGTGACCTGGAGCTTGGAGCCGAAGCCGCCGCCCACATCGGGGGCGACCACGCGCAGCTTGTGCTCGGGGATGCCGGTCGTCAGCGCGAGCATGACGCGCAGCACGTGCGGGATCTGCGTGGCGGAGTAGAGGGTGAAGTCGTCGCCGTCGGTGGTGGCCACGACCGCGCGGGGCTCCATCGCGGTCGGGATGAGCCGCTGCTGCACGTAGGTGCGCTCGATCACCACGGGGGCGTCCCGGAACGCCGCGTCGATGTCACCCCCGGCGAACTTCCAGGTGAAGGCCCGGTTGCCGGACTCGTGGACCAGGGGAGCGTCCTCGGCGAGCGCCTCGGTCATGTCGGTCACCGCGGCCAGCGGTTCGTAGTCGACCTCGATGGCCTCCAGGGCGTCGGCGGCCTTGTAGCGGTCGGTGGCGACCACGCAGGCCACCGCCTCGCCCGCGTAGCGGACCTCGCGCACCGCCATCGGCGGGTGGTCGGGGATGACGATGTCCTCGGTGACCGGCCACGCGCACGGCAGGCTGCCCTGCTCGTCGGCGAGATCCTGGCCGCTGTAGACCGCGACCACGCCCGGCCGGCCGCGTGCGGCCGAGGTGTCCACCCGGGTGATCCGGGCGTGCGCCATCGGGCTGCGCAGGAACGCCATGTACAGCATGCCGGGGAGCTGGATGTTGTCGGTCCACGTGGTCCGGCCGGTGACCAGCCGGGCGTCTTCCTTGCGCCTGCGGGCCCGGCCGACCTCGCGCGCGCCGGAGGGCTCGCCGAGCCGGCCGCTCTCGGCGATCTGCTCGGCGACCAGCCCGGCGTCGAGTTGCTCGCTCATGACGCCGGGACCTCCCGCTCCTGACGGGCCTGCGACATCTCCTGGGCGCCGCGCCGTACCGCCCGGACGATGTTGCAGTAGCCGGTGCACCGGCACAGGTTGCCTTCCAGCCCCTTGCGGACGGCCTCCTCCGACGGGTCCGGGTCGTCGCGGAGCAGGTCGATCGCGGCCATGATCATGCCTGGGGTGCAGTATCCGCACTGCAGGGCGTGCTCGGTGTGGAAGGCCTTCTGCATGGGGTGCCACTCGCCCCCCTGGGCCAGGCCCTCGATCGTGACGACGTCGCTCCCGTCGGCCTGTACGGCGAGCACCGAGCAGCTCTTGGCGCTCCTGCCGTCGAGCAGCACCGTGCAGGCTCCGCAGTTGCTCGTGTCGCAGCCGACGGGTGTCCCCGTCCTGCCGAGCCGATCTCTCAGTAGGTGGACGAGGAGAAGACGCGGCTCGACCTCCTCCTCGTAGGTGATTCCGTCGACGGTGACGGTGATGCGAGGCATACGTCCTCCAAGAACACCCACGCGGGGCAGGAGAAGTGAGAGCCGACAGAAGTGAACGTACGCCCCTGTTGTTCCCGGTCAACCCCCTGGTATCACGTCAACGGAAGTTCCTTCGGTGTGCGGCCGCCGAGGATGCGGCGGTCCGCCTCGTCGATCCGGACGTCGTTGATGCTCGCCTCGCGGCGCCGCATCAGCCCGTCGTCGGCGAACTCCCACAGCTCGTTGCCGTAACTGCGCCACCACTGACCGTCCGCGTCGTGCCACTCGTACTGGAACCGTACGGCGATGCGGTTGCCGCCGAACGTCCACAGCTCCTTGCGGAGCGCGTAGTCCTGCTCCCGGGCCCACTTGCGGGTGAGGAACTCCCTGATCTCCTCGCGTCCGGTGACGGACTCCTCCCGGTTGCGCCAGACCGAGTCGGGCGTGTAGGCGAGCGAGACCCGCTCGGGATCCCGTGTGTTCCACGCGTCCTCGGCGGCCTGCACCTTGGCCCTGGCCGTCTCCTCGGTGAAATTCATGCTTCCTCCAGGAATATCGCCTGCACGGGGCAGGCCCGCGCGGCCTCCTCGACCGCGTCGATCAACTCGTCGCCCGGTTCGGCGACATGGACCAGCTCGTCGTTGTCATCCAGCTCGAACACCTCGGGCGCGGCGAACACGCACTGCGCGTGCACCTGGCACAGCGCCCGGTCCACGACGACTCTCATCGGGGCCCTCTTTCCCCGTCGGATCCCGTCGCGTGTCCCGCCGGCCCCTCCGGGGAGGCGGCGTGCAGCGGCGGGTTGAAACGGGAGTATCCGTCGAATCTCCAGCGGAGCGGGCTCGCCCCCCGGACGTGGACGGCCCGGTCCACCTCGAACTCGACCAGTCGCTGCGCCCCCGGGACGTCCCGCGGGTCCCAGTCGACGCGTGCCCGCCCGGTCAGGTGCAGCGCCTCGCCGCTGTCCCAGCCGAGGAAGAGCAGGCCGCAGCTGTCGTCCAGCTCCAGGTTGCCGAGCGTCATGTACATCGAGTTGCCGACGTAGTCGGGCCAGACCAGCCGCCGCTCGCCGACCACCCGGACGAACCCCGGGTTGCCGCCCCGGTGGGACAGGTCGGCGCCGAGCCCCGCCGCCCGGGTGGCGACGAAGAACGTGTCGGCGCTCTCGATCCAGGCCCGGTGCCCGCCGGTGAGCGCCTCCGTGGTTGAGACGGTCGCGGAAGGTCCGGCGGGCCCATCCGAGATGTCCCGCGTCTGGATGTATTTGGGGCAGTTCGCATAGGTCTGCTCGGTGTGGACGATCAGCCGACCGCCGTCACGCCGGACGGTGCCGTTGATCCGCATCCTGCGTCTGGTCTGCGGCTCGATGGCGAGCATCCCGATCTCCCCGGCGGCCAGCCCCGCCAGCGGGTCGTGATCGCCGGGCACCGCCTCGACCACGACCGTCCGCTCGTCCACCGCCTCGGCGAACCCCGCCGCCCCTGTAAGCGGGCTCGCCCACAGCAGCCCTTCCCGGTCCGCGGCCCCGATCAGCAGCATCCGCTGCCGCCGCAGGAATTCGGCGGCCACCGCCGGGATCTCCGGCCTGGCCGAGGCCGAGCCCCACGCCCCGGGGCGCACCCCGGCCCGCCGCTGGACCGCCAGCTCTCCCGCGTGTCTCATGGTCTTAGAAGAAGCCGCAGGTGGGAGCGCCGGCGGTCGGGGCGGGCCGCGCGCCGGCGCCGCTGGGCGCGAAGATCTCCAGCCGGATCCCGTCCGGGTCCTCGAAGAACACCCCGCCCGAGGACGCCCCCTCGCCGTGCGGCACCACGCCGTCGTGGTGGAGCGTGGCCCCGAGCTCCCGGATCACGGTCTCGGCGCGGTGGACCGCCTCGATGTCCGGCACCTGGAAGGACAGGTGGTGCAGCCCAGGCAGACCGGTGGCCGAGCGGCCCTCGCTCTGTTGCCAGAGGGTCAGCAGGAGGTCGCCGTCGAGGCCGAGGAAGGCGTAGCGGCGGTCCGCCTCGCCCGACTCGCCGAAGACCTGGAAGCCGAAGACCTTCAGGTAGAAGTCCTTGGACCTGTCGAGGTCGGTGACGTTGAGGCCGACATGGCCGGTCTTGAAGGTCATCCCATCTCCCATCACGTTTCTAACGGATGCGTCCGTTAGGTACCTGAAAGTAATCTAACGGAATTTACAAGAAAGCTCCGTTAGAAATATGTGATGTAGCTCACTCCTTCTTGGAGTCGCGGTGCTCCCGCCGTCCGCCCGCGCGGCACCCGGAGCCGCCGGGCGGGGCGTCCACGCGGCGGGACCGTGTGGACGCCCGCGTGGGCGGAAGGGGGAGGGGAGGCGGAAAGGAGAGGCGGAAGGGGAAGGGAAGGGTGCGGCGAGAGGGGAGGAGCGCGGCGGGTGGGACCGGCCAGGCTGCGGACCCGCGGGTCACCGGCCCTTGCGCCGGCGGTAGCGGCGAGCGGACCTACGGGTCACCGGCCCTTGCGCCGGCGGTAGTGGCGGGCGGACCTACGGGTCACCGGCCCTTGTGCTGGTGGTAGTGGCGGGCGGCGCGGGCCCGGTTGCCGCACCCGACCGAGCACCACTCCTGGCGCGGGTGCTCCTTGACGAAATAGAGCACGCAGCGCGGGGCCGGGCAGGCGTGCAGCTGCCCGCGCTCCGGCCCGGCCAGCAGCGCTATCGCCGAGGCCGCGAGGGCCGCGCGGATGCGCGCCGACTCGCCGGCCCGGCCCGCGGGGACGTCCGTGGCCACCGGCTCGCCCCCGTCCGGCCACTCCAGCCTCGGGGCCCGCGGCACGGCGAGCGCCGCGGCGTTGACCAGGTCGAGCGAGGCGGCGGCCCCCGGCAGCCGGTCGGCGTCGGCGCTGCTCACCGGGCCTGGCGCGACGGCCCTGGCGAACAGGGCCCGGACGGCCTGCCGCAGCTCGATCACCTCACGCCACAGGTCCTCCGTGGCGGTGAAGTCGGTGGCGAGCCCCAGCTCGGCGGCGTGCGCCCGGCCCCAGTCGGTCATGCCCGCGACGTCCGAGAGCGTGTCCAGAGGACCGCTCCGCGTCGCGCGGACCGTGCTGACGAACTCCAGGGCCAACATCCTTCAAGCCTAACGCTTGAGGGACCTTGAAGCCGTGAGGTCGGCATGGGTCCTGTTCCGTGGACCACGCCGGAGAACCGCTGACGCGATGAGCCGAGACGGCGCCGGCGGATCATGATCCGCGGTCGCCGGGGACGGGCGTCCTGGACGTGGCGGAGATCTGATACCGTCGCGGTGCACGTCATCGACCCGTCGCCGTGGAGGCGACCGGACTTGGGAGGTGAGACCCATTCCCGCTGTATCAGGCAGGGTGCTCCCTCAGTCCGCCGTGCGGTCAAGCTGACACAGGTGGCCGAGGGAATGCCCGCAGGCATTTCGAAAGGCAGAACCTGTGCGTTTCACCTCGCAGACGATCTCCGACGGCATCTCGGAACGACTGTTCACCCTCGGCGACGTCCCCGGCGTCCTCTGGTCACCTGACGGCGCCACCGGCCGCCGTCCCCTGGTCCTGCTGGCCCACGGCGGTGGCCAGCACAAGAAGGCCCCCGGTCTGCTGGCCCGTGCCCACCACTATGTGAAGGCGTGCGGCTTCGCGGTGGCGGCCATCGACGCGCCCGGGCACGGTGACCGGCCCCGGTCGGAGCAGGACACGCGGTCCGTGGCGGTCCTCAGGGAGCGGATGGCGGCGGGCCGGCCCGTCGGCCGGCACATCGCACGCGAAAACGCCGCACGAGCGGTACGGGCGGTCCCCGAATGGCAGGCCACGCTGGACGCGCTGCAGGGACTCGACTGCGTCGGCGCGGACGGGCCGGTGGGGTTCTGGGGCGTTTCGATGGGCAGCGCGATCGGCGTCCCGCTCGCCGCCGCCGAACCGCGGATCACCGCCGCCGTCTTCGGCCTCGCCGGCCATGAGACCCTGGCCGAGGCGGCGTCCCGGGTCACCGTCCCGGTCGAGTTCCTGCTGCAGTGGGACGACGAGCTGGTGCCGCGCGATTCGGCTCTCGCGCTGTTCGACGCCTTCGCCACGCGGGAGAAGACGCTGCACGCCAATCCCGGCGGCCACACGGCCGTGCCCGCGTTCGAGCTGGGCAGCTCCCAGCGCTTCTTCACCCGTCACCTCGCCGGCGACGCTTCCGCGGCGGCCGGGTAACGGCCGACTCCGCGGCGCATGAGTAAGGGCGCATGAGTGAGGCGGAGCCGGCCGCTGCCCGGCCGGCTCCGCCGCGCGTGAGTGGGACCGAGACGTACGCCAGGGCGGCGCCACCGTCGACGGTGAGGGCGGTGCCGGTGCCGGGCAGTTCGGACGGTGAAGGGCCGGCGCCGCTCCGCCCGCCTGCTCGGCGGAACGGAGCACCGGAGCACTAGCGCCGGAACGCCCGGGCGAGGATGGCGACCAGGCCCGCGAAGCCCAGGCCGCCCAGCACGACCGGGAGCATGATCAGCGGATCGATGGCCGGCCGGCTGATGAACACGGTCCCGACCGCGATGAACAGCACGCCGCTGAGCAGGGCCATCCAGTCCGTGCGGTGCCGCCCGCCGCGCCCGGTCCGCTCGACCTCAGGCCGCACGGCGCACCTCCACGTCTCCGATGCCCGCCCTGACGTTCAGGACGATGGTCGCGACGTCGCCCTCCGGGGTCACCTCCGGCTCCAGGACCTTGCTGAGCTGGATGTCGGCCCCGCCCTCCAGCTCGTGGTCGATCTTGACGTCGCCGAGCTTGGTGTAGCCGTTGACCTCGATCCGGGCCGTCGGCGGCAGGATCACGCTGATCTCGCCCACCGAGACGGACGCCTCGAGGACCGTCCGCGAGCCCGGTGGGAAGGTCAGCTCGCTGAGGTCGAGCGCGCCCTCGCCGACGCCCACCGTGTATTCCTTGGCCACATCGGACATCAGGACCGGCTCCCAGTGGTAGCTGCCGAACTTCTTCGGCATGTCGGTCAGCGTGGCCCCCGCGACCAGGGCGATGGAGATGAGCGTGCCCGCCGCGACCAGGGCCGCGCCCCGGCCGAACCACGCGGCGACCAGGAGGCCGGCGCCGATGGTGACCAGCGCCGCGCCGCCGGCGATCGTCATGTTGACCGTCCCCGAAGTGGCTTGGATCGCCATGATGATCCCTCCAACGACCATGGCCAGGCATAGGGTGACGCTTCCGATGAACGACCGGGGCCGCTTCGGCCGGGGCGCGGTCCGGACCGGCCCGCCGTACCCGGAGAGGTCATAGGGGGCGTAGGGCTGCTGCCGCCTGCGCGGGTCCAGGGGCTGGTAGGGGCCGTACGGCGAGAACGGCTCGCCGGAGGAGTCGAACGACGGCACGGCGGTGCGGTAGGGCGGGGGCGGCGCGTTCCCGGCCCGCGGCGTGCTCGGATGCCGCGGCACGTTCTCGGAGGGCGGGGCGCTCCCGGAGGACGGCGTGTGCTCGGGGAGTGGGACGCCTTCGGAGGGCGAGGTGTCCTCCGCTGGCGGGGCGCTCCCGGAGGACGGGACGCTCTCGGAGGACGGCGTCCCCGTGGAGAACGGGACGCTCGTGGAGAACGTGACGTCCCCGGCCGCCGAGGTGCCCGCGCTCGGCCGGGCGGTCTCCGGGGCCGGGCCCGCGGACGGGGGCTGGGCCGCGTGGGGGGCGGTGGGTGCCGCTCCGGCCCACGGGCGCCCGGTGGGATAGGGCTCCGCGATGGGCGGCTGCGCGGGGCCGAACGCGGCGGGCGGCCGGGGAACGCGGCGGCCGCGCAGCCGGTCGGGCAGGGAGCGGGCCACGGCGAGCAGGTCGACGCCGCGCGCGTGGGCGACGAGCATGGCGATGGCGAACAGCGTGCCGACCACGACCGTGCCGGTGCTGACGCCGTCCGAGGACACGTTGATGATCAACCCCAGCGCGAACACGCCGGTCAGCAGGGCCAGCACGGTCTCGCTGTCGAAGGTGCGCCGGGTCCACTGCTCCATGTATCCCGGACCGCCGTTCGTCTCCCGCATCAGCAGGAACGCCGCGATGTAGAGCATGACGCCGATCCCCGAACCGAGGATCAGCACGGCGAAACCGACGCGGAACAGCACCGGGTCGACACCGGCGTAGCGGCCCAGGCCGGCGCATACGCCGGTGAGCATGCGGCCCTCGTTGCTGCGCTGGAGCACGCGCTCCTCGCCGAAGGTGAATGCGGAGGGCGAGTCGGACAAGGTGCTCGCCGGGTCCTGTGCGCTCCCGGTGTCGGTCATGTTCCCATCGTGGCCCCTCTCCGGTGGGGGCCGCATCCGGGAGACCCCTGAGTCCTCCCGGAGCGCGCGGCCCCTCCTCAGGGTCGTGTCAGGGGAACGCCGGATGCGGTGAGGGGCCCCGACGTGTGACGATGCTGACGATATGGCTGAGCGACAGACAATTCATGACGCGGCGCCCGCGACTTCCGAGGAGCCCGCCTCCCCCCGGCTGATGAGGCCGGTGGAGGGGCGCCTGGTCGCCGGCGTGGCCCAGGGCGCCGCCGCCCAGCTCGGGCTCGACCCGGTCGTGCTGCGGCTGGCGTTCGTGCTGCTCACTGTGTTGGACGGGATCGGCACCGTGGCCTACGCGGCGCTGTGGATGTTCACCCCGCGTGAGCCGTACGAGGGCAGGGAGCCCGACCGGGACTGGAGCCAGCTCGCCGCCTACGGCGCGGTGGGGCTGGCGCTGATGGCCCTGGGCTGGCTCACCGGCACCTCGAAGGGCGGGATCGGCGCCTGGCCCATCGCGGTCGGCGGGATCGGCTCGCTCATCCTGTGGCAGCAGGCCGACCCCGACCGGCGACGGCGCTGGATGAGCACGACGGTCGGGCAGGTGCGCCGGAACCGGGTGCGCACCTTCGCCGGCCTGGGGCTCGTCGTCGTCGGCGCGATCGGCTTCCTGGTGGCCAACAACGAGCTGAGCAAGGCGCGTTCCGGCATCGTCTTCACGCTGGTGGTCGTGGGCGGCGTCGCGCTCATCGCGGCCCCCTGGCTGGCCGGCCTGTGGAAGGAGCTGCAGCGGGAGCGCCGTGAGCGCATCCGCCAGGAGGAGCGTGCCGAGATGGCCGCGCACGTGCACGACTCCGTGCTGCACACGCTCACGCTGATCCAGCGCAACGCCCATGACTCGCGCGAGGTGACGCGGCTGGCCCGCTCCCAGGAGCGTGAGCTGCGCAACTGGCTCTACCAGCCGAAACAGGACGCCGACGCGTCGGTGGCCGCGGCGGTGCGCCGGGCCGCGGCCGAAGAGGAGGACACGCACGGGGTGCCGATCGAGGTCGTCTGCGTCGGCGACCACCCGCTGACTCCGGAATTGTCGGCGATGATGCAGGCCGCCAGACAAGCTATGGTCAACGCCGCGAAATACTCTGAATCATCGGTCATCTCCGTCTACGCCGAGGCGGAGCCGGAGGAGGTCGTCATCTTCGTCCGGGACCGTGGTGTCGGGTTCGACATGGAGCAGGTGCCCGTGGACCGGATGGGCATCCGCCAGTCGATCATCGGCAGGATGGAGCGCCACGGCGGCAGCGCCCGCGTGCGGACCGCACCCGGCGAGGGCACGGAAGTGATGTTGACCATGAAGCTGGAGAAGACGTGAGCGAACGAGCCAGGAAGAATCGGGCCGGGGAGAGCGGCGGTGCGGGGACGCGGCCGGTGAGGGAGGACTCATGAGCACCGTCAAGGTCTTGATCGTCGACGACCATCGGCTGTTCCGCTCGGGTGTCCGCGCCGAACTGGGCGACTCCATCGAGGTGATCGGGGAGGCCGAGGACGTCGAGTCCGCGGTCAGGACGATCGCCGAGCTCCAGCCCGACGTGGTCCTGCTCGACGTGCACATGCCCGGCGGCGGCGGTCAGGAGGTCCTGCGCCGCGTCCTGGGCTCCGGCTCCACGGTCCGCTTCCTCGCGCTGTCGGTCTCCGACGCGGCCGAGGACGTCATCGGCGTGATCCGCGGCGGTGCCCGGGGCTACGTCACCAAGACCATCAGCGGTCGCGAGCTCACCGACGCGATCCGCCGGGTGGCCGAGGGCGACGCGGTGTTCTCCCCGAGGCTGGCGGGCTTCGTGCTGGACGCCTTCGCCTCCAGCGAGGCTCCGCCGATCGACCCCGAGCTCGACTCGCTGACCCAGCGCGAGCGCGAGGTCCTGCGCCTGATCGCCCGCGGCTACGCCTACAAGGAGATCGCCAAGGAGCTGTTCATCTCGGTCAAGACCGTGGAGACCCACGTCTCGTCCGTCCTGCGCAAGCTCCAGCTCTCCAACCGCCACGAGCTCTCCCGGTGGGCGACCGCGCGACGCTTGGTCTGACCCGTACTAACTTGGTCTGACCTGTACTATCTGTAACTTATGTGCGACTCTGCGAAGTATGGGTCGCGATGTGCCTGCGATGGTGTTCAATCGGGAGGACCGACGGCGATACCGGGACAAGGTCCGCCGATGTCTTGACGTCTTCGCGCAGCTGCTGCGCGAGTCCAGGTTCGAGTTCGACCGGCCGAGAGCCGGGCTGGAGATCGAACTCAACCTGGTGGACGACCGCGGCGAGCCCGCGATGAAGAACGCCGAGGTGCTGGCGGCGATCGCCGAACCGGACTGGGCGACCGAGCTCGGCCAGTTCAACGTGGAGATCAACGTCATGCCGGAGTCCCTTGAGGGGGACGGTCCCGTGCGGCTGGAGAAGGTGGTGCGGGACCGGCTCAACCACGCGGAGGAACGCGCGCGCACGGTCGGCGGGCACCTGATGATGGCCGGCATCCTGCCCACGCTCCGGGAGGAGGACGTGCACGAGGGCACCCTGTCGGCCAACCCGCGCTACAAGCTGCTCAACGAGCAGATCTTCCAGGCCAGGGGCGAGGACCTGCACCTGGCGATCCACGGCGAGGAGGCCCTGGAGACCTACGCCGACAGCATCACCCCCGAGGCGGCCTGCACGAGCCTCCAGCTCCACCTCCAGGTCAGCCCGCAGGCGTTCGCCGCCCACTGGAACGCGGCCCAGGTCATCGCCGGCCCCCAGGTGGCGGTGGCGGCCAACTCACCGTTCCTGTTCGGCCGGCGGCTCTGGCAGGAGACCAGGATCCCGCTGTTCGAGCAGGCCACCGACACCCGTCCGGTGGAGCTGAAGGCCCAGGGCGTGCGGCCGCGGGTCTGGTTCGGCGAGCGGTGGATCACCTCGGTCTTCGACCTGTTCGAGGAGAACGCGCGCTACTTCCCCGCGCTCCTGCCCATGTGCGAGGACGCCGACCCGCGCGAGGAACTGGCCCGTGGCGTCACCCCCGAGCTCGGCGAGCTGACCCTGCACAACGGCACCGTCTACCGATGGAACCGGCCGGTCTACGCCGTCGTCGACGACACCCCGCACCTGCGGGTGGAGAACCGGGTGCTGCCCGCCGGACCGTCGGTCGCGGACGTCGCCGCCAACGCCGTGTTCTACTACGGTCTCATGCGCGTGCTCCCCCACGCCGAACGGCCGGTGTGGACGCGCATGTCCTTCGCCGCCGCCGCGGACAACCTGCACGCCGCCGCCCGGCACGGGCTGGAGGCGCGCCTCTACTGGCCGGGCCTGGGCGAGGTGGCCGCCGCCGAGCTGATCCTGCGCCGCCTGCTGCCGCTCGCCTACGAGGGCCTCGACCTGTGGGGGGTCGACCCCGGCCCCAGGGACCGGCTGCTCGGCATCATCGAACGACGGTGCGTGACCGGCAGGACGGGGGCGAACTGGCAGATCGACACGGTGAACGCGCTGGGAGATCTCGACAGGCACGAGGCGCTGCGCCGGATGACCCTGCGCTACATCGAGCACATGCACACCAACGAGCCCGTGCACACCTGGCCGTCCCCCTGACCCGGTGGAGGCCGTCGCCCGTGCCGTGGGCGCCCCGTCGCACGAGGAGGGCCGGCCGGGTAAACATGAGGCGTATGAAAGCCTTCCGCTGTCTTCTCGTGCTCCTGATGGCCACGGCCGCGGCCTGCGGGAGTGACCGGCCGGGCACCGACGCCGCCAGGCCCGCCCCGCTGGGCCAGACGTTCGAGTCCGACGTCCGGCTGGCCAAGGAGCTCGGCGAGGCATACTGGCGGCAGACCTTCTCCGCCGACGGGCTGACCTACCGGCCGGTCACCGCCTTCACCCCCTACCGGGGGGACAACGGCCCCGACTGCGGCGGGCAGCCTTCGGCGCCGAACAACGCCTTCTACTGCCCGGTCGGGCACTTCATCGCCTACGACGAGAGCTGGATGCGCGAGCTCTACGACAAGATGGGGGACGGCTCGGTCTACGTGATCATCCCGCACGAGCTCGGGCACGCCGTACAGGCACAGCTCGACAGCGACTTCAGGCTCAACGTGGAGCGGGAGCTGCAGGCCGACTGCTACGCGGGCGGCACCCTGGGCACGCTCGTCAGGAGCGGGTCGCTGCAGGCGGAGCCGGGCGACGAGGACGAGCTGCTGCTCAACCTCGCCGCGGCGGGGGACCCCACCGACGACTGGCTGCGCCCCGACGCCCACGGTACGGCGGAGCAGCGCCAGGCGGTCTTCGCCAAGGGTTACAACGAGGGCACCGCGGCCTGCTGAGATACATCCCGACGGTGACCCGCGAATCCGCCGGGAGGCTGATGTCGCGCCACTGGGATCCGCCTAGTCTGAGGGCCGTCGATCCATCAGGGGGTGATGGCATGCGGAAGACGGTCCGCGAGATCGGCTGGGCCATCCGGGGGGCCTGCCGCGCGAGTGACCCCGAGCTGTTCTTCCCGCTGGCGCAGTCGGCCGAACAGGAGGCGCGGGCGAAGGCGGTCTGCGCGGAGTGCCCGGTTCTGGCCGAATGCCGGGCCTATGCCGTACGGGCGGGGGAGCCCGAGGGGATCTGGGGCGGCCTCACCGTCCAGGAGCGGCGCAGCCTGAGGTTCCCGTCCGGATGGCGACAGCCCGCCGCGGGATGATCCCGCCTCGCATAGCCTCGGAGCCGAGGCTGAGGAGGATCAAGGTGCGCGGATCCCAGGAGGAGCGCCGGAGGCGGAGCGCGGAGCCGCGCGCGGGCGGGTGCGGCCGTGACGGTGGAGCGGGCGGCGGAGCCCGGCGCGCGGCGGTGGCCGTGGGGCGGGGTGCCGTGTCCGGTTGGGCGTGGCGGTGACGGCGGTCCCGAGGCGTGGTCAGACGGCTGCGGGGCAGGGTGCCGTGTCCGGTTGGGTGTGGCGGACGGCGGACCCGAGGCGTGGTCAGGTGGCCGCGACGGTGACCGTGGGGCAGGGGGCCCCGCTCGCGGGCGCGGTGACCGTCCTGGTGGCGGCCAACGTGCTCAACAACCGCGTCGCGCCGCGCCTCGCCCCGCTGACCTCGGCCGCCGCCACCTGCGCGCTGCTCACCCTGGCCCGCCGTTCCGGGCTGTCCTGGTCCGAGCTGGGGTTCCACCGGCGCTCGCGCGGCCTGCGGATCGGCGGCGCCCTCGCCCTGGCCGTCGCCGGGGTCTACGGCGTGGGGATCACCGTCCCGGCCACCCGCCGCTTCTTCCGCGACGAGCGGGCGCTGTCGCTCTCGCGGGCCCGCGTGCTGGAGGAGGCCCTGCTCCAGGTGCCGGTCGGCACGGTCCTGCTGGAGGAGGTCGGCTTCCGGGGCGTGCTCCACGCCCTCCTGGCCCGCTCCCACGGCCCCCGTACGGCCGTCGCCGTCTCGTCGGTCCTGTTCGGCCTCTGGCACGTGCTCCCCGCGATCGACATGGTGACCGCCAATCCCGCGCTGAGCGGCCTGGCGTCAGGGGAGGCGCCCGGCGGCGGGCGGCGGGCGGACGGCGCCGGCGGGGCCGCGCCGGGACCGCCGGCGAAGGCGTCGCCGTGGCAGACGTCGCGGGCGGTGGCCGGGTCGGTGGCCGCGACAGGGCTCGCCGGGGTGCTCTTCTGCGAGCTCCGCCGCAGGGGCGGCCTGGCCGCGCCGTCACTGCTCCACATCGCGACCAACTCGCTGGGCTACCTGTCCGCCCGCCTCGCCCCGGCGGAGCCCGGCGCCGCGCGGAGCGCCGGGGACAACACCGCGGGGGGACGCCCCGCCGCCGCGCCGGGAGATCCGGTGGCGTGAAGGGCCGGCGGGGTTCAGCCGTCCGAGCCGCCGGGCGGGACGTCGGCTGTCTCACCGCCGGGCTGTTTCCCCGTCGGGCAGGGAGATCGGCTGTCTCACCGCCGGGCTGTTTCAGCGCCGGGCCGGGAACCGGCCGCGGGCGGCGAGCTCGATCGTGACGAGTACGGCCACCGCCTCGGAGGCCAGCAGCGCGACCAGCACGACGAGCTGGACGATCCCGGCCTGGACGGGGCTCGCCCCGCCGAGCAGCATGCCCACGAAGGCTCCGGGGAGCGTGACCAGCCCCACGGTCGATGTCTGGTCCAGCGCGGGCACCAGCGCCTGGGCGGCCGCCGGGCGGCAGATCTCCAGCGCCGCGTCCCGCTCGGAGAAGCCCAGCGCGAGCGCCGCCTCGACCTCGCCGCGCCGCTGGATGAGCTCCTCCACCGCCCGCCGTCCCGCGAGCGCCGTGGCCGTCAGGCAGCCGCCGAGCAGGATGCCCGCCACCGGGATCAGCGTGATGCCCTTCAGCGGGACGGTCCCGGTGCCGACGAGCAGCGCGAGCACCGGCAGCGTCCCCGCCGCGACCGGCAGGGCGGCCCACCGGACCGCCCGGCCCGAGGTGATCCTGCGGCCCGCGGTCAGGCTCGCCACGCCGTACATGACCAGGATGAAGGCCGCCACCGCGAGCGGCCGCTCCACGGCCCAGACGATGATCAGCGCCACCGCGCCGAGCTGGACGGCCGCCCGCAGGCACGCGGTGATGACGGCGCGGGCGTGGCCGAGGCGGCCGAGCAGCGCGGCGGCGGCGCCCCCGGCGGCCAGGAGGGCGACGACGACGGCGGTGGCCGGCGAGAGGTCGACGGTGTTCACGGGTGTGAGATGCCTTCCGGCGGGGCGTTCTCCGTCCCGGCCCGCTCAGGCGGTGGGGACCCGCTGGAAGGCCTCGGCGTAACGGCCCTCGCCGAAGCCCGCCTCGGTCGCGACCTGGGAGAAGCGGGTCCGGAGGAAGTCTTCGAACCCCTCCATGTGGCTGGTCTGGCTCACATGGGCGCGCAGCGCGGCGAGCTTGCGTTCGAAGGTGTCGGTGATGTCGATGTGGTGGTCGGGGGTCTGGCCGCCGTTGAGCCAGACCTCCCGGACCGTCCACGCCTCCAGGCCCTCCTGGAGCAGGAGCTCCGGGAAGGTGTAGGGGTTGCGCGCGTCGGGGTAGACGGCGTCGAGCGCGGAGCCGCCGACCGCGCGGTGGTCGGGGTGGCTGGGGGCGACGAACCTGTAGTTGCGCTCCGGAGTGTGGGTGACCACCAGGTCGGGCCTGACCTGGCGGATGACGCGGGTGATGTCGCGCCGCAGGTCGAGGCTCTGGACCACGGTCCCGTCGCGGTGGCCGAGGAATCGCACGTCGGTCACCCCGACGATCTTCGCCGCGTTGGTCTGCTCGGTGCGGCGGAGCTCCGCCATGCCCCCGTTGTCCAGCTCGCGGTCGAAACCGCCCGCGTCCCCGTCGGTGACGACACAGTAGGTCACCTCGACGCCACGGTCGGTGAACCGCGCGATCGTGCCTGCCGCGGCGAAGTCGACGTCGTCCGGATGGGCGGTCACCACGAGCACCCGGTTGATCTCGTTCTCAGACAACATGAGAGGCCCCTCTGTTCTTCCGCATATCGATCATCTCTCACAACCGGTGACAAGTCAGTCGGCATTCCTCTCCGGTGCTGGACCCGGTTGTCGGTGGACCGCCATAACCTAGGAGCGTGTCGATCCCAGCCGCTTCCCTGACCCACCCGTTGCTCGACGGGCTCAACCCCCAGCAGCGTGAGGCCGTCGTCCACCACGGCAGTCCGCTGCTCATCGTCGCGGGCGCCGGTTCGGGCAAGACGCGGGTGCTCACCCACCGCATCGCCTACCTGCTGGCCGAGCGGGGCGCGCAGCCGCAGGAGATCCTGGCGATCACCTTCACCAACAAGGCCGCGCGGGAGATGAAGGACCGGGTCGACAACCTCATCGGTCCGCGGTCGGCGGCGATGTGGGTGATGACCTTCCACAGCGCGTGCGTGCGGATCCTGCGCCGCGAGGCCAAGCGGCTGGGCTTCCCCTCCAGCTTCTCCATCTACGACCAGGCCGACTCCCAGCGGCTGATGGCCATGGTCTGCCGGGAGATGGACCTCGACCCCAAACGCTACCCGCCGCGCTCCTTCTCCGCGCAGGTCAGCAACTTCAAGAACGAGCTGATCGACTACGAGACGGCCGCCGACCAGGCGTCCACCCACCTGGAGCGCACGCTCGCCGAGGCATACCGCAACTACCAGCGGAAGCTGACCGAGGCCGGCGCGATGGACTTCGACGACCTCATCATGCTGACGGTCACCCTGTTCCAGATCTTCCCCGACGTGGCCGAGCACTACCGGCGCCGCTGGCGCCACGTCATGGTCGACGAATACCAGGACACCAACCACGCGCAATACACCCTGATCCGCGAGCTCGTCGGCGCCCCCGAGCTGCGCACCGCCGACGGCGACCTGATCCGGGAGGGCACGGTCGCCCCCGCCGAGCTGTGCGTGGTCGGTGACGCCGACCAGTCGATCTACGCCTTCCGGGGTGCGACGATCCGCAACATCCTGGAGTTCGAGCGCGACTATCCCAACGCCAGGACGATCCTGCTGGAGCAGAACTACCGCTCCACCCAGACGATCCTGAGCGCGGCCAACGCGGTGATCTCGCGCAACGAGAGCCGCAAGCCGAAGAACCTCTGGTCCGACCAGGGCACCGGGCCGAAGATCGTCGGATACGTCGCGGACAACGAGCACGACGAGGCCATGTTCGTCGCGCAGGAGGTCGACAAGCTCACCGACGACGAGGGCGTCGTGCCCGGCCAGGTGGCGGTGTTCTACCGGACCAACGCCGCCTCCCGGGTGTTCGAAGAGATCTTCATCCGGACCGGCCTGCCCTACAAGGTGGTCGGCGGGGTGCGCTTCTACGAGCGCAAGGAGGTCCGTGACCTGCTGGCCTACCTGCGGGTGCTGGCCAACCCCGGCGACGTGGTGTCGCTGCGCCGCATCCTCAACGTGCCCAAGCGCGGCATCGGCGACCGGGCCGAGGCGATGGTGGAGGCGTTCGCGGCGCGCGAGCGGATCTCCTTCTGGGAGGGGCTCCGCCGGGCGGACGAGGCACCCGGCATGGCCACCCGGTCGCTCAACGCCATCAAGGAGTTCGTCGCGCTGCTGGAGGAGCTGAGGGTCAAGGCCGCCGACATGCCGCCGTCGGAGCTGGCCCAGGAGGTGCTGGAGAGCACCGGTTACCGCGCGGAGCTCGCGGCCTCGGGCGACCCGCAGGACGAGAGCCGCCTGGAGAACCTGGACGAGATGGTCTCGGTGGCCTCGGAGTTCGAGGAGGCCAACCCCGAGGGCACGCTCGTGGAGTTCCTGGAGCAGGTCTCCCTGGTGGCCGACGCCGACCAGATCCCGGCCGGTGACGGCGGCCAGGGCGTGGTCACGCTGATGACCCTGCACACTGCCAAGGGCCTGGAGTTCCCGGTGGTCTTCCTCACCGGCATGGAAGACGGCGTCTTCCCGCACATGCGTTCGCTGGGCGAGCCGAAGGAGCTGGAGGAGGAGCGCCGCCTGGCCTACGTCGGCATCACCCGGGCCGAGAAGCGCCTCTACGTCTCCAGGGCGGCCGTCCGCAGCTCCTGGGGGGCGCCCGCGTTCAACCCGGCCTCCCGCTTCGTCGCCGAGATCCCGTCGGAGCTGGTCGACTGGCGCAGCGACCCCGGCAAGAACGCCTGGAGCGCGGCCTCGGGCGCCTCCCGCCGCGACGCCCGCCCGGCCCCCGCCAAGAAGCCCGGCGGGCGGCCGGTCCCCAACCTGGCCCCGGGCGACCGGGTCACCCACGACAAGTTCGGCCTGGGCACGGTCGTGTCGGTGGACGGCGTGGCGGAGAAGACCAAAGTCAAGATCGACTTCGGCAGCGGAGGTGAGAAGACCCTCCTGCTGGCCTACGCGCCGGTGGAGAAGCTCTGACCGGCGCCGAGCGCGCCGGGCGGCCGGGGTGGGTGCCGGGTGGCTGCGGGGGAAGGCCCGGTGGGTTCACCGGGCCTTCCCCGGACCGGGGCCGCTAGCGGATCGACCCGGAGCCGGACCGCCCCTGAGCCGGACCGACCCCGGGCCGGACCGGCTCAGGGCGCCGATCACGTGGCCGGATGGATCGGTCCCGGGGGACGATCCTCGCGGTGGACCAGTCCTTACGGATCAGTCCTTGAAGACCTGGGTGAAGGGGTCCTCGCTCTGCTCGGCGCCGAGGTCGAGCTCGTCGAAGTCCGCGACCTGGGCGGCGGACGGAGCCTTGATGGCCGACTTCACGCCCCAGCCGGAGTAGCGGCTGTCGTTGAGGTAGGTCATGTCCAGGCTGGTCAGGCCCCGCAGGGACTGCGTCCAGGACGAGACGGCCCGCCGCACGAGCTGGTCGGGGCCGAGATAGAGCTTCCAGCTCACCGGCAGCGTGGCGGACTTGGCCGAGGGCTTGGCGCCCAGCAGCGCGCGGACCGTGGGAGAGACCTTGTAGAGCTCGCCCAGGGTGATCGTGCCCGAGTGGACGACGGTCCGGGTGCCGTCCCAGGTGCCGCCGGGACGCTTGGCCGTCGTGTGGGCCAGCGCGGCCTTCAGGGTGGCGGGTTCGAGGGGGTTGACGATCTGCTGGGCGGGGTTGCCCGCCACCACCGCGCCGCCCCTGACGCGCAGCCACTCCTTGCCCTCGGGCAGGGCGTCGCCGTAGAAGCCGCCGGAGATGTAGGAGACGCCCTTCACCATGACGGTGCGGGAGGGGCCGAACAGGTTCTTCAGCTCCTTCTCGGCCCCGGGCAGGGTGAACTTCTCGGTCAGGTCCGAGGCCACCACGCCCTGCTTGCCGAACTCCAGCACGCCGTTGCGCCGGCTGAAGATCGCCCGGTTGTTCTTGCCCTCGCCGATGATCTTCGAGTTCTCGGCGAGCTTCACGCCGCGGTGGGTCCTGAACTGGCTCTTCAGCGCGGAGACCGGGTCCGTCTGCGCGGTCTGGGCGTTCGCCGGGGCGGCCGGGGCGGCCTGGGCGTTGGCGGGGGCGGCCACGAGCGCGGGCGCGATCAGCGCCGCCGCGGTGGCGCCGGTCAGGGTGGCGATCATTCGCCTCATTTAGGGGGTCCTCCTGTATGGGTCCTCGCATCCTCGCGGAGCGATCATCGAGATTCTTGCTCAATACGTGACATGGAGGGTGAAAATCTGATCAATCGACCGCGCCCGGCAGGCGGGGCCTGCCGGGCGCGGGGATGTGATCAGCGTGCACCGATCACTGCTCAGTGATCACCGGACAGCCGATCACCGAACAGCGATCGGCTGTTCGGTGATCAGTGCAGGGCGACCGACGCGAGGTGATCAGTTCTTGATCAGCGGGATCGTGGCGACGGCATTCACGCCCTTCTCCAGCTCCTTCATCTCGGCGACCTGGTCGGCGGCCGGGGCCTCGATCGTGACCTTGGAACCCCAGCCGGTGTAGCGGGTGTCGACCGTCGTGGACGAGTCCTTACCCTCCGAGTAGGTCGTCACCAGCCGCTGGGGGAGCCGGTCGGCGCCGACGTACAGCTTCCAGCTCACCGCGGACTTGGCCCTGTCCTCGGGGAGGAAGGGCGACGAGGCCCGGAACCACGGTGACACCTTCTGCAGCTCGGCGAGGGTGATCTTCCCGCTGTAGACCCCGGCGCGCTTGGTGGCGTGCGCCAGCAGGGCCTTGAGCGTCGCCGGCTCGGCGGGGTTGACGTACTGGCTCATCGAGCCGACGAGGCCGAGCGGGGCGGGCGGGTTGCGGACCCAGGTCTTGTCGGCGGGCAGGAACTCGCCCATGACGCCGCCGGAGACGTAGGAGGTGTCCTTGACGCGGACGACCCGCTCGGGCTTGGCCATCCCGGTGATGACCTTGGAGAGCGTCTCGTTCTTCGCGTCCTCGGTGTCCTCCGTGTCCTCCGCCGCCGCGAGGAGTGCTTCGAGCTCCTGCTGCTTGATCCGGAGCTGGGCGGTCTGGTCGGACGCGATGATGCCGGAGGCGCCGAACTGGAACTCGCCGGTGCGCTTGACGAACACCACGTTCCCCTCCGGGCCCTGGGATTTCGTCGTGTCGACGAAGCTCACCCCGCGACCGCCGCCGAACTGGCTCTTCAGCGCGGTGATCGGATCGGCGGCCTGGGCGTGTGCGGTCGAGGCGAGCGCGGGGGCGCTCAGCACGGCCGTCGCAGCGCATGCCAGACCGGCGATGTATCGCTTCAAGGAAAATTCCTCCTGAATGATCCCTCCACCCCGTGTGGGAGGGATGGGGGCATTCTGGCGGATCAAGATCGCAACAGCATCTCATATACGGATAAATGCCTTGAAATACCTGTGAATGTTCTGTGCAGACCTCCGCCGCCTCCGGGATCGCCGAGGGGAGGGCGGTCGCCCGCGGGAAGACCGGCGGTGCCGCGCGCCCTGTCCGACCGGCAGTACTGCGCACCCTGTCCGACCGCCGGTGTCGCGTGCCCTACCCGATCGGCAGCACCGCGGGTTCCGGGAAGTCGGCGCCGACGCGTCCGGCGTCGGCGGTGTCCTCCGGGGGCGGCGGGGTGAGCGTGACGGGTGAGCCCCAGCCGGTGTAGCGGGTGTCGGCGACCGTGGTGGTGTGCTGGCGGGGCCGGCCGGGGAGGGGCTGCTTCCAGGTGGTGGTCAGGCGGCGGGCCAGGCCGGACCGGTCGAGCCAGAGCCGGAAGCCGATCGGGATCCGGCCGCTCCGGGCGCCGGGCGGCCCGGGGAGCCGGTCGCGGAAGCTGGGGGAGACCCTGTAGAGCGTGCGCAGCGTGACGGCCCCCTGAAGGAACGTCCCGGACGGGACGCGCCTGTTCACCGCGGCGTGCGACAGCAGGGTGCCCAGGGTGGCGGGCTCGAAGATGTTCACGATCTGCGGCAGCGCCGCCGTCTGCTTGATGTTGGCCGGGCCGATCAGGCCGAGCCAGGTCTTGCCCTCCGGCAGCCACGTCTCGTAGCCGGGGCCTGACAGGTACGCCTCGTCCGGGAAGCAGATCACCCGGGTCGAGCCGAGCCGCCGTCCGATCTGGGCCTCCAGCTCCCTGACGACCCCCTTCCCCAGCTCCGTCCGCCCCACGGTGTCCGTGCCGTACACCCCGGCCGCGTCGAACTCCACCCTGCCCTTGCGCCAGATGGTGACGGCCGGCTTGCCGTCCTTGTAGACCCGGCCGAGGTCGGAGATCCGCAGCCCAACGTGCTCGCCGAACTGCTGCTTCAGCTTCTGCACCGGGGAGGGCGGCGCCTGCGCCCGCGCCACCCCCGTCGACAGCGCCGAAGCGGCCAGCACCGTCGCCAACGCGGCAACCCACCGTCTCATCGGATCTCCCTCTCCGGGGCCAGGATCCGCCAAGCTAGCCAACCGCCGCGGCCCCGGATATGGCGTGGGCCAACAAGTCGCGCCCGTGGATTGCGCGTGCGTGAGCCGTACGGCGGGCCGTGCCGGGCGGGTGCGGCGCGGCGCGGGGGCCTGCGGGCGATCTCTCGGCGGTTCCCCGTCGGCGGCCGAGGTCCCGCGCCGGTGCCGCCGGGACGCCCGGGGGCCAACCGTCCCTCGTCACTCCATTGACAGGGGGCGGAGGAGATGATCCCCTCCATGCATAGTTAGGAAGGCTTCCTAACTAGTTGTGCCGTCTCACCCCCCTCAGAACCACAGCAGGAGGATCGATGAGATCTCCTATCCGAGCGCGCTCGCTGGTCGGCGCGCTCGTGGCCGGACTGCTGCTCAGCCCGCTGGCCACCCTCCCCGCCACCGCCGCGCCGACCCGGTACGAAGCGGAGAACGCCACCGTCTCCCAGGGCGCCGTGGAGTCCAACCACGCCGGATACTCCGGGACCGGGTTCGTCAACACCGACAACGTCGTCGGCTCCTACGTCGAGTTCACCGTCGACGCGGCCGGCGCCGGGTCCGCCGCCATCGCCATCCGGTACGCCAACGGCACCACCGCCGACCGCCCCGCCGACGTCGCCGTCAACGGCGCCGTCGTCTCGGCTGGCCGCGCGTTCAACGGCACCGGCGGCTGGGACACCTGGGCGACCTCCACCCTGACCGTACCGGTGAACGCCGGCGCCAACACCGTCCGGATCACCTCCACGACCGCGGGCGGCACCCCCAACCTCGACTTCGTCGACGTCGAGGTGACCGCGGCCGGCAACGACCACCAGGCGGAGAACGCCACCGTCTCCCAGGGCGCCGTGGAGTCCAACCACGCAGGGTTCACCGGGACCGGGTTCGTCAACTACGACAACGTCGCCGGCTCCTACGTCGAGTTCACCGTCGACGCGGCGACCGCCGGCAACTACCGCCTGGCGTTCCGCTTCGCCAACGGCACCACCGCCGACCGTCCGATGGACGTCGCCGTCAACGGCGTGCCGGTCTCGGCCGGGCTGTCCTTCCCCGGCACGGGCGCGTGGACCACCTGGGTGGAGAAGTCCGTCACCGCGGGCCTCGTCGCCGGTGCCAACAAGGTCCGGGTCACCGCCACCACCGCGGGCGGGGGCCCCAACCTCGACCGGCTGAGCGCGACGGCGCCGGCCGACGCCGAGCCGCCGACCGCGCCGGCGGACCTGCGCGCCGTCGGCGAGATCAGGCCGACCTCGGTCGACCTGGCCTGGACGGCGTCCACCGACAACGTGGGCGTGTCACAGTACAAGATCTACAACGGCGGCAACGTGCTCATGACCGTGGGCGGCAACGTCACCGGCACCACGCTGCCCGGCCTGACGCCCAACACCAGATACGTGCTCAGCGTGCTCGCCTACGACGCGGCGGGCAACGCCTCCCAGGGCAGCAACAACCTCGACGTCACCACGCCGCCGAGCGACGACACGCAGCCGCCCGGAACGCCGGCCGGCCTGCGCGCGACCAACGTCGGGGCCGGCACGGTCACGCTGGCCTGGAACGCCTCCACCGACAACATCGGGGTCACCGGCTACAACCTCTACCGCGACGGCACGGCGTTCGCCACCGTGCCCGACCTGACCGCGACCGCCGACGGGCTGACGCCCAACACGGCCTACGCGTTCGCGGTCGAGGCGTTCGACGCCAACGGCAACGTCTCGCCGCGCAGCGCGCCGCTGACGGTCAGGACGACCGGTACGGCGGCCGGCGGCGACCCCGTCCACGACAAGGACGTCGCCAAGCTCGACCTGCCGTGGGGCATCGCCTTCCTGCCCGACAACAGCGCGCTGGTCGCCGAGCGGGACCGCTTCGAGATCGCCCGCGTCACCCCGGACGGGCAGAAGACCGTGGTCGGCAAGATCACCGAAGCGGTGACGACCAGCGGCGAGGGCGGGCTCCTGGGCCTGGCGGTCTCGCCGGCCTTCGCCACCGACCACTACGTCTACGCCTTCCACACGGCCGCCTCCGACAACCGCGTGGTGCGCTTCAAGTACGAGAACGGGCGGATCGGCGCCCGCGAACCACTCGTCACGGGCATCGCCAAGAACAAGTTCCACAACGGCGGCCGGATCAAGTTCGGCCCCGACGGCTTGCTCTACATCACCACCGGCGACGCCCAGGACGGCAACCGGGCGCAGAACCTCAACTCGCTCAACGGCAAGATCCTGCGGGTGACGCCGACCGGCGCCGGCGCGCCCGGCAACCCGTTCCCGAGCGCGCCGCGGGTCTACACCCTCGGCCATCGCAACCCGCAGGGCCTGGCCTGGGACTCCCGGGGACGGCTGTGGGCGTCGGAGTTCGGCGACGCCACCCTGGACGAGCTCAACCTGATCCAGCCCGGCAAGAACTACGGCTGGCCCAACTGCGAGGGCGGATGCGGCAACCCGGCCTACGTCGACCCGGTCCGGCAGTGGGACGTGGCCGCCGCGTCGCCGAGCGGTCTGGAGATCGTCAACGACTGGATCTACATGGCGGCCGTCCGGGGCCAGCGGCTCTGGGTCATGAAGATCACCGGTAACACCACCGACACGCCCCGGGCGTTCTTCAACGGCCGGTGGGGCCGCCTGCGCACCGTCGTCAAGACCCCCGACGGGGGGCTCTGGCTCACCTCGACCAACAACGACAAGAACGGCGGCACGCCGACGGTCCTCGACAACACCATCGTGCGGCTGAAGTTCGCCGCGGCGCCGTCCGCGCTGACCAGCAGCGCGTTCGCCGCCGGCGGCACCATCCCCGCCAAGTACACCTGCCAGGGGGACGGGGTGGCCGGCAACGACATCTCGCCCCCGCTGGCCTGGACCACGGCGCCGCCGGGCACGCAGAGCTACGCGATCACCTTCGTCGACACCGCCAACGGCGGCAAGCACTGGGCGATCTGGGACATTCCCGCCGGCAGGCTGTCACTGCCGGAGGGGCTCGGCCTCGGCTTCAACGTGCCGCAGGTCCCGGGCGCCAAGCAGAAGGCGATGAGCAGCGGGAACAAGGCCCTGCAGTACTTCGGGCCGTGCCCCGGCGGGTCCACCCACAAGTACGAGTTCACGCTGTACGCCGTGAACACCGCGACGCTGCCGGGAGTGAGCTCCAGCTCGTCGGTGGCGGCGGTGGAGACCGCGATCCTGGCGAACGACCTCGCCGCGGCGACGCTGGCCGGCACCTCGAACGCCGGCACCTGACACCGGCGTCCAAAGGGGCGGGCGCCCCGGCCGGGACGGAGGGATCCGGGCCGGCCGGGGCGCTCCGGGCCGGCCGGTCTCGGCGCCCCCGGAGCGGGTCCGCCCCTCCCGCGCTACTCGGTGGCGGTCTCCTCCTCCTGCGGCGCGACGAGGTTAACCCGGGTCCCCCACGAGGCGAACCGCACGTCGCTGACGCGGGTGACCCCCATGCTGAGCGGCGGCTCCGCCCACGAGGTGACCAGCCTGCTGGGGAGCCCGTCGCGTCCCGTCCACAGCCGCCAGGCCACCTTCATGGCCGCGACCTTGGCGTTCGGCCGCTTGCGCAGGTCCGCCCGGTAGGACGGCGAGACGCGGTAGAGCGCGCCGAGGGTGATCACGCCTTTGTGGAGGGCCGCGCCGGGCTTCTTGACGGTGCTGGTGGACAGCAGGGCCTTCAGCGTGGCCGGCTCCAGGGCGAGGACCGGGGTCAGGAAGGGAGACAGATCACGGATCTTGCCGGGCGTCCGCATCCACTTCCGGCCCTCGGGGAGGCTCTCGCCGATCACTCCGCCGCTCATGTACACATTCCCGCCGACGGCGAGGTTGCGGATCGGGGTGGCCTTCTCCCCGGCGAGATCGGACCTGGTCAGGATGTCGTATCCGGCCACGCCCGAGGCGCCGAACTGCACGACGCCGCGGCGCTTCTGCGCGGAGAGGGGCTTGCCGTCGGAGTTGGTCCGGCCGCTCTCGACGATCTTCACACCACGCTGGGCGACGAACTGGGCCTTCAGCGCGGCCACCGGGTCGGTGGGCGCGGTCCGGGCGTGCGCCGGGGCGGCGGTCGTGGACAGGATCAGAGCGCCGGCCACCAGGATGATCCATCGCTTCACGGGGAAGTCTCCTCCTGAGGATAGAAGATCAAAAACCCTAGGGTATGCCGTACCGGAATGTAGGGGTAATACCGATAAAGGCAGCAGATTGGGTGTGAGCCCATGGAGAGCCGGGCCCGTGGCGGCTGAAAGCCGTCACCGGGCCGGTCCCTCACCGCGCGGACGGTTACGCTGCCCACAGCTCCCGTCGCGGGTGCCGGTGGCTCCCACGGCGTGGGCGGGGCGCAGACAAGGAGGTCTGTATGGACGCCGTGCCGAGGATCCGCGTCGTCATCGCCAAACCCGGGCTCGACGGGCACGACCGCGGTGTGAAGATCGTGGCGAGGGCGCTGCGGGACGCCGGGATGGAGGTCGTCTACACCGGCCTGCACCAGACGCCCGAGCAGATCGTGCGCACCGCCGTCCAGGAAGACGCGGCCGCGATCGGGCTGTCCGTCCTGTCGGGCGCGCACATGACGCTCTTCGCCAGGGTGCTCGAACTACTGAGGGACGGCGACGCCGACGACATCACGGTGTTCGGCGGTGGGATCATCCCGGAGGCGGACATACCCGAGCTCCACCGGATGGGCGTGGCCCGGATCTTCACCCCGGGCGCGACCACCCAGGAGATCGTCGAGTGGGTGCGGAGCGCCGTTCCCGCCCGCGTTTAGGACCCGGTGACCTGCTCATGCCCTTCAGGGGGCTAGGCTTCATTGGCGCAAAACCCGCCGGGCTCCCCTCACCCGTGGAGCCGGCCCGCCGACATCTGTACACCAGCCGGACAAGCAAGGACGGACCCTCGTGGACCTGTTCGAACATCAGGCGAAGGAGCTCTTCGCGGAGTACGGCATCCCGGTGCCGCGTGGCATTGTCGCGCACACCGTGGAGGAGGCACGCGCGGCAGCCGAGCAGCTGACCGGCCGTGTCGTCGTCAAGGCACAGGTCAAGACCGGTGGCCGCGGTAAGGCCGGCGGCGTGAAGGTCGCCGACGACGCCGCCGACGCCGAGCAGAAGGCCACCCAGATCCTCGGCATGGACATCAAGGGCCACACGGTCCACAAGGTCCTGATCGAGGAAGCCAGCGCGATCGCGGAGGAATATTACTTCTCCTTCCTGCTCGACCGCGCGAACCGCACCTTCCTCGCCATCTGCTCCGCCGCGGGCGGCATGGACATCGAAGAGGTCGCGCACAGCGCCCCGGAGAAGGTCGCCAAGATCCCTGTCTCCCCGCTCGACGGGGTCGACCGGGCCAAGGCCCGTGAGATCGCCGAGGCCGGCGGCCTGCCGGCGGCCGCGCTCGACGGCGCCGCGGAGCTCATCGAGAAGCTCTGGTGCGCCTTCGTCGACGAGGACGCCTCCCTGGTCGAGGTCAACCCGATGATCCTGTCGGCCGACGGCCAGGTCAAGGCCCTCGACGGCAAGGTCACCCTGGACGACAACGCGACCTTCCGCCAGGCCGACCACGCGGTCTTCGAGGACAAGGCCGCCGAGGACCCCCTTGAGGCCGCGGCCAAGGAGAAGGACCTCAACTACGTCAAGCTCGACGGCAGCGTGGGCATCATCGGCAACGGCGCGGGCCTGGTCATGTCGACCCTCGACGTCGTCGCCTACGCCGGCGAGGCCTTCCCCGGCCGGCCCAAGCCCGCCAACTTCCTCGACATCGGCGGCGGCGCCTCGGCCGAGGTCATGGCGTCCGGCCTGGAGATCATCATCTCCGACCCGTCCGTGAAGTCGATCTTCGTGAACGTCTTCGGCGGCATCACCGCCTGTGACGCGGTCGCCAACGGCATCGTCTCCGCCTTCCAGCTCCTGGAGAGCCGCGGCGAGGCCGTCAGCCGCCCGCTGGTCGTCCGGCTGGACGGCAACAACGCCGAGCTCGGCCGGCAGATTCTGGCCGACGCCAAGCTTGCCGGCGTCGAGCTGGTGGACACGATGGACGATGCGGCCAAGCGTGCCGCCGAACTCGCCGCGGTAGGTGCGTAATGGCTATCTGGCTGACCGAGAACAGCAAGATCATTGTCCAGGGCATGACCGGCGGTGAGGGCACCAAGCACACCCGCCGCATGCTCGCCTCCGGCGCCCGCGTCGTCGGCGGCGTCAACGCCCGCAAGGCCGGCACCACCCACGAGGGCCTGCCCGTCTTCGGCACCGTCGTCGAGGCCATCAGGGAGACCGGCGCCGACGTGTCGGTCGTCTTCGTGCCCCCGGCGTTCACCAAGGACGCCGTCAAGGAGGCCATCGACGCCGAGATCCCGCTCTGCGTGGTGATCACCGAGGGTGTCCCGGTCCACGACACCACCGAGTTCTGGGCCTACGCGGTCGCCAAGGGCAACAAGACCCGCATCATCGGGCCGAACTGCCCCGGCATCGCCTCGCCCGGCGCCTCCAACGCCGGCATCATCCCCGCCGACATCACCACCGCCGGCCGCATCGGCCTGGTCTCGAAGTCCGGGACGCTGACCTACCAGCTCATGTACGAGCTGCGTGACTTCGGCTTCTCCACCGCCGTCGGCATCGGCGGCGACCCGGTCATCGGCACCACGCACATCGACGCGCTGCAGGCGTTCCAGGACGACCCGGCCACCGACGCGATCGTGATGATCGGTGAGATCGGCGGCGACGCCGAGGAGCGCGCGGCCGCCTACATCGAGCAGCACGTGACCAAGCCGGTCGTCGCCTACGTCGCGGGCTTCACCGCCCCCGAGGGCAAGACCATGGGCCACGCCGGCGCGATCGTGTCCGGCTCGGCCGGCACCGCCCAGGCGAAGAAGGAGGCTCTGGAGAAGGTCGGCGTCCGCGTCGGCAAGACCCCGAGCGAGACCGCCCGCCTGATGCGCGAGGTCATGCAGTCCCGCTAGTCCCGCTGGTTCCGCCGGGGAGGCGCCCGATGTCCAACCGGGCGCCTTCCTCGCTGTCCGGCGCCCTCCGGTAGGACCGTCCCGCGTCCTCCGGTAGGACCGTCCCACGTCCTCCCGTACGGTCCCGCCGTCCGGCGCCCTCTCGTACGGCGCGCGACACGCGGGGCGGAGGAGTCTCTCCCACGCGGAAGATCCTGAGACCATCGACTATTGTGACGGCCCTTCTCGATCAGCTCCGGACGGCTCCCCGTAACGTCCTCAGCCGTATCCCCCTGCCAGGCGTCACGGGTGACGACGACGACGTCCGCCGGCCGCTCCCCGTATCCGGGATGCTCGCCGCCGCCTGGACCCTCGGCGTGGGCCTGGCGGTGCTCACCACCCTCACCCTGGTCGGCTGGATCGCCTCCCCCAAGGGGGCGCTCGGCCCCGGCCTGCCGGGGGTCTTCCGCACCGCCGCGCAGCTCTGGCTGGCGGCCCACCACGCGGGGTTCGCGATCCCCGGCGGGTCGGTGGGGCTGCTCCCGCTCGGGCTGACGGTGCTGCCGGCCTTCCTGCTCTACCGAGCCGGCATCTGGATGACCCGGGACGCGGACCTGCGCCTGCGGCTGCCCGCCCGGCTGCCCAAGAACAGCCCGAAGGACGAGGCCAACGCCCGGCGCCGGGCCCAGCTCGTGCTGGTCGCCCAGGCGGGCGTCTCGCTGGCGGCGCCGTACGCGCTGCTGGCCGGGATCATCGCGCTGGTCACCCGGAACGAGATCACCCAACCGTTCCTCGGCGACGTGCTGGTCAGCCATGTGGCGGTGGCCTTCCTCGCGGGCTCGCTGGCCACCGCCAGGACGATCGGCCCGTGGCGGTCGATGCTGCGCCTGCTGCCCGAGCGGCTGCGCTCCGTCGTGGTGGCCTCGGCCGCCGCACTGGGGATCATGCTCGTGGCGGGGGCCGTCATGGTGCTCGCCGCCGTCGCGGTGAACTTCAGACAGGTCCAGGAGCTGTCCGGCGTCCTGTCGCCCGGCTTCGTCGGCGGCCTGCTGCTCCTGCTGGTCCAGGGGCTCTATCTGGTCAACGCGGTCATCTGGGGGATGGCCTACATCGCCGGTCCGGGCTTCGCGGTCGGCTCCGGCACGCTGGTCGCGCCCACCGGGGTCCAGCTCGGGACGGTGCCGAGCCTGCCGATCCTGGGCGCCCTGCCGGAGACGGGTCCCACCCCGGCGTGGGTGATGGTGGTGATCGCGCTGCCGTTCGCGGCCGGGGCGGTGGCGGGGATCCTGGGTGTCAGGATCGCGCCGTCGCCGTCGTACGAGGGCGCGCCGCTGTGGGGGTTCGTCTGCGGGCTGGCGACCGGCACGGCGGCCGGGCTGCTGGCCGCGCTGTCCGGCGGGCCGCTGGGCGGGGCGAGGCTCTCCTCGGTCGGCCCGGCGGGCTGGGAGGTCATGCTCTCGGTGACGCTGGAGGTGGGCGTCGCCGCGGGCATCTCGGCGGGGCTGGCCAACTGGTGGCTGATCTTCCGGGGGCACAACACCGCCGTCACCAAGGCCGCCGCCAAGGTCGGCACGGCCACCGCGCCGGTCCGCAAGGCGGGAGTCAAGATCGCGAAGGCGGCGGGGGCGGTGGCCGGCAAGGTCGGCTTCGCCGAGCCCGAGGGCCTGCGCACGCTCCCCGGCCACTGGCTGGACGCCACCGAGTGTGACACCCAGCCGATCCCGGTGATCAGGGACGACTGGGAGGACGAGCACGCCTCGGCGGCGGCGGAGAACCCTCCCCAGCTCCACCACCGCGGGCCGCCGCGCCCGCCCCGGCGCGACATCGTCGACGAGTCCGACGACAAGGGCGGCCACGTGATCTACCTGGACCCCTACGCCTGGGACCGCGACTGAGCCGCGGGCGGCCCGCCCCGCCCACGGAGGAGCCGGGCGGGGAGTTCCGCGGGGATCACGCGGCCGGCCGCCCGGGAGTCGCGGGAGCGGCCGAGGTCACCGAAGGGCCGTGTGGGAGTCCCTTGAACCAGGAAGTCCCCGGGATCAGGGAGGGAACGGGAACTGCACGTCGCCGGGCCGGACGAAGGGCATCTTCTTCTCCATCGCCCGTTCGAGCTGGTCCACGCACTCGTTCTGGGCGGTGACGGTGCCCGCGCCCCGGCGGCACTCGGCGTAGGAGGCCAGCTCGTCGCTGAAGTAGAACTGCATCGCGGTCACTCCCGCGGCGATCAGCAGCGTCAGCACCGACACGACGACGCCGACGACGGCGGGCGTCGCCGGCTTCGTCACCGAGCGCAGGGCCCCGATCGCGCGGACCGAGGCGACGAGGGCGAACAGCGACATGACGAGCCCCGCGAGGGGGAGCATGAGCGTCAACACCACCGAGGCGAAGGCGAGCCACAACGCCCGCCGTCCCGCGCCCTCCGCCGGCCGTGCCTGGACGGGAGTCGTCACCTGACCTCCTTGCTTCGTGTGAGCGGACAGGCCGATACCCTTGCAGCGGCGTGAGTCCCCGTCGGAATGGAGTGCGTCGGTGTCATCCCAGGCCGCTCGGCTTGTGGTCCTCGTGTCCGGTTCTGGAACCAACCTACAGGCCTTACTGAACGCTGTGGCAGACGAGGCTTACGGGGCCCGGATCGTTGCCGTGGGCGCCGATCGCGACGGTATCGAGGGATTGGCCCGCGCGGAGCGCGCCGGCATCCCCACCTTCGTCGAGAGACTGGCCGACCACCCTGGGCGTGACGTCTGGGACCGGGCGGTCGCGGCGCGGATCGCCGAGCACCGGCCCGACCTGGTCGTCTGCGCGGGGTTCATGAAGATCCTCGGTGAGCCGACGCTGACCGCCTTCCCCGTCCTCAACACCCACCCCGCGCTGCTGCCCGCCTTCCCCGGCGCGCACGGGGTCCGCGACGCCCTCGCGTACGGCGTGCGGATCACCGGCTGCACGGTGATGCTCGCCGACGCCGGGGTCGACACCGGGCCGATCATCGCCCAGGAGGCCGTGCCCGTTCTCGACGGCGACGACGAGGCGTCCCTGCACGAGCGCATCAAGACCGTCGAGCGGGCCCTGCTCGTCGAGACCGTCGGCCGGATGGCCCGTGAGGGCTGGACCGTGGCCGGAAGGACCTTTCGCTTCGGACGACCCGGTGGATGAGCCGGGCGCCCCGGATGAGACCGGAACCAAACAGGAGGATCAGGAAGTGACCCGCATCGCCATCCGGCGCGCGTTGATCGCTGTGTATGACAAGAGCGGGCTGGAGGAGTTGGCCCGCGGACTCGACGCCGCGGGTGTGGAGATCGTCTCCACCGGTGGCACCGCCGCGAAGATCGCGTCGTTCGGTGTCCCCGTCACCCCGGTCGAGGCGCTGACCGGGTTCCCCGAGTGCCTCGACGGCCGCGTCAAGACCCTGCACCCGCGCGTGCACGCCGGCCTGCTGGCCGACAGCGGCAACCCCGCCCACGTCAAGCAGCTCGAAGAGCTGGAGATCGACCCGTTCGAGCTGGTGGTGGTCAACCTCTACCCGTTCCAGGAGACCGTGGCCTCCGGAGCCTCCGACCGCGACTGCGTGGAGCAGATCGACATCGGCGGCCCCGCCATGATCCGCGCCGCGGCGAAGAACCACGGCACCGCCGCGATCGTGGTCGACCCGGGCGCCTACGGCGACGTGCTCGCCGCGGTGGCCGAGGGCGGTTTCACCCTCACCGAGCGCCGCCGCCTCGCCGCGGCCGCCTACGCCCACACCGCCGCCTACGACACCGCGGTGGCCTCCTGGTTCGCCGACGTCTACGCCCCGCAGGAGGGCGCCTGGCCGAGCTACATGGGCGCCGCCTGGGAGCTCAAGTCGCCGCTGCGTTACGGCGAGAACCCGCACCAGGGCGCGGCCCTCTACTCCGGCGGGCGTGACGGCCTGGCCAACGCCGAGCAGCTGCACGGCAAGGAGATGTCCTACAACAACTATCTCGACGCCGACGCGGCCTGGCGGGCCGCCTGGGACTTCACCGGGCCCGCGGTGGCGATCATCAAGCACCAGAACCCGTGCGGCATCGCGGTCGGCGCCGACGTCGCCGAGGCGCACCGCAGGGCCAACGCCTGCGACCCGGTCTCCGCCTACGGCGGTGTGATCGCGGTCAACGGCGAGGTCACCGAGGAGCTGGCCCGGCAGATCGCCGAGGTGTTCACCGAGGTCGTGGTGGCCCCGGCCTTCGCCGCGGAGGCGCTGGCCGTCCTCACCCAGAAGAAGAACATCCGGCTGCTGGCCTGCCCGCAGGGGCCGGACAACCGGACCGAGTTCCGCCGGATCGACGGCGGCCTGCTGGTGCAGGCCACCGACCGGGTGGACGCCCCCGGCGACGACCCGTCCACCTGGGAGCTCAAGGCCGGTCCGGCGGCCTCCGCCGAGGTCCTCGCCGACCTGGCCTTCGCCTGGAAGGCCTGCCGCTCGGTGAAGTCCAACGCGATCCTGCTCGCCGCCGACGGCGCGAGCGTCGGGGTCGGCATGGGCCAGGTCAACCGGGTCGACTCGGCGCAGCTGGCGGTCTCCCGGGCCGGTGACCGGGCCCGGGGGTCGGTGGCGGCCTCCGACGCGTTCTTCCCGTTCGCCGACGGCCCGCAGGTGCTCATCGACGCCGGGGTGAAGGCGATCGTGGAGCCCGGCGGCTCCATCCGCGACGCGGACGTGATCGCCGCGGCCGAGGCCGCCGGGATCACCCTCTACTTCACCGGCACCCGCCACTTCTTCCACTGATCTCCGTTGCCGTGTACGGCCGCCGCACACGTGGGGCGGCCGTACACGGGAGACAAGAGAGTGGCGGACCGGACAGGATTTTCTGGCCAGAGAAGGTTTAAACCCCGGTTAACCTGAACCATTCCTTCCCTCGCCTCCTGTGGAGATCCCTCATGCCTCTGCTCGATCCCGTCCTGAACGCCTTCGTGATCATGAACGGGTTCTGGGAGAGCCCCTGGCTTCTCCTCATCTTCGCCTTCGGCGCCGCCTACCTGGGCGCCAAGGCCGTGGAGGTCATCCCCTTCACGCGCAGGATCATCGAGCGGAGGGAAGCGGAGCGCGGCTGATCTCGTGGAAGGATTGAACCCATGAGCGCGCAGATTCTGGACGGCAAGGCCACCGCGGCGAAGATCAAGGCAGACCTCACGGCGCGGGTCGCCGCGCTGAGAGAGCGCGGGATCACCCCCGGGCTCGGCACCGTCCTGGTCGGCGACGACCCGGGCAGCCAGATCTACGTGGCGGGCAAGCACCGCGACTGCGCGGAGGTCGGCATCGCCTCCATCCGCAGGGACCTGCCCGCGACGGCCACGCAGGCCGAGGTCGAGGCGGTCATCGACGAGCTCAACGCCGCCGAGGAGTGCACCGGCTACATCGTGCAGCTCCCCCTGCCCCGCCACCTCGACACCATGGCGCTGATCGAGCGGATGGACCCGGCCAAGGACGCCGACGGCCTGCATCCGGTCAACCTGGGCCGGCTGGTCCACACGGTCGACGCGCCGCTGCCCTGCACCCCGCACGGCATCGTCCTGCTCCTGCAGGAATACGGCGTGCCGATCAAGGGCGCCGAGGTCGTCGTGGTCGGCCGCGGCATCACCGTGGGCCGCTCGCTCGGTCTGCTGCTGACCCGCCGCTCGGAGAACGCCACGGTCACCCTCTGCCACACCGGCACCCAGGACCTGGCGGCTCACACCCGACGCGCCGACATCGTCGTCGCCGCGGCGGGCGTGCCGCATCTGATCACCGCTGACATGGTCAAGCCCGGCGCCGCCGTGCTCGACGTCGGGGTCTCCCGGGTCGACGGCAAGATCGCCGGTGATGTCGCCCCCGGCGTCAAGGACGTCGCGGGCTTCCTCACCCCCAACCCCGGCGGCGTGGGCCCGATGACCCGAGCCCTGCTGCTGAGCAACGTGGTCGAGGCCGCCGAGAAGCAGGGCTAGGTCTCAGGACGCCCGGCGGCCCGCGGCGCTCGCCGCCGGCTGCGGCTCCGGGGTGCCGGCCGCGCGCTGCGGCGGCACCACCGGGGTCGGCCGGACCAGCCCCAGGGCGACGACCTCGTTGGCCAGCCTGGTGCGCCGGTTGGTCCCTTCCGGGATCCGGAACTTCTGGTAGAGGCGGAGCAGGTGCTGCTTGACCGCGGCCTCCGTCACCACCAGATCGTCGGCGATCTCCCGCGCCGTGGCCGGTGCGACGAACGCCTCGTCCGACAGCGCCGGACGGCACAGCGACGTCAGCACGTCCACCTCCCGCCGGGTCAGCTCCGGAGCCGCGGCGCGGCGGAGCTCGACCTCGGGGGCGAAGTCCTCGCGCGGGACTCCGCCGATCCTGCCCCGCGCGGCGCCGAAGGAGACGACGTCGCCGTCGTCGAGCACCCTCCGGGCGATCGGCCTGCCGTTCACCCGCGTGCCGTTGCGGGACAGGCCCAGATCAACGACATACAGGTAGGGTCCGCGCCGGACGAATTCCGCGTGCAGCCGGGACACACTCGGATCGGTGAGCCGGATGTCAACTCCCCGGCCGCGCCCGATCGTTGTGATCTCGGGGCGCAACGGGACCACCTCGCCAGTGTCCTCGATGCGTATGAACGGCCCCTCCACGGCAGTTCCTCCCCAGGTAGCCCGCCGTAACTATTCCTACAGCTCCGGCTTACCCAAACGAGGTGATGCGGAATCGCCTTTGCCAGAAGGAGAATCCCTCGTGAAATTGGTCTGGACCTCTCGGGAAGGTTTCCCCTGCTCACGGGTAGACTTCGAACGAAGATAAGCGGAGGAAACACTCATGGCGGACAAGCCCACAAAAGGCCTCGCCGATGTCGTAGCCGCGTCCACAGCGCTCAGTGACATCGACGGTCAGGCCGGTCTCCTTTTCTATCGTGGCTACGACATCCACGATCTGGCCGGCCGTACCACCTTCGAAGAGACCGCCCACCTGCTGCAGTGCGGAAGCCTCCCCAACGGGGAGCAGCTGGCCGCCTACGGGGCGCGGCTCGTCGAAGGGCGTAAGCTCGGCGCGCTCGCCGACGCGAACATCCCGGAGATCGCGGACAGGCAGGCGCCCATGGAGGCGCTGCGCACCCTGGTCTCGCTGGCCGGGGCCGACGATCCGGACAAGGACTCCAACAGTCCCGAGGCCAACCTGCGCAAGGCCGCCCGGCTGACCGCCCAGCAGCCGGTCCTCGTCGCCCGCTACCACGCGGCCAGGACGGGCGCCACGATCCCCGAGCCGGACCCCGGGCTGAGCGTCGCGGCCAACTTCCTGCTGCAGATCACCGGCCGCACCCCCGAGCGGCGCGAGGTCGAGATCTTCGACACCTGCCTGGTCCTGCACGCCGACCACACGATGAACGCCTCGACGTTCGCCGCCCGCGTGTGCGCCGCGACCCTGTCCGACATGCACTCGGCCATCGTGGCGGCCATCGGCACGCTCAAGGGCCCGCTCCACGGCGGGGCCAACGAGCAGGTCATGCGGACCCTGGAGGCGCTCGACCCGGCCGCCGTCGCCCAGTCCGTGCGCGACCGGCTCGCCGCCGGCGAGAAGATCATGGGCTTCGGGCACCGGGTCTACAAGACCGAGGACCCGCGCGCCACGCACCTGCGCAAGATGTCGCAGGAGCTCGCGGACGCCTCCGGCGACGACAAGTTCTACCGCATGTCCAAGGAGATGGAGGAGGTCGTCTTCGAGACGAAGGGCCTCTATCCCAACGTCGACTTCTACGCGGCGACCGTCTACCACTACCTCGGTATCCCGACAGACCTGTTCACTCCGGTCTTCTCGGTCAGTCGCATGGCAGGATGGACCGCACACGTCATCGAGCAGCACGCCGACAATCGCCTGATCCGCCCGGACAGCGAATACATCGGCGAGCGCGACCAGAAGTGGAAGCCGCTCGCCGAGCGATGAGCCGGGTGCGGGCGACGAGTGCGCGAATGAACGGCGGCCATGGGTGGGAGCGGTGAGCACAACTGAAGATCGCTGGAGACCGTATCCGCTGGTGCTGGCGGGTGCGATCCTGGCCGTGACCTTTGCCGTCCTGCTCGACCCCGAGTGGGGTGGATTCTCTCTCGGTGTGGTCATGACGCTGGGGGCCGTGCTCCGGCTGGCGGGCAGCGGACTGCTCGCCGTACGGACCAGGTCGACCGACGCCGTCACACTCGCCGTCTTCGGCGTCGCGCTGATGGCCGGCTCGCTGGTGCTCCAGTATCCGGCGCTCATGCCGCTCTAAGCCGGACGCACGGGTGGATCGCAAGCCGCCTGAACCCGTCCGATAGCCTCAACGGCCAGTGAGCCTCAAAAGGACTGTCTGGCCAGTGTTAGTTCAGAAGGGGAACCACACGCATGCCCAAGATCAAGGTAGAGGGCCCCGTCGTCGAGCTTGACGGCGACGAGATGACCCGGATCATCTGGCAGTTCATCAAGGACCAGCTGATCCTTCCCTACCTCGACGTCGACCTGAAGTACTACGACCTCGGGATCGAGCACCGTGACGCCACCGACGACCAGGTGACGATCGACGCCGCCAACGCGATCAGGCAGTACGGCGTCGGCGTCAAGTGCGCCACGATCACCCCGGACGAGGCACGGGTCGAGGAGTTCGGCCTGAAGAAGATGTGGAAGTCCCCGAACGGGACGATCCGTAACATCCTCGGCGGTGTCATCTTCCGCGAGCCGATCATCATGTCCAACGTGCCGAGGCTCGTCCCCGGCTGGACCAAGCCGATCATCATCGGCCGTCACGCGTTCGGCGACCAGTACCGCGCCACCGACCTGAAGATCCCGGGCGAGGGCACGCTGACCCTCACCTACACGCCGAAGGACGGCTCGGAGCCGATCGAGCTCGACGTCTACGACTTCCCCGGGGCCGGCATCGCGATGGCGATGTACAACCTGGACGAGTCCATCCGCGACTTCGCCCGCGCCTCCATGCGCTACGGCCTGTCCCGTGGCTACCCGGTCTACCTCTCCACGAAGAACACGATCCTGAAGGCCTACGACGGCCGCTTCAAGGACATCTTCGCCGAGGTCTTCGAGACCGAGTTCAAGGCCGAGTTCGAGGCCGCCGGCATCACCTACGAGCACCGCCTGATCGACGACATGGTCGCCGCGGCGCTCAAGTGGGAGGGCGGCTACGTCTGGGCGGCCAAGAACTACGACGGCGACGTCCAGTCCGACACCGTCGCGCAGGGCTTCGGCTCCCTCGGCCTGATGACCTCGGTGCTGATGACCCCCGACGGCCGGACCGTCGAGGCCGAGGCCGCCCACGGCACCGTGACCCGTCACTACCGTGAGCACCAGAAGGGCAACCCCACCTCCACCAACCCGATCGCCTCGATCTTCGCGTGGACCCGTGGCCTCCAGCACCGTGGCAAGCTCGACAACACCCCCGCGGTGATCGACTTCGCCGAGAAGTTGGAGCAGGTCTGCATCGAGACCGTCGAGGGCGGCCAGATGACCAAGGACCTCGCCCTTCTCGTCGGCGGCGACGCCAAGTGGCTGACCACCCAGGACTTCCTGGCGGCCCTGGACGAGAACCTGAAGAAGAAGATGGCCTGAGGCGTGTTCTGCGGATCCTCACCACGGTGAGGATCCACGGACGCGCCCCGGCCGTCCGCCGGGAACGCAGGAAGGGCCGCCCATCGGGCGGCCCTTCCCGTTTTCCGCCCTCAGCCCGGCACGCCTGCTCCGGCGCGGCGGCGGGCGATCTCAGGCCGTCTCAGGCCGTCCGCAGGCCGGCTCTCCACAGCCCCCGCGCCGGCCTCAGCCGGCCGTCACCGCGCCGAGCACGATCAGGCTGTCGTCGGCGAGGCCGGTCACGCGGTGCGCGCGGCCGGTCACGGCGTCCATCCTGAAGAAGCCGGCGGGGCGGCCGCCCGCCTTGGCGCTCAGCCGGACGACGACCTCATGGGAGTTCAGCCAGCCGACGACCTCCGCCTTGGCGGGGCCGCCCAGGGAGGGGAGGGGCAGGCGCTTGAACACCTGCCGCGACCGGGCGTCGACGATGTGGAGGCTGTCGCCCCCGGCCTCCTCGGCGCCGACCGCGGCCGCGTGCCTGCCGCTGGGGGACTCGCGCCAGGCGCGGTAGCTCTTGCGGAGCCAGCCCGCCGCCTTCTCCGCGGCCGTCGCCTGCCCGGCGGGCAGTGACGTCATGGTCCCGGTGGTGAAGTCGGTCCGCAGCCGGCGCGCGCCGAGCGCGACGGTGAAGTGGCGGCCGTCCGGGGAGACGCTCACCCCGGTGCCGGTCTCGGTGTCGGAGGGGGCCAGCACGGGCGTCAGATACCGCTTCACGCCGCTGTGTAGGTCGTGGGCGACATATCGCCCCTCCGCCGCACTGAGATAGGCGATGCGGTGCCCGTCGGGGCTGAGAGCCGGACTCAGCCGCCAGGAGCTCCGGCCGTCGCCGTGCGCCAGCCGTTCGGCCGCGTCGGGCACGCTCACCGTGGACTCGCAGCGGCCCCGGCCCGTGCAGCCGGCGGGCTCGCCCGCCGAGCCGGCCGGGTCGCCGCCGGCCAGCTTGAGCGTCCAGCCCGCGCAGATGACCTTCCCCGCCTTCGGGGGCGTGGAGGCGTCGCCCGCCGAGCCGCCGTCGGGACACCGCTTGGGCACCGCGTAGCGGATCGCGAGGGAGGTGCGCGGGGCCTGCCAGGGCTTGAGGCCGGAGTCCGGCTCCGGGCTGCCGGTCGGCTCCGGGCTGGTGACCACCCGCATGGCCTCCGGGGCGTCCGCCGGATGGGACCGGTTCGGCTCGCCCAGTGCCGAGTTCCACACCACTCCCTGCGAGAACAGGGTGAAGGCGGCGATGAGGCCGATCGGGACGAGGGCCGCGATCGCCGTCAGGAAGGCCCCGCGGTTGCGGCGGCGCCGTAGCGTGCGCACCGACCGTGCGGTGAGGTCGGGGACCGACGCCTCGCCCGCCGCGGTCGCCAGCCTCGTCTTCAGCCGGGCCACGTTGCCCTTGGTGAGCGTGGCCACCGCCTCGGTGATCTCCGTTTCCACGGTCTCCACCGGGATGCCGAGGAGGGTGGCCATCTCGGCGTGGGTCCTGCCGTCATGGATGCACGCGACGGTGAGGAGGCGCTGCCGGGGCGGGAGCCGTACCAGGGCGGTGGCCCCCGCGGCGGTGGGCTTGCGGAGGAAGCGGCGATAAAGGGCGATGTGGGCGTGTGTGGTGGTGTTCTCCCAGAGGGTGGGGGGCCAGCTGAGGCCGACCGTGCGCAAGGACCACAGGGCCAGGCGGATGGCCTGCTCGTGGCTGCCGGTGAGGAGGAGGGCCGTGCCGACGAGGGAACGCTGATCGCGCTGAACGAATTCGCGATAACCGATATATCGGCGCATGAGGGATTTGCTCCGGCTTGCGTGAGGGACGGTCAACGGTAGTGATCTAAGCGGTTGGGGCGCCAGCTTGGGTTGATTGTCGCTAATTGGGTGGTTGGTAGGCCCGCCGACCCCCATCGCCGTAGGTGATGGGAGGTCACTAGGGAGTAACACGGCGGGCGGTGGAGCTACGGCATCGTAAAGTTTGGCTGGTTGGAGATTTACTACACCGTAGGGACGATGATGCCGGAGATCGCGCCGCTGGAAGCGGGGGAACCGCACCGCCTGGGGCCGTTCCGCGTCCTCGGCCGGATCGGTGAGGGTGGGCAGGGGATCGTCTACCTGGGGGTCAACGAGTCGGGGGAGCGGGCGGCGATCAAGTTGCTGCACGTGAAATTCTCCGGCGACACGACGGCCAGATCCCGGTTCGCCCGCGAGGCGCGCGCCGCCCAGCGGGTCGCCTCGTTCTGTACGGCGGGCGTGGTGGACGCCGATCTCGAAGGCGACACCCCCTACATCGCGAGCGAATACATCGAGGGCAGGTCGCTGCGGGAGGTCGTGGAGACCGACGGCCCGCTCCGGGGCACCGCGCTGCAGCGGCTGGCGATCGGCACGGCCACCGCGCTGACCGCGATTCACCACGCCGCGATCGTGCACCGCGACTTCAAACCGGACAACGTGCTCATCGCCGCCGACGGCCCCCGCGTGGTGGACTTCGGCATCGCCCGCATCCTCGACTCCACCGGGACGATCACCAGCCGGGCCATCGGCACCCCGGCCTACATGGCGCCCGAGCAGATCTCCGGCGCCGACGTCGGGCCGCACACCGACGTCTTCGCCTGGGGGGCGACCATCGCGTTCGCCGCGACCGGGGAGACGGTCTTCGCCGGCGACTCGATCGCGGTGGTGCTCAACCGCATCCTCAACCACGAGGTGGACGTCAGCGTCATGCCGGAGCCGCTGCGCGGCGCGGTCCGCGCGGCCCTGTCCAAGTCGCCCGCCGCCCGCCCGTCGGCCGACCAGATCCTGCTGCGGATGCTCGGCCACCCCGAGAGCGTGGACGCGTCGCCGGCCGTCCTCAACGAGGGGGCGCAGGTCGCCGGCCCCGACTCGGACGAGGCCACCCATCTCATGCGGATACGGGGCGCGGCCCCGGACCGGCCCGCCCCCAACGCCCCGCCCGTGCCGTCCACCGGCTTCCGCGCGCAGCCCCCGGGCCCCGGCGAGCGCCCGTCATCCCCGGCCTATGACGAGCATCCGTCCGCCCCGGCTTACGGGGAGCATCCGTCCATTCCGGGTCATGGCGGGCGCGGTCCTTCCCCGGCGTACGGGGAGCAGCCGTCCTTCCCGGCGTACGGCGAGCGCCCGTCCGCCCCGACTTACGGGGAGCATCCGTCCTTCCCGGCGTACGGCGAGCGCCCGTCCGCCCCGGCGTATCGCGAGCAGCCCCCGCCTCCCGCCCACGGCGAGCGTCCGTCGTTCCCGGGGCACGGCGGGTCCTCGACCGTCCCGCCCCCGGACTGGCAGACCACGCTCACCGAGCACGTCATGGACGTGGAGCCGCCCCGGCCCTCCCGGAAGGGGCGCTGGGTCGCGGCCGCCGTGGCCGTCCTGCTGGTCGCCGCCGCCGTGGCGGCCGTCGTCGTCACCGGCTGGCCGCCGAGCCTGGGCGCGGGTGCCGAGCCCACCGCGTCCGCCCCGGCGGAGTTCACCTCGGTGGTGGACAAGGCGGCCCGGACCGGCAAGCTCACCGTCGGCGTGCGCGGCTTCCTGCCGGGCATCGCGCTGGACAGCGGCGGTAAGTGGAGCGGGTTCGAGGTGGACCTCGCCACCGAGATCGCCAAGGCGCTGCAGGTGCCCGCCGACGGCGTCACCTTCCGGGCGACCAACCGGGAGGAGCGGCCGGGGCTGCTGGCCTCCGGTGACGTCGACCTGGTCATCTCGACCTACTCGATCAACGACGGCGACGACGTCACCTTCGCCGGGCCGTACTATCTCGCCCACGTCGACGTGCTCGTCAAGGCCGGATCCCCGATCGTCTCCGCGGCCGGTCTGGAGGGCGGGCGGCTGTGCCAGCCGGCCTCCAGTTCCTCGGTCCGCGTCCTGCAGGAGACGGTGAGCCGGATCGAACTGGTCCCCGCCCAGACCTACACCGACTGCATGAACAAGCTGCTGGCCGGCGAGGTCGACGCGGTCCCGGGCGACGACCTGCTGCTGGCCGGGTTCGCCAACCGGGAGAGCCTCCGCTACAAGGTGCTCGGCCTGAAGCTGACCGACGAGCGCTACGCGGTGGCCATGAAGAAGGGCGACAGCCGCACCTGCAAGGCCGTGCAGGGCGCGATCGCCGATCTCTACGACAGCGGCGTGATCAAGAAACTGCTCGACAGGCACTTCTCCCGGGTCGACTTCGCCACCCGCGAGGACAGCCTCCCGGCCATGACTAGCTGCGGCTAGACCCCTCGATCTCGGCCGCGGTCTCTTCGGCCCAGTCGCGCATCAGCCGCGTCTGACGGATGCCCAGCTCCAGGGCGTACTGACCGAAGCCGGGCTTCTTCCACGAGGACCTGGCCGCGCGTATCGCCTCCAGCTCGGCCAGCCTGACGCCGTAGGACTCGGCCTCCACGCGGAGCAGCGCCGCGGCCTCGTGCGGCTCCAGCGTGGGCAGCAGGAAGGCCCGCAGCACCCCTTCGCTGCGGTAGGACCGTGACGGTCCCTTCTCGATCAGCCAGCCGCGCAGCTCATGCGTGCCCTCGTCGGTGATCGCGTAGGTCTTCCGGCCGCGCGGGCCCTCCTCCTCGACCGTGATCAGGCCGTCGGCGGCCATCTTGTTCAGCTCCGGATAGATCTGGCTGTGCCGGGCCTGCCAGGCGTTGTTGATCGAACTCTCGAACAGTTTCGTCAGGTCGTAGCCGCTGGCGGGGCCGGAGACGGTCAGCAGGCCGAGGAGCGCGATCCGTAGGGACATGCCCTCATCATAATTATCAATTGACACGTCAAAACTGACACGTCACTATCAACATGTGTCTACTGACGTATCGCCTCCTCTCGCGGCGTCCCCTCCCAAACCCAAGAACGGGCTGCTCCTCCTCGCCGTCCTCGGCGGGATGTTCCTGGCCATGCTCGACCAGACGATCGTCGGGACCGCCCTGCCCCGGATCACCCAGGAGCTCGGCGGCGTGGGCCTCTACACCTGGGTCGTGACGGCCTATCTGCTGACCTCCACGATCACCGTCCCGCTGTACGGCAGGCTGTCGGACACCTACGGGCGCAAGCCCCTGCTGCTCGTCGGCGTCGTGCTGTTCCTGCTCGGCTCGCTCCTGTGCGGCCTCGCCCAGGACATGAACCAGCTCATCGCCTTCCGGGCGCTGCAGGGCCTGGGCGCCGGGGCGCTGCTGCCCCTCTCTCTGGCCCTGGTGGTCGACCTGTTCCCGCCGGACAGGAGCGGCCGGGTCCAGGGCGCGATGGGCGGGGTGATGGCGCTGAGCTACATCGCCGGCCCCTTCCTCGGCGGCGTCTTCACCGACCAGGCGAGCTGGCGCTGGGCCTTCATGGTCAACCTCCCCATCGGCCTGGTCCTCATCGCGATCGTCGTGGCGCGGCTGCCGCACGTGGCCGGCCAGGGCCGCGGCACCCGCCCCGACTACCTCGGCATCGCCGTCTTCAGCGGGGCGATCGGCGCGCTGCTCGTCGGCCTGACCGAGAAGGGCCTGGACGGCCACACCTGGACCAGCGGGCCCGTGCTGTGGCCCATCGTGGCCGCGGCCGTGCTGCTGGCGCTGTTCGTCCTCGTCGAGCGCGGGGCGGCGGAGCCGATCATCCCCCTGGAGCTGTTCCGCAACCGGACCTACACGCTGGCCAACGCGGTCTCCTTCTGCACCGCGTTCTGCCTCTACGCCGGGGTGGTGTTCCTGCCCCGCTACTTCCAGGAGGCCGTCGGGCTCAGCGCCACGGACTCGGGTCTGCGCATCTACCCGCTCATGCTCGGGATGGTGGCCGGCAGCGGGATCGCCGGGGCCCTGATGTCCAGGACCCAGCGCTACAAGCCGTGGCTGATCGCCGGGGCGCTGCTCATGGCGGTCGGGGCGCTGCTCTGCGCCGGGATCACGGTCGGGACCCCGGGCCTGGCCCTAGCCGGGTGGATGGCGCTGCTCGGCCTCGGCATGGGGCCGATGCTGTCCGGCCTGACCGTGGCGGTGCAATACTCGGTCCCGCCGCGGTTCACCGGCACCGCCAGCGCGAACCTGACCTTCTTCCGGCAGATCGGCGGCTCGGTCGCCCTGGCCCTCGCCGGTACCTTCTACGCCTCCGTCGTCGCGCAGGAGGCGCCCGTCCACGGGCTGCCGGCCGCCCATGCCGCCGCCACCGCGAGCGTCATCCCCTGGCTCGCCGTCGGCGGGGCGCTCGTCGCCCTCCTGGCGCTGATCGCGCTGCCGGGAGGCCGGATCAAGGCACTCGCCGCAGGACCGGCGACACTGGACGGGTAACATCCGAGCGTCACAGTTCATCCTTCGAGTGGGGGAAGGTCATGGCCCAGACTCCCGTAAAGGTCACCGTCACCGGCGCCGCCGGTCAGATCGGCTACGCGCTGCTGTTCCGCATCGCGTCGGGCCAGTTGCTGGGCGCCGACGTCCCGGTCAAGCTGAGCCTGCTGGAGATCCCGCAGGCGGTCAAGGCCGCCGAGGGCACCGCGATGGAGCTCGACGACTGCGCGTTCCCGCTGCTGAGCGGTATCGAGGTCACCGACGACGCCGGCAAGGCGTTCGACGGCGCCAACGTCGCGCTGCTGGTGGGCGCCCGCCCGCGCACGGCCGGCATGGAGCGCGGCGATCTGCTCCAGGCCAACGGCGGCATCTTCGGCCCGCAGGGCAAGGCCATCAACGACAACGCGGCCGACGACATCCGCGTCCTGGTCGTGGGCAACCCGGCCAACACCAACGCGCTGATCGCCCAGCAGCACGCCCCGGACGTCCCGGCGGAGCGCTTCACCGCGATGACCCGCCTGGACCACAACCGCGCGCTCTCCCAGCTCGCCGCCAAGCTCCAGGTCCCGGTCACCGAGATCAAGAAGATGACCATCTGGGGCAACCACTCCGCCACCCAGTACCCCGACCTGTTCCACGCCGAGGTCGGTGGCAAGATCGCCGCCGAGCAGGTGGACGAGGCCTGGCTGCGCGACACCTTCATCCCGACCGTCGCCAAGCGCGGCGCCGCGATCATCGAGGCCCGGGGCGCGTCCTCGGCCGCCTCCGCCGCCAACGCCGCGATCGACCACGTCTTCGACTGGGTCAACGGCGCCGAGTGGACCTCCGCCGCGATCCCCTCCGACGGCTCGTACGGCGTGCCCGAGGGCCTCATCTCCTCCTTCCCCGTCGTCTCGCGCGGCGGCAAGTGGGAGATCATCCAGGGTCTGGAGATCGACGCCTTCTCCCGCGAGCGCATCGACGCCTCAGTGCGTGAGCTCGAAGAGGAGCGCGCCGCCGTCCGCGAGCTCGGTCTCATCTGATCCCGGCCTCGTGTGAGCCCGGCCCCGGCTGAGCTCGATCCTGTCCGAGCCCGGCCCCGGCCGGGCTCACGACGGCTCCTCCGCGTTCAAGGGAAGGGGCCCCGGTCCGCCGGGGCCCCTTCCGTGTCTCCGGGGCCCGGTCCATGAGACTCGACGTCCCCGAGATCCCGCCTCCCCGCGGGCTGGAGTCCCCGCCGTCCTGTCTCCCGTGGGTCAGCGTCCCGGTGGCCGGGGCGCCCGCCGTGGCGGAGCGCGCGGCGATTTGGCGGCGTGTCGAACATGCCGTCCGGCGGCCCCCCGGCGTTAAATGATCATTGAGGGTCGGGGGATCGGTGTTCATGGCGCATGGTGCGGCGCGGGTCGTCGTTGGAATAGTCAGTCTTGCTCTCGTCGGAGTGCCCGGAGCGGTGCTGGCCGAGCCGGGGAGAAACAGTCCGGGCGGAGCCGATCTGTCCGTACGGCTGGAGAACTCGCCGAGGATCGCGCAGCCGGGGCAGCCGCTCCTCTACCGGGCGGAGGTGCGCAACATCGGGCCCGAGGACGCGGTGCTGCCCCTGCTCACCGTCCGGGTGCCCGAGGGGGTGGAGATCCTCCGCGTCGACGTCGCCGAGTGCCGTCCGGGCGTGACGGCCAACGAGGTGGTCTGCGCCTCCCCGCAGGACGTCATGGCCGGCGGCAGTGGCGGGGTGACGATCAGCGGCCTGGTCCGCCCGGGCGCGCGCGGCCCGCTGGAGGCGACCGCGACGCTCTCCTCGGAGATCGTGGACGGCAACGAGGAGAACAACTCCGCCCGGACGCTGACCCCGGTGGACGAGGGGGCCGACCTGGCGGTCCGGCTGTCGCGCAAGGCGCGGGCCGGCCGGCTGGTCATGATGGGCGCGGTCGTCCGCAACCGGGGGCCCCGGGTCGTCCGCGACGCCGCGCTCTTCTTCCACACCAGGAGCGCGCGTTTCCTGTCGGCGCGGGGTGCGCGGTGCCGGTCGTTCCCCGGGCTCGTCGGCTGCAGGCTGGGCGCGGTCGGCTCCGGTAAGCGGGTCAGTCTCCGGCTGGCCTTCCGCGCCCAGCGGCGCGCGCTGCGGGCCAAGGCGACCGTCTACTCCACTCACGTGGGCGACCGCCGCCCCGCCAACAACATGGCCCGCATCAACCTGCGCTAAGCCCTGTCCCCGGCCCTCCCGCCTGTCGCGGCCCCAGGTCTCCCGCCTGACGGGCCTACCCGGGCGGCGCCCGGCCGTGGACGGCCGGGCGCCCGCCGCGGTCGGTCAGCGGGGCAGCGCGGCCCAGGCGTCGGCGACGATGTCACGGACGGACGGGTGCTCCGGCTTCCACCCGAGTTCGCGCTGGATCCGCTCCGAGGAGGCCACCAGCACCGCGGGGTCCCCGGCCCGGCGCTCGCGCACGACCGCCGGGATCTCGTGCCCGGTGACCTCGCGGCAGACCGACAGGACCTCCTGCACCGAGAAGCCCGTGCCGCTGCCCAGGTTGTAGATCTTGTGCTCGCCCGCCGAGCAGGCCTCAAGCGCCAGCAGATGGGCCCGGGCCAGGTCGCCCACGTGGATGTAGTCGCGGACGCATGTCCCGTCGGGAGTGGGGTAGTCCGTGCCGAACACGCTGACCGACTCGCGCAGGCCGAGCGCGACGGCGAGGACGTTAGGGATCAGGTGGGTCTCCACGGAGTGCCGTTCGCGGTAGACCCGGCCGTCGCCGCCGGTGTGGGCGCCGCCCACGTTGAAGTAGCGCAGGCTCACCGCGGCCAGGCCGTACAGCCCGGCGAAGGTGGTCAGCGCGGTGTCGACGGCGAGCTTGGACGCGCCGTAGGGGTTGGTCGGCCGGGTGGGGTCGGTCTCCGCGATCGGGGAGCGCTCCGGCTCGCCGTAGGTGGCGGCGGTGGAGGAGAACACGATCCTGCCGACCCCGGCGGTCCGCATGGCGTCGAGCAGGGCCAAGGTGCCGCCGAGGTTGTGCGCCCAGTAAAGGCCGGGCTTCTCCACCGACTCGCCGACCAGGGACTTCGCCGCGAAGTGGAGCACGCCGTCCATCCCGGGCAGCACGTCCGCGGCCTCGGTGATCGACCCCTCCACGAAGCGCGCGCCCGGCGGCACCGCGTCGGCGTGGCCGGTGGACAGGTCGTCCAGCACGGTGACCTGGTGGCCCGCCTCGACGAGTTGCGCCGAGACGACGCTGCCTATGTATCCGGCGCCTCCGGTGACCAGCAGCTTCACAGAGCCTCCTGTTTGATGGTGTCTGAATGTGTTTATTTTTGTAAGGCTACTGCCAGCATATGCTGGCTCATCAAATATCGGCCACAGTCGGAACGGGCGACGGCCATGACGGAGACAGTCTCGTGAACAGCGTCCTGGCGAACATCGCCTTGGTCATGCTTTTCGTATTGATCGGGGGGTTCTTCGCCGCCGCCGAGATGGCCATGGTCTCCCTCAGGGAGAGTCAGGTCCGCAGGATCGGCACCCGGGGCCGCAGGGGAGCGCGGGCGGCCAAGCTCGCCCGTGACCCCAACCGCTTCCTGTCGGCGGTGCAGATCGGCGTCACCGTGGCGACCATGCTGTCGGCGGCGTTCGGCGCCGACACCCTCGCCCAGGACCTGATCCCGGTCGTGGACGGATGGGGTGTGCCCGACGCCGTCGCGGCCCCTCTCTCCCTGGTGCTGGTGACGCTGGCCATCTCCTACCTCTCGCTGGTGCTGGGCGAGCTCGCGCCCAAGCGGATCGCCCGGCAGCGCGCCGAGGGGATCTCGCTGCTGGTCGCGCCGTTCCTGGACCGGATGGCCGCGCTGTCGCGGCCGGTCATCTGGGCCCTGTCCAAGTCCACCGACGGCGTGGTCAAGCTGCTCGGCGGCAATCCCGAGGCCGACCGCGAGGAGATCTCCACCGAGGAGCTGCGCGACATGGTGGTCGGCCACCACGAGCTCGCCGCGGACGAGCGGAACCTGATCGCGGAGGTCTTCGCCGCGGGCAAGCGGCAGCTCCGCGAGGTGATGCTGCCGCGCACCGAGGTGGAGTTCATGGCGGCCGACACCCCGCTGGCCGAGGCCGCCGTCCTGGCCGCCGCCATGCCGCATTCCCGCTTCCCGATCTACCGCGACTCCTACGACGACATCGTGGGCTTCATCCACATCAGGGACCTGCTCGACCCGGTGCTGACCGGGTCCATCGAGCCGATCAGCGAGCTGGTGCCGATCCGCCCGGTCAAGCTGGTCCCCACCAGCAAACGGGTGCTGCCCACGCTGTCGGAGATGCGCGGCGAGGGGCACCACCTGGCGATCGTGGTCGACGAGTACGGCGGCACCGCCGGCATCGTCACCCTTGAGGACCTGGTCGAGGAGCTCATCGGCGACATCCGCGACGAGCACGACGTCGAGGACGAGCAGGTCGTGCTGCCCGCTGGAGAGGTGGAGCTCGACGGGCTGGCCAACCTCGACGAGGTCGCGACCGAGACCGGGATCCGGCTGGCCGACGGCCCCTACGAGACCCTGGGCGGGTTCGTCATGGCGGCCCTGGGGCATCTGCCGACGCTGGGGGAGCGAGTGGAGATCCCGGGTTTCGAGATGTCGGTCACGGACATGGACGGCCGCCGGGTCTCCCGGGTCCGCATCAAGCGCCGCACCCCTCCGCCGGAGGCGCCCGCCGCTCCCGGCCCGGACACGCCCGCCCCTCCCGGCCCTGGGACGCCCGCCCCTCCCGGTCCGGGGCCGTCCAGCGCCCCCGATTCCGGGTCGTCGGCCGCCCCCGGCCCGGGGACCCCCACCGCTCCCTGAGACCCCGGGGACGCCCACCGCTCCTGAGAGTGGGGCCCGTCGGCCGCCTCCGCACCGGAGACGCCGGCTGCTTTCGAGTCGGAGTCACCGATCACTCCCGACACCTGACACAATTACGTGCTATGGCCAGTCCCCGTGTCCTCTCCGGAATCCAGCCCACTGCCGACTCCTTCCACCTGGGCAACTACCTCGGTGCCGTGCGGCAGTACGTCGCGATGCAGGACGGCTATGACGCGTTCTACTGCGTCGTCGACCTGCACGCGATCACGGTGGACTACCAGCCCGAGACGCTGCGCAGGCGTTCCAGGGTCGCCGCCGCCCAGCTGTTCGCCGCCGGCCTGGACCCGGAGCGCTCCACGGTCTTCGTGCAGAGCCACGTCCGCGAGCACAGCGAGCTGGCCTGGGTGCTGATCTGCCTCACCGGCATGGGCGAGGCCGGCCGGATGACCCAGTTCAAGGACAAGTCGGCGAAGACCGGTGAGAGCTCGGCCAGCGTCGGCCTGTTCACCTACCCGATCCTGCAGGCCGCCGACATCTTGCTCTACCAGGCCGACCAGGTCCCGGTCGGGGCCGACCAGAAGCAGCACCTGGAGCTCACCCGCGACCTCGCGCAGCGCTTCAACCACCGCTTCGGCGAGACCTTCACGCTGCCCAAGCCGCACATCGTCGAAGGCGTCGAGAAGATCACCGACCTGCAGGACCCCACGGCCAAGATGTCCAAGTCGTCGTCCTCGCCCGGCGGCATCCTGGACCTGCTGGAGCAGCCGGGGCCGCTCCGCAAGAAGATCATGCGCGCGGTCACCGACACGGGCTCCGAGGTCCTCGCCGACGACGAGAACAAGCCCGGCATCACCAACCTCCTGCGCATCCAGTCCGCGCTGACCGGCACGCCGATCCCCGAGCTGGAGGCCCGTTACGCCGGGCAGGGCTACGGCACCTTCAAGAAGGACGTGGCCGAGGCCGTCGTGGAGACCTTCACGCCGATCCGGGAGCGGACCGAGAAGCTGCTGGCCGACGAGGCCGAGCTCGACAAGATGCTCGCCGCCGGCGCCGCGCGGGCCCGCGCCGTGGCCGCCGAGACCATGACCAGGGTCCGCGACCGGGCGGGATTCCTGCCCACCCGCTGACCCGCTGACAGCTCGATCCCCCGACACCCAGCGGCCCGCCGGGCGACCGCCCGCGGGAGGTGCCCGGCCCCGCGCACGGCGGGGCGGTAATTGGGTAGGTGACGCGGGTGACGAGCGTGCAGGAACGGATCGAAGTGTTCCGTGAGTGGGGCCGGTCGAGGATCGGCTCCACCCGGATCCGGTGGCCCTGGTTCGATCATCTGATCAGGACCGTGCAGCGATACCAGATCCAGTCCGGTGACCGGCTGGCCGGGGCGGTGACCTACTTCGCGTTCCTGTCGTTCTTCCCGATCATCGCGCTGGCCTTCGCGGTCTTCGGCTACTTCCTGTCCGTCCGGCCGGACGCCGTCAGGACCCTCCAGCGGGCCATCGACCAGTATCTCCCCGGCCTCGCCGACCAGCTCCCGATCCAGCAGATCGCCGACTCGCGGGCCAGCGCCGGGATCATCGGCCTGCTCGGCCTGCTCTACGCCGGGCTCGGCGCCGTCGACGCCCTGCGCGGCGCGCTCCGCGAGGTCTCCATGACCGCCGAGGCGCCGCTCAACTACTTCCTGGCCAAGCTCCGCGACCTGGCCGCCCTGGTCCTGGTCGGCGTCACGATGATCGCCTCGGTGCTGGTCGGCGGCTTCGCCACCCAGGCCGGCGGGACCGTGGCCGGATGGCTGGGCCTGTCGCAGTCGGTGATCGGCAGCAATTCGATCGGGCTCGTCGGCCTGGTGGTCAGCGTCCTGGCGGACACCGTGCTGTTCGTGATCATCCTGCGCTGGATGGGCCGGTCGAGGCAGCCGCTCCGGGTCGTGCTGCGGGGTGCGTTGCTGGGCGCGCTCGGCTTCGGCATCCTCAAGCAGCTCGCCGCGTTGATCCTGGCCAGGACGTTGAACAACCCCATCTACGGGGTGTTCGCGGTGATGGTCGGGCTGTTGGTCTGGATCAACCTGTCGGTCCGGGTGATCCTCTACGCGGCCGCCTGGACGGAGACCTCCTCGCTCGGCCCGCCCCCCGAGCCCACCCCGATCCCCGCCGCGGGCGTCCCTCTCTAACCTTTAGCCGCTCCAGCGGACCCGACCGCCCCTTTTGTGGCCGTAAGCCTGTCCGTGCTCATAAGGGACATTTGGCGGCCCGGTGGGCCCGTCCGCGGCCCCTCACCCGTCTACGGCCCCTCACCCGGCCGGGTTCCTCACCCGGCCGGATCCTCAATCCGGCCGGGCCCCTCACCCGGCCGTGCCGCTTGGACGTGCCGCCTGGACGTGCCGGGCCCGCGCCTAGCGGGACCGCCTGCGCATGCCGTACACCAGCCAGATCCCGCCGCCGAGCAGGCCCGCGCCGAGCACGTAGAGGCCCACCGGGATGGCCGCGGGGGAGCCGTCCCCGGAGGCCGGGGCGGCTCCTGTGCTGCCGGGGCGGGGCGCCGGTGACGGCGGCGTCGCGGGCGGGGTGGTCGGGCCGGTCGGCATGGGGGCGGCCGCGGGGAGCGGGTCCACCAGCCGGCCGACCGGGGTGATCTTTCCGCGGGTGGCGAAGCCCCAGTCGAGCAGGTCGGCGACCTCGTCCCAGAAGTAACCGTCGTGCCGCATGATCGACACGATGACGGTGTGCCCGTTCCGTTTGGCCGCGCCGACGAAGCTGCCCATGGCCTTGGACGTCCAGCCGTTCTTGACGCCGATCATGCCCTTGTAGCGCCAGAGCAGCTTGTTGTGGTTGCCGATCTCGTAGTAGCCCTTGGGCGCGGGAAACTTATCGGTCTTCGTGCTGATATAGCGCCGGAAGTCGGCATTGGCCAGTCCGGCCCGCGCGATCAGCGCCAGGTCGTAGGCCGAGCTGCTCTGGCCGGGCTTGTCCAGCCCGCTCGGCGTCTTGGCCACCGTGTCGAGGGCCTGCAGCCGCTTGGCCTCGGCGTTCATGTCCTTCAGCGTCTCGGCCAGGCCGCCGTTGGCCTCGGCCAGCGCCATCGCGCAGTCGTTGCCCGAGACCAGCATCAACGCCTTGAAGAGGTCCTCGACGGTGTAGATCGGTTTGGAGACCAGGCCGACGGCGCTGCCCTCCTCGTTCACGGCGCGGTTGCTCGGCCTGACCTTCCGGCTCTTGTCGAGCTTCGGGATGAGGGTGAGCGCGGTCAGGGCCTTGAGCGTGCTCGCCGGCAGGTATCGCCCGTGCGGATCCTTGGCGGCGAGGACCTCCCCGGTGTCGGCGTCGGCGATCACGTAGGCCTTCGCGGCCGTCTTCGGCGGCGCCTTCACCCCTGTGGGGGCGATGATGCCCCGCTCGCCGAGCTCGTTCCCGCCGACGGGCGCTTTCTCGGCATATGCGGGAACGCCCAGGAAGGCGGTCGCCGCGAGCAGCACCCCGACGGGCGCGACGTGTTTCATCCCCATAGTGATCTCAGGGTAGCTTCGTGCCGATTCACATGCCGTGCCCCACACGCTGACCAGGGGACACATCAGGTAACGGAATACTGATGTCATGCAAATGTCGCGAAAGATCGCCGTATTCCTGCTCGCCGTCGCCGCTTTCATGGTCTTCGAGTGGATCAATCTCGGCTTCAACCTCGCGGGCGGACACCCGACGGCCTTCTACGTGGTCCACGGCATCCTGATCGCCGTGAACATCGTCCTGGCGATCGTGCTCGGCGTGATCGGCCTACGCGGACTGGCGAAGCGCCCGCAGGGTCCTTCGGTGTAGCTCGGCGGCCTCCTCGGCCGAGTCGCCGATGCTGGTGAAACCGAGTTTGCCGAACTCCGGGACCGCGCCGAGCAGGTGCAGCACGTTGCCCGTGCGGGTCTCGCGGTCGAAGCCGAGGCCCTTGTCGTGGACCAGCTTGACGACCTCCGCGGGGGTGCGGCCCCGCAGGCAGGGGGCGGTGCAGTTGTCGGTGGCCACGTAGCACTTGGGCTGGTCGCCGTACATGAGCGTGCCGGTGCCGGGATCGTAGGCGGCGCCGGTGGTGAGCAGCGCGGCGCCGAACGGGTGCGTGGTGCCGCCGATGCGCAGGTTGACCTCGCACAGCAGGGCCCGGTAGCCGGCGTCGGTCTTGACGGCGAAGAAGTCCATGCCGAACAGGCCGACCACGCCCCGTCCGGCGAGGACGCGGGCGATCCGCTCGGCGCACTCGCCCACCTGGGCACGGTAGTCCGGATGGGCGGGGAAGGCGCAGCCCTGGTAGACGTCGCCGTTCGGGCCGCCGAGGAGCTGCTCGTGCGTGGCGACCACGTCGTAGGCGCCGCCGGGGGTGATCCTGGCCAGGGCGCTGGGGGAGCGCAGCGGCCGGCCCTCGACGAACTCCTCGATCACCGCGCCCCGTTCGGCGATCTTCTCGGCGAACGTCGTCCAGGTCTCACCCGCCGCCGAGAAGCTCGTGTGACAGGCGGTGAGCGGCCGCTCGTCCTTGATCACGATGGCGTTGCCCAGCCCGGAGTAGCTGTTGTTGAGCTTGACCATCAACTTCGTCGTGGGGCTCAGCGCGCGGGCGGCGTGCTCCACCTCGGTCAGCGACCGCAGGTCGGCGAAGCCCCGCGCCATCGGCACCTCCGCCTCCTCGCCGACCATGCGCCCGCCGCTCTTGGAGCCCAGGTGGGCCAGCGAGGTGGCCGGGCCGTAGATCGGCAGGCCGAGGACCTCGGCGAGCCGTTCCTCGTGCTCGCTGACCACGAACGGCACCATCCAGGCGTCCGCCGTGCCGCCGAGCGCCGCCCGGATCCGCCCGACGACGTCCGGACGGCGTAGCACCGACACGGTGAGCGGCTGCGTGCGCGGATCATCCAAACTGATCATTTGCAGGCGGGTGCGGGCCTCGTCGGGGTCGTCGAGGAAGCTCAGGTAGTAGTCCACGATCGCGGTGTCCACCGGCGCCGAGGACAGGTAGACGACTCCGACGCCCGGCTGCCTGAGGGTGAGCAGGAGAAACAGCAGCCGCTCCTCGTAGCAGAGGGCGCCGGTGATCCTGCGCAGCTCGTCCTGGGGGAGTGAGAGTGACGGGATGACCACCAGGGTCCCCTCGTTCGGTTCGAAGATGCTTAACCCGGCGTGCTTCTTTCCGAACGGGATTTTAGTGATCATATGCGGAGTGAAGCACGCATTCTTCCGGTTTGCATCACTCTCTCGGGTTCGATGACTGGCACCTGAGGTGACGTAAATTGCCAGGTCGTCAATGTTTCAACGGAGCCACGGACGGTCACCTCGGGGGCCGCACCACCCGGTACGGCTACCGCCCCTAGCCAATCCGGGTCATCGGCTCTGGTCCGGGTGGGTCACGAGGCACAGGAGTAGTGGATGGGACGGCAAAACATTTGGTCTAGATGTCGGCGGGCGGCCACGGAGGAGAGATAAAGTCGATGTCATCGTCAGCGCGCCGGTGGTCTCACCCTGGTCCGCCGCTCCCGCGCCGGCGATCCGTCAGTCGCGCCGGCACGGCCCACGGCACCCACTCCGGCCCACCGGTGCGACGATCAATTTTCGGGCTGTCTCATGGATCGCGTGATTCTGGGCAGTGGCACGGTGCGTCGAGATCAGGCTGCTGGCGCGGATGGGATGGTGACCAATGCGGGGGCGTAATTTTCGGGGAGAACTCGACACGTTCCTCGCCGGGCATGAGCAGGACCTGATCGGCTTCCGCCGCGACCTGCACATGCATCCCGAGCTCGCGTTCGCCGAATACCGCACGACGCAGCGCGTCGCCGACCGCCTGACCGCGGCCGGTCTCATGCCCTCGGTCCTGCCGCGCGGCACCGGTCTGATCTGCGAGGTCGGCAGCGGCGACGGGCCGACCGTGGCGCTGCGGGCCGACATCGACGCGCTGCCCGTGCCGGACGAGAAGGACGTGCCCTACAGCTCCACCGTCCCCGGCGTGTGCCACGCCTGCGGCCACGACGTGCACACCACGATCCTGCTCGGCACCGCGCTCTTCCTCGCCCAGCAGGCGGAGGCCGGGCTGCTGCCCGGCCGGGTCCGGCTGATCTTCCAGCCCGCCGAGGAGCTTCCCGGCGGGGCGCTGGAGGTCATGGCCTCGGGCGGGATCAGCGGTGTCGACCGGATCTTCGGCCTGCACTGCGACCCCCGGGTGGAGGTCGGCAAGGTCGGCCTCAAGGCCGGGCCGATCACCTCCGCCTGCGACAAGGTCACGATCCGGGTGAGCGGCCCCGGCGGGCACACCGCCCGGCCGCACCTCACCGCCGACCTGGTCTTCGCCCTCGCCAAGATCCTCACGGAGCTGCCCGCCGGACTGTCGCGCCGGGTCGACCCGCGCTCGTCGCTGAGCCTCGTCTGGGGCCGGGTCGAGGCGGGCTCGGTGGCCAACGCGATCCCGGACGACGGAGTCGCCGAGGGCACCGTGCGCTGCCTGGACGAGGACGCCTGGCACGCGGCCCCGGAGCTGATCAAGGGGCTGCTCGACTCGGTCGCGGGCGCCTACGGGGTCGAGGCCCGGATGGACTACGCCCGCGGTGTGCCGCCCGTCGTCAACGACAAGGTCAGCGTGCAGATGCTGACCGAGGCCGCGATGGGCGTGCTCGGGGAGGGCTCCGCCGTGCCGACGCAGCAGAGCCTGGGCGGCGAGGACTTCGGCTGGTATCTGGAGTCCGTCCCGGGGGCATACGCCCGGCTGGGCACCCGCAAGCCGGGCTCGGACCACCTGGCCGACATCCACCAGGGCACCTTCGACGTGGACGAGACGTGCATCGGCACCGGCGTGCGGTTCCTGGCGGCGACCGCGCTGACCGCGCTCTGGGAGGGGCGGCGCCCCACCTCGGCCGAACCGGTCGCGGGCATCGCGATGTCCTGAAGGGCCGGGGGCCGTCCGGCTCCCCCCGGAGGGCGGGGAGCCGGACGGCACGGCGGCCGGGGGACCAGCCGTCAAGGATCGGAGTCCGGCGAATGTCGTCGCCGATAATCGTGGACGTCGTCCGCGGCCCTGCCCGGCCGCTCCATTTCACTCGACGTCGACTTCACTCGACGTCGACGGCCGGACCCGATCCGGACCCGATCCGGGCTGACGGATGTCGCCGGCGCGGGATGCGTCACGTTGTTCTCCGCGTTTTCCGCGCACCGCCGGACGGGCTCACCGAACGGAATTCGCCGGCGCCTTCGCAAATGCTCTGATGCTTGCATTGTGGTGGTCGGGTCGGTGAGGGGCGGACGCACCCGGGACCTGCTCCGCTGACGGCCGGGCGGGCGCCCTGGCCACCGGCTGTCAGCTCACGTGGCACGGTTCCCCCTGATGGAGGCGGGTTCCGGCTGATCTTCCGAGGCGCGCCGCATCGCGCCGCGGTCGCCTCGGCCCTCCGATCCGGGGTGGGCCGAGCTCCGGCCGGGCGGCGACCGGGCGGAGGTTTCGCTCCTTCCCCGGCCGCGGACGCGAATGTTCCCCGGCCACGGACGTCAATGCGCGCCATGGCGTAACCGGCGGTCAATTCGGCGGGCGCCGGGTGTTTCCTCCAGGAGGCACGGCCGACGGGAGGCGGCAGATGTCTTCCATGGTTTGATCAGACGCCCAAGGCGGTCGCGGTCGCTTTTCTCCACCGGGTCTGATTTTCTCTACCGGGTCCGCTTTCTTTTCTCCGCCGGATCCGCGTCCTGCGACGCTGAGCTCTCTGCGGTCGCGGTCATCACTCTTTCCGGCCACGGCCGCCGACGGGTCGGCGCGGGCAGGGCCGCAGAGAAGATCGTTCGTGATCGGCCGCCATATCGTGACGCCGGACGGTGCTACCGGCGGGTAGGATCGGCCGCCTTCCTGTGTCACAAGGCGGCGTGAGCTGCATAACGGACCTATTTCGGACCCGTGCGCTGGTTTGGTCAACCCTGGTCGACCAACTATCTTCCGTGCAGGGTTGCCGTGCGTCTCTTCGCGCGTGCACTGAGACGCGAAGGGGGTCCATCTTGCTTCAGAACCGATTCGGCAAGCTGGCAGCTACCGTACTGACGGGCAGCATGCTCATGGGGGCTGCCGCGTGTGGTGGAGGCGACGGCTCGACCACGTCGGCCAAGCCGAGCGACGGGGGCGCCAGCTCGGCTCCGGCCGCGACGGGTGCGAAGGTCGGTCTCGCCTATGACATCGGCGGCCGTGGCGACCAGTCGTTCAACGACGCCGCCGCCGCCGGTCTGGACAAGGCCAAGACCGAGCTCGGCCTGGCCGAGGCCAAGGAGATCGAGGCCAGCAACGGCGAGACCGAGGCGGCCAAGGAGGAGCGGCTGCGCCTGCTCGCCTCCGGCGGCTTCAACCCGATCGTCGCGATCGGCTTCGCCTACTCCGGCCCGGTGAAGAAGGTCGCCGCCGAGTTCCCGGACGTCAAGTTCGCGATCGTCGACGACGCCGCCGCGACGGGTCCCAACATCTCCAACCTCCTGTTCGCCGAGCACGAGGGCTCCTTCATCATCGGCGCCGCCGCGGCGCTGAAGTCGAAGAAGAACCACGTGGGCTTCGTCGGCGGCGTCCAGGTGCCGCTGATCCAGAAGTTCGAGGCCGGCTTCGCCGCGGGCGCCAAGGCGGTCAAGTCCGACGTCAAGGTCGACGTCAAATACCTGACCCAGCCGCCGGACTTCGCCGGCTTCAACGACCCGGCCAAGGGCAAGACGGCGGCCGAGGGCATGTTCGACGCGGGCGCCGACGTGGTCTACCACGCCGCGGGCGGTTCCGGCAGCGGCGTGTTCGAGGCGGCCAAGGCCGCCAAGGGCCTGGCCATCGGCGTCGACTCCGACCAGGCCAAGACCGCGGCCGCCGAGCTGCAGGGCGTCATCATGACCTCCATGATCAAGAAGGTCGACGTCGCCGTCTTCGACTTCCTGAAGAGCTTCAGCGGCGGCACGGTGAAGAGCGGCACCACGATCTACGACCTCAAGGCCGGCGGCGTCGACTACTCCACCACCGGTGGCCAGGTCGACGACATCAAGACCAAGCTCGACGAGTACAAGCAGAAGATCATTTCCGGCGAGATCACCGTGCCGGAGAAGACCTCCTGACCTGGTAGTAATGAAGGGCCCGGCGGATGATTCCCCGGGCCCTTCGGTCAGTCTCAACCATCCCGTTCCGCAAACAGGGCCACCCGTGCGGAGGAGGCCGTCATCAGCACCCCGACCCCGGCCGTCGAACTCGCGGGGATCACAAAACGATTCCCCGGCGTCGTGGCCAACCGCGACATCTCCCTATCTGTGCAGCAGGGCCACGTGCATGCCGTCGTCGGAGAGAACGGCGCGGGCAAGTCCACCCTCATGAAGATCTTGTACGGCATGCAGCGCCCCGACGAGGGCGAGATCCGCGTCAACGGGACGGTCACGAGCTTCCGTTCCCCGGCCGACGCGATCGCGGTGGGCGTCGGCATGGTCCACCAGCACTTCATGCTGGCCGACAACCTGACCGTGCTGGAGAACGTGATCCTCGGCAACGAGCCCCGCACCGGTGGGGTCGCGATCGACTTCCGCGCCGCCCGCACGAAGATCAGGAAGATCTCCGACTCCTACGGCCTCGGCATCGACCCCGACGTCATGGTGGAGGACCTGGGCGTCGGCGCCCGGCAGCGGGTGGAGATCCTCAAGGTCCTCTACCGCGGCGCCCGGATCCTCATCCTGGACGAGCCGACCGCCGTGCTCGTGCCGCAGGAGGTGGACGAGCTCTTCGACAACCTGCGTGAGCTGGTCCGCGAGGGCCTCACGATCATCTTCATCTCGCACAAGCTGGACGAGGTGCTCTCGGTCGCCGACGCCATCACCGTCATCCGGCGCGGCACCACCGTCGCCAGCGTGTCGCCCAAGGGCGTGACCGCCAGGCAGCTGGCCGAGCTCATGGTCGGCAGCGAGCTGCCCAGCCCGGAGACCCGTGACTCCACCGTCACCGACGTGGTCGCGCTCTCGGTACGCAACCTGAGCGTCCACTCGGCCGAGGAGCGCTGTCTCATCGACGAGGTCAGCTTCGACATCCGCAAGGGCGAGGTGCTCGGCATCGCCGGCGTCGAGGGCAACGGCCAGGCCGAGCTCGTCGAGGCCATCATGGGCATGCGCGCCGCGGAGGGGGAGATCCGCCTCAGCGAGGAGGACATCTCCGCCTGGCCGACGCTGCGCCGCCGCGAGGCCGGCATCGGTTACATCCCCGAGGACCGGCACCGGCACGGCCTGCTTCTGGAGGCCCCGCTCTGGGAGAACCGGATCCTCGGTCACCAGACACGGCGCCCCAACGTCCGGGGCCCCTGGATCGACCGCGGCGGCGCCCGCAAGGACACCCAGCGCATCGTCGAGGAGTACGACGTCCGCACCCCGGGCATCGACGTGGACGCCGCCGCCCTGTCCGGCGGCAACCAGCAGAAGCTGATCGTCGGCCGGGAGATGAGCGGCGACCCGGTGTTCCTGATCGCCTCCCACCCGACGCGCGGTGTGGACGTCGGCGCCCAGGCCGCGATCTGGGACCACCTGCGGGCCGCGCGCGCCGCGGGCCTGGCCGTGCTGCTGATCTCGGCGGACCTGGACGAGCTCATCGGCCTGTCGGACACGCTGAAGGTGATCCTGCGCGGCCGCATCGTCGCGGACGTGGATCCGCGGACGGTGACGCCCGAGCAGCTCGGGTCGGCCATGACCGGTGCTGGAGAGGCGGCATGAACATCCACGCAGCGCACCGAACGAGTGCGTTCCCCGAGGCGCGGCGCCCCCGCACGGCAGCCGGGGGGGTCGCATGAGCCCCGCGGAGTCGAGCTTCGCCGACCGGCTGCTCGGCCGGGTCCGGCTCGGCGGCCTGCTCTCGCTCGCCGCGCCGATCCTCGCCATCGTGTTCGCCGGCCTGATCACCTCGATCGTCCTGCTGGTCACCGGTGACCCGCCCCTGGAGACGCTGGGCGTCATGGTCGACTACGGCGTGCAGCCGCGCTCGATCGTGCTGACCCTGAACTCCGCGACGACCTACTACCTGTCGGCGCTGGCGGTGGCGATCGGGTTCCGGATGAACCTGTTCAACATCGGCGTCGACGGCCAATACCGCCTGGCGGCGCTGGTCGCGGCGGCCGTGGGCGGCGCGGTGGCGCTGCCCGCCCCGCTGCACGTCGCCCTCATCATCTTCGTCGCCATGGTGGTCGGCGCGGGCTGGGCGTCGATCGCCGGCCTGCTGCGGGTCAGGCGGGGCGTCAGCGAGGTCATCTCCACGATCATGCTGAACGCCATCGCCACCGCGCTCGGCGCCTGGCTGCTCAACAAGGACCGTCTCGCGGTCGAGGTGTCGGGCAGCAACAACATCGGTACCAAGCCGATCGCCCCGTCCGGTCAGGTGCCCGGCCTGGAGATCATCCCCGGCACCCAGAGCAAGGTGTTCGGCCTGATCATCCTGGCGATCGTCATGGGAATCCTCTATCACGTGCTGCTCAACCGCACCCGCTTCGGCTTCGACCTGCGCGCCACCGGCCGCTCGGAGTCGGCCGCGGTGGCCAGCGGCGTCAACGTCAAGAAGATGATCCTGCTGGCGATGATCCTGTCCGGTGCGGTGGCCGGCCTGGTCGGTATGCCCCAGCTGCTCGGCGCGTCCTACAGCTACAGCCTGGACTTCCCCACGGGGCTCGGTTTCACCGGTATCGCGATCGCGCTGCTCGGCCGGAACAACCCCGTCGGCATCGCCTTCGGCGCGCTGCTGTGGGCCTTCCTCGACACCTCGTCGAGCATCCTGCAGCTGCACGAGATCTCCCCGGAGATCGTCACCATCATGCAGGGCACGATCGTGCTCTCGGTCATCATCGCCTACGAGCTGGTCCACCGTTACCAGATCACCGCCGGCCAGCGCCGGGTGAGCAAGGAACTGGCGAGTGGCACCCCGGCCCAGGCTGAAGGAGCGTCGGCATGAGCGGAGGCGCCGTGACCCTGGCGGAGGCTCCGCTGGAGGAGCCGAAGAAGCCCGTCAAGTTCAGACTCACCTGGCAGGTTCTCCTGCTCGCCTTCGGCGGGCTGGTCGTCCTGCTGTCGTTCACCCGCGCCGTCACCGGTGCTGTCGACCTCACCTCTGCGGGGGCGATCAACGCGGCCGTCGCGCTGGCCGTGCCGATCGGCCTGGCCGGCCTCGGCGGTCTGTGGTCCGAGCGGGCCGGCGTGGTCAACATCGGTCTCGAAGGCATGATGATCCTGGGCACCTGGGCCGGCGCCTGGGGGGCGATCCACTTCGCCAACCCCTGGGCCGGCGTCGTCGCCGGCGCGATCGGCGGAGCCATCGGCGGCCTGCTGCACGCGATCGCCACCGTGACGTTCGGGGTCGACCACATCATCTCCGGCGTCGCGATCAACATCCTGGGCCTGGGCGTCACCCAGTTCCTGTCCAAGGTGACGTTCGCCGAGATGCCGGGCGGCGGCGACTCCCAGTCGCCCCCCGTGCCCAAGCCGGGCACCGTGAGCCTGCCGTGGGTCGGCGACCCGCTGGCCACGCTGGAGACCAAGCAGTGGTTCCTGCTGTCCGACGTCGCGGGCATCCTGCGGGGCCTGACCACCAACGTCTCGCTGTTCACCCTCCTGTCGATCCTGCTGGTCCCGCTGACGTTCTACGTGCTGTGGCGCACGGCGTTCGGCCTGCGGCTGCGCTCCTGCGGCGAGCGGCCGGTGGCGGCGGAGTCGCTGGGCGTCAACGTCTACCTCTACAAGTACGTCGCGGTGGTCGTCTCCGGCGCCCTGGCGGGTCTCGGCGGCGCGTTCCTGTCGCTGGTGGCCGCCAGCGCCTACCGCGAGGGGCAGACCGGCGGCCGCGGCTTCATCGGCCTCGCCGCCATGATCTTCGGTAACTGGCGTCCGGGCGGCCTGGCGGCCGGCGCGACGCTGTTCGGCTACACCGACGCGCTCCAGCTGCGCCGCGGCGGCGAGTCGGTGCACGCGCTGCTGCTGGTGGTGGCCATCCTGATCGCCGGCGTGGCGGTCTACCAGCTCGTCCGGCAGAACCGCGCCAGGGCGGCCCTGATCACCGGGGTCGCGGCGATCGCGGTGTTCGTCGTGTTCGCCGTGACCGACACCATCCCGCCCCAGTTCACCTCGGTCACCCCGCACATCACCACGCTGCTGGTGCTGTCGCTGGCGGCCCAGCGGCTGCGGCCGCCCGCCGCGGACGGCGTGCCGTACCGCAGGGGGCAGGCGAAGTGACCACATCGGGCAAGACGAAGGGCGCGTCGTCCGCGACGCGCCCGTGAGCGGAACGAGCAGATGAACATCGACTGGGCCGCCCTGCGGGCGGAGGCCGTGCGGGCCATGGCGAACGCCTACGCCCCCTATTCCAAGTTCCCGGTGGGCGCCGCGGCGCTGGTGGACGACGGACGGATCGTGTCCGGCTGCAACGTGGAGAACGCCTCCTACGGCGTCGGGCTGTGCGCGGAGTGCGGGCTGGTGTCGGCGCTCCAGGCCACCGGCGGCGGCCGGCTGACCGCCTTCACCTGCGTGGACGGGCACGAGGAGCTGCTCATGCCGTGCGGGCGGTGCCGTCAGCTGCTGTACGAGTTCGGCGGCGACGCGCTGCTGGTGGAGACCGTGGACGGGCCCAAGCCGATGGCGGAGATCCTGCCGTACGCCTTCGGGCCCGATGACCTGAGCCGGGGGGCCTGAGCATGGACGCGATCGACGTCATCGTCACCAAGCGGGACGGCCGGGAGCTGTCGGCCGGGCAGATCGACTGGGTGATCGACGCCTACACCAGGGGGGCCGTCGCCGACGAGCAGATGTCCGCCCTCGCGATGGCGATCCTGCTCAACGGCATGACCCGGCGGGAGATCGCCGAGTGGACCCAGGCCATGATCCGGTCCGGGGCCCGGATGGACTGGTCGGCGCTGCCCGGCCGGACCACCGACAAGCACTCCACCGGCGGCGTCGGCGACAAGATCACGTTGCCGCTGGCCCCGCTGGTCGCCGCGTGCGGCGGCTACGTGCCCCAGCTGTCCGGCCGGGGGCTCGGCCACACCGGCGGCACCCTCGACAAGCTGGAGTCGATCCCGGGCTGGCAGGCGTCCCTGTCCAACGAGGGGATGCTCGACGTGCTGGGCAAGGCCGGCGCGGTCATCTGCGCGGCCGGCGACGGGCTGGCCCCGGCCGACAAGAAGCTCTACGCGCTGCGCGACGTCACCGGCACCGTCGAGTCGATCCCGCTGATCGCCTCCTCGATCATGTCGAAGAAGATCGCGGAGGGCACCGGGGCGCTGGTGCTGGATGTCAAGGTCGGCTCCGGCGCCTTCATGAAGACCGTCGACCAGGCCCGTGAGCTGGCCACGACCATGGTCGAGCTGGGCACCGACGCCGGGGTCAACACCGTCGCGCTGCTGACCGCCATGGACCGGCCGCTGGGGCGGGCCGTGGGCAACGCCCTGGAGGTCACCGAGTCGGTCGAGGTGCTCGCCGGCGGCGGGCCGGCCGACGTGGTCGAGCTGACGGTGCGGCTGGCGCGGGAGATGCTGCAGGCCGCCGGCCTGTCCGGGGGCAAGGACCCGGAGCAGGCGCTGAAGGACGGTTCGGCGATGGACGTCTGGCGCCGGATGATCAGTGCCCAGGGCGGCGACCCGGACGCCCTGCTGCCCAGGGCCGCCGAGACGCTGGAGGTCACCGCGCCCTCGTCCGGCGTGCTGACCAGGCTCGACGCGTACGGCGTGGGCCTGGCCGCCTGGCGGCTCGGCGCGGGCCGGGAGCGCAAGGAGGACCCGGTGTCCTTCGGCGCGGGCATCATGCTGCACGCCAGGCCGGGTGACCTGGTCCGTCAGGGGCAGCCGCTGATGACCCTGCACGCCGACGAGACGTCCCGCTTCGAGCGGGCGCTCGCCGCGCTGGAGGGCGCCTACACGGTCGGCGAGACCGCCGACCCCGGCCTGCTCCCGCTGGTCATCGACCGCATCACCGCCTGAGCGTCGCCCCACGCCCGTCCGCCGCTCCCCCTCCGGCCCGGCCCGGAGGGGGCGGGCGCCGTCCGATGGTCCGGCCCGGGCCGGTCGGGGCCGGGCTCCCTGGCGTGGGTCCGACTTGGACCGGCTGGGTGTCCGGTGCGGGGCCGGCCTGGACCGGCTGCGCGCCGTCTGGTGCTCCGGCCCGGGCCGTCCGGGTCGCACGGACCGGCCGGGCCGCTCAGGCCCGTGTCTCGGCGGGCCTGGAGCACGAGGGCCGGTCCGGCCGGCCGGAGGTGAAGATGTCCGTCAGCACGGCGCGGTGGGTGGGCAGCGCCGCCGCATGACGGGCGCGGCCCTCGTCGGTGATGAGGACGAAGACGCCCCGCCGATCGGCCTCGCACATCCCCCGGTGCACCAGCCCTGACTTCTCCAGGCGGGCGATCAGCCGCGAGCACGCGCTCTGGCTCAGGTGGACCGCGTCGGCCACCTCCTGGACCCGGTATTTCTCCTGGCCGCCCTCGACCATCCGCTCCAGGACCTCGAACTCGCTCATGCCGAGCTGGTGTCTCTCGGAGAGCTCGCGTTCCAGTGCGCAGGCGGTCGCGGCGTGCTTGGCCAGCATCTCTCGCCACGCGCGGACCGCGTACTCCTCGCTCATGCCGCGGATCTTATCATGCACAGGCATTAAGTGCACGTGAATTAAATTCGGTTGCATTAGATGCATCTGCATGTATTGTTGCCCACCATGAATCCCTCCCACGACGGGCGCTGGGACGCGCGCCTCTGGGCCGCGCTCACAGTGCTCTGCGCTGTTGTCTTCCTCGACGCACTCGACGTCTCGATGGTGGGCGTCGCCCTGCCGTCCATCCAGGCCGACCTCGGCCTGTCCACCTCCTCCCTGCAGTGGGTGGTCAGTGGCTACGTGCTCGGATACGGCGGTCTGCTCCTGCTCGGGGGCCGCACCGCCGACCTGCTCGGGCGGCGCAGGGTCTTCCTGGCCGCACTGGCGGTCTTCGCCGTGGCCTCTCTGCTCGGCGGCCTGGTCAGCGACGGCACGCTGCTGATCGCCGCCCGCTTCATCAAGGGGATCAGCGCCGCGTTCACCGCTCCCGCCGCGCTGTCCATCATCACCACCACCTTCGCCGAGGGCCCGGCCCGCAACAGGGCCCTCAGCATCTTCACCGCCTCCGGCGCCAGCGGCTTCTCCCTGGGCCTGGTCATCTCGGGATTCCTGACCGAGCTCGGTTGGCGCTGGACCTTCCTCATGCCGGTCCCCGTCGCGATCATCGCGCTGGCCGCGGCCCTGCGGTTCCTGCCCAAGCACCACGAGGAGAGGGCCGAGGGCGGCTACGACCTCATCGGCGCGGTGACCATCACCGCCTCGATGCTGCTGCTGGTGTTCGCCGTGGTCGAGGCCCCCGAAGTGGGCTGGGGCTCGGTCCGCACGATCGCCACCCTGGTGGCCGCCGCGGTCCTGCTGGCGGTGTTCGTGCTGGCCGAGCAGCGGGTCAAGCACCCGCTGGTACGGCTCGGCATCCTGCGCTCGGGCCCGATCGTCCGGGCCAACCTCGGCCTGGTGATCCTGTTCGGCTCCTACGTCGGCTTCCAGTTCGTGGCCATGCAGTACTTCCAGAACTTCCTGCACTGGTCGGCCCTGGAGACCGCCCTGGCGTTCCTGCCCGCCGGGCTGCTGGTGGCCGTGACGTCCACCAAGATGGGCGGCCTGGCCGACCGGTTCGGCACCGCCCGGCTGATCGTGATCGGCTCGGCCGCGCTGGCCGCCGGCTACGCCTTCTTCCTGCGGGTGGACGGCGACCCCAGCCTGGCCACGCTCATCATCCCCGGCATGGTCCTGCTGGGCATCGCCTTCGCCCTGTCCTTCCCGTCGCTGAACATCCAGGCCACCAACGGCGTCGCGGACGACGAGCAGGGACTGGCCTCCGGCCTGCTCAACACCTCGGGACAGGTCGGCGGCGCGGTCGTGCTGGCCATCGTGACGGCGGTGCTCACCTCCAACACGAGCGCCGACCCGCTCGACGGCTTCCACGCCGCGATCACGGTCTCCGGGATCCTCGGGCTGGTCGGCCTGGTGATCGCCCTCACCGGCCTGCGCCGCCCCCGTACGGCCGTCGCCGTCGAGGACGAGAAGGTGCTGGAGACGGTCTGACGACACTCGCGTGCCGTACGGGGGGACACGGGCCCCGCGCGGCACGACGGCCGGCCGCCGCGGGGATCCGGGTCCCGCGGCGGCCTCGTCGTGTGCCGCCCTCCCGGCTCCCGGCCGGATCCTGGCTCCTGCCCCGGCACGCTGCAGCGATCCGGATCCGGTCGATCTCGGCCATCGGGTGAACCACTCCCGGGTGCGGGGCATCTAACGACCCAGGAGGCCATCATGAAGCGCACCCACCTCGTCCTCGCCCTTGTCCCGCTCGTCCTGTCCGCCGCCGGATGCGGTGGCTCCGTCGCGTCGGAGGATCTCTCCTCCGGATCCTCGGCCGCCCCCGCGTCCTCGGCCGCGCCGACCCCGCCCACGTCGTCGCCGGGATCCCCGTCCTCCGCCCCGGGGCGGGCGGAGCCGAAGCCTCCGACGAGCACCAAGGAGGTCGAGGTCAAGCGGGCCGTCGACGGGACGCCGACCGTCACCGGCGTGCGCTTCGCCGGGCACGGCGGATTCGACCGCGTGGTGATCGACCTGAAGGGGGCCGTGCCGGGATACAGCGTGCGGTGGGTCCCCGAGCTCGTCCAGGACGGGTCCGGCGAGCCGATCGACGTCAAGGGCGGCGCCTACCTCCAGGTGTCGATGAGCCCGGCCAGCGCGCACAACCGCTCGGGCAGCCCGAGCTGGGCAGGCGGGCCGATCTTCCAGGCCGGGCTGGGCAACGTGCGGCAGGTGGCCAAGACCGGTGACTTCGAGGCCGTGGTGGGGGTGGGCATCGTCCTGGACCACCGGGCGGCCTTCCGGGTGACGGAGCACAAGAACCCGAGCCGGCTGGTCGTCGACGTCGCCCACTGAGCCCGAGTGCGCTGAACCCGAGGGCACTGAGTCCGAGCGCATGAGCCCGAGCCCGCCGAGACCGATGACAGACTGGTCCGATGGTACGCAAAATCGACAGCGCGACGCGGATCCCGGTCCCGGGCGGCAAGACGATCGACGAATACGTCGGCAGGGTCAACAGCGGTGACAGCGGCATCTCGATCGCGCACATGAGGGCCCCCGCCGGGTGGGACGAGCCGGCCCAGACGCCGGAGTTCGGCGAATACACGCTGGTGCTCAAGGGCACGGTGGTCGTGGAGCACGCGGAGGGCACGACCGAGGTCAACGCCGGGCAGGCGTTCGTGAGCGAGCCGGGCGAGAAGATCCGCTACAGCTGCGGCCCCGAGGGCGCCGAATACGTCGCCGTCTGCCTGCCCGCTTTCTCCCCCGAGTCCGTCAACCGCGAGGAGTGACGCGCGGCGGCCGCTCGGTCCGCGCCGCGGTCGCGGGCGGCCCTCCTCCGCCGCGGCGGCCGTGGGCGCCGGGCGGGGCGGCGCCGGGCGCCCCGCGGCCGGCTCACGGTCACGCACGACCGTGACAGCGCCGGCCGTACACCCGGTGATACGGCGGCCCGACGGTAAGGTGATGAGATGAGTCAGCTACCCGCTCTTGAGGAGATCCGCCGGGCCCCCAAGGTGTTGCTCCACGATCACCTCGACGGTGGCCTGCGGCCTGGGACCATCGTCGAACTGGCCCGCGAGACGGGCTACGACAGACTTCCCTCGACCGACGTCGACGGCCTGCGGGCCTGGTTCCGGGAGGCGTCCGACTCCGGCTCGCTGGAGCGCTATCTCGAGACCTTCGAGCACACGGTCGGCGTCATGCAGACACGGGAGTCGCTCGTCCGGGTCGCCGCCGAGTGCGCCGAGGACCTGGCCGGCGACGGCGTGGTCTACGCCGAAGTGCGTTACGCGCCCGAACAGCACACCTCCGCGGGCCTCAGCCTCGAAGAGGTGATCGAGGCCGTGCAGGAGGGTTTCCGGGCCGGTTCGCAGGGGCGCGGCATCCGGGTGGGCACGCTGCTCACCGCGATGCGCCACCAGGCCAGGTCCATGGAGATCGCCGAGCTCGCGGTCCGCTACCGCGACGTCGGCGTGGTGGGCTTCGACATCGCCGGCGCCGAGGCGGGCTACCCTCCCACCCGGCACCTCGACGCCTTCGAATACCTCCAGCGCGAGAACGCCCACTTCACCATCCACGCCGGCGAGGCGTTCGGCCTGCCGTCGATCTGGCAGGCGATCCAGTGGTGCGGCGCCGACCGGCTCGGCCACGGGGTCCGGATCATCGACGACATCACGGTGACCGGCGACGGCGAGGCCAAGCTCGGCCGGCTGGCGGCCTACGTCCGCGACAAGCGGATCCCGCTGGAGATGTGCCCGACCTCCAATCTGCAGACCGGCGCCGCGACCTCCATCGCCGAGCACCCGATCGGCCTGCTCCGCCGGCTGAACTTCCGGGTCACGGTCAACACCGACAACCGGCTGATGAGCGGCACCTCCGTCTCCGAGGAGTTCGCCAAGCTGGCCGAGGCGTTCGGCTACGGCTGGGACGACCTGCAGTGGTTCACGATCAACGCCATGAAGTCGGCGTTCCTGCCGTTCGACGAGCGGCTGGCCCTCATCAACGGCGTCATCAAGCCCGGATTCGCGCGGCTCAAGTGGCAGGCGTGAGCGGGCCGGCACGAGTGGAGCGAACTCGATGAAGCAGGTGTTCCGGTCGAGGGCCGCGCTGATCCTCGGCTGGATCTGGATGGCGTTCGCCGCGGGCAACGCGGTGGACCTGACCGTCCGCTACAGCGGGCCGTCCTCGCTGGTCGCCGCCGCGGTGCTGGGGGTGCTGACCGCGCTGGTCTTCATCACCTGCCTGCGCCCGGCGGTCGTCCTGGCCGAGGACGGCGTGCTGGTCCGCAACCCGCTCAGGAACACCTTCGTGCCGTGGGAGGGGGTGGAGGAGGTCACGGTCTCCCACGCGATCAAGATCACATCCGGCGACGGGAGCGTCCGCTGCTGGACGCCGCAGACCTCGGCCCGCGAGCGGGCGGCGGCCGTACGGCGCGGCAACCCCGCCGGCGCCGGTGGCCGCTACCGGACCGAGCCGGCGCGCTCGAAGGGGGAGCAGGCCGCGGCCGAGGCACTGGCGGGCAAGACCCACGCCGACTGGGTGGCCGAGCAGATCACCGAGCGCGCCGGGACCGCCAGGCGGGCGACCGCCGGATCCGCCGGGCGGCAGGCCGCGGAGGCCGGCGGTGCCGCCGGATCCGCCGAGCCGGCGGCCGGGCCGATGAAGGTCACCTGGGCTCCGAGCGCCCTGGGCGCCCTGCTGGCCGCGGTCGCCCTGGTGGTCGTGGCCGCCGTCGTCTCCTGACCGGGCCGGCGGGACGCTACCGTCGCCTCACCGGACCGGCCTGACGGTCACCTGCCTCCGGGGCCCACGGCGCGGAGGCGACGTGGTGACCTGTCCGGCCCGCCGTTCCCGCGGCGGCCGGGAGGCGGACCGGATCCGCCGATGGTCACCGAGCGCCGCTCCGCCGCCGGGCGTCCCCGGCCGTCCGCCAACATTTGCGTGATCGTTGACATGTCACTCGGATGCCGGGCTTGAGCTCCCGCGTCCGCACCCAGCCCCGCGGGCGAGACGGAATGCCCGGCTACCGGGGCGGTCCGGCGCTGCCGCGCTGAACGCCGGACGCCGTCGGGTCGGCACCCGCCGCGAGGGCCCGAGCCGTCCATGAGCGGCCGCGGTGTGCTCCATCAGTGGTCAGATGTGTAGTTTGGGGCGGATTGTGGGAAGATCGCGTCCGCCCGACGGACCGCACGGTTCCGTCGAAACGGAGAGTTTGACGGAGCCGCACGGTTACGTCGAAAGGGAGAATCGTGAATCGCAGGACCCTCGACCTTGCCGTTCCCATGGTCTTCGCCGCCGCGATGGTGCTGGCCGCCGTCTTCGGCGCCGGAGGGACGGCTGTCCGGGCGGTGGCTCTGGTGGGCGGCATGGCGGTGGCGATCTACTACGCCGCGCTCCGCAAGAACATCAAGCAGTGACGCGCCCGACGGTGCGCTGCGGCCGTCCCCGCCGGGGCTCCGGCGGGGACTAGGGGACTACAGGCCGAGGACGCCGGAGAGGCCGGCCTTCAGCGCGTCGAGGTCCCGTACGGCCTGCGCGCGGGCGTCGGCGACCTCCCCCGTGACGGGGACGACGACCTCCAGATAGCACTTGAGCTTGGGCTCGGTGCCCGACGGGCGGACGACGACACGGGCGCCGCCGGACAGGCGGTAGCGCAGGCCGTCGGTGGGCGGCAGGCCCGCGGAGCCCTCGCTCAGGTCGTCGGCCGACTCGACCGCGCGGCCCCCGAGCTCGGCCGGCGGGGTGGCGCGCAGGCGGGCCATCGCGTCGGTGATCAGTGACAGGTCCGCCACCCGGACCGAGAGCTGTGCGGTGGCGTGCAGGCCGTGCCGGCGCGCCTGGTCGTCGAGGAGGTCGAGCAGGGTGCGGCCGTCGAGCTTGGCCCGGGCGGCCAGGCCGGCGACGGTCAGCGCCGCGCCGATGCCGTCCTTGTCGTGGACGGGCAGGCCCGAGCCGGAGCCGACGCTGTATCCCAGGGCCTCCTCGTAGCCGAAGACCAGCCCGTCTCCGGCCTTCATGATCCACTTGAAGCCGGTGAGGGTCTCGGCGTAGCGCACGCCGTACGCGGAGGCGATCTTGCCGAGCAGGGAGGAGGAGACGATGGTGGTGGCCACCAGGCGCCCGGCGCCGGAGGTCTGCCTGATCACGTGCTCGCCGAGGAGGGCGCCCACCTCGTCGCCGGTCAGCATCCGGTAGCCGCCGTCCGGCAGGGGCACGCCCACCGCGCAGCGGTCCGCGTCGGGGTCGTTGGCCAGCACGAGGTCCGCGCCGGTGCTCCGGGCGAGCTCCAGCGCGAGGTCCATCGCACCCGGCTCCTCCGGGTTGGGGAAGGCGACGGTGGGGAAGTCCGGATCGGGGGCGGCCTGTGCCTCGACGGTCGCGGGGACGTCGAAGCCCGCGGCCCGGAAGGCCCCGGCCAGCGTGGTGCCGCCCACGCCGTGCAGCGGTGTGTAGGCCACCCGCAGGTCACGGGCGTCGCCGAGCGGGAGCGCGGTCACCGCCTCCAGGTAGGCGGCCACGACGTCGTCGCCCAGCGTGGCCCAGGCGGGGTCGGCGGGGGAGCCGAGGGGCAGGGCGGAGACCGGGCCGACGGCGTCGATGGCGGCGGAGATCTCCGAGTCGACCGGCGGCACGATCTGGGAGCCGTCGCCCCAGTAGACCTTGTAGCCGTTGTCCCGGGGCGGGTTGTGGCTGGCGGTGACGGTCACGCCCGCGTCGGCGCCGAGGTGGCGGACGGCGAAGGCCAGCACCGGGGTGGGCAGCGGCCGGGGCAGGACCGAGGCGCGCAGCCCGGCGCCGGTGAGCACGGCGGCGGTGTCGTGGGCGAAGACGTCGGAGTTGTGCCGGGCGTCGTAGCCGATCACGACGTGCCGCCCGGGGCCGAGGACCCGGGCGAGGCCGGCGGCGGCGCGCATGACGGTGACCCGGTTCATCCGGTTGGGGCCCGCGCCCAGCTCGCCGCGGAGCCCGGCGGTGCCGAACTCCAGCTTGGTCCCGAACCGCTCGCGCAACGCGCCCGCGTCGCCGCCCTCCAGCAGCGCGGTGAGCTCGGCCCGGGTCTCCGGGTCCGGGTCCTGGGCCAGCCAGGACTGCGCAAGCCGTACGAGATCGCTGCTCATCGTCACCTCATGCTCCGGGCGGTCGCCCGCCCGCCCATCGGCCGGTCACCGGCCGCCGCCACGGCCCGCCGGGCCGCGCGGTTGTCCCCTACAGCTTGTCGACGACCTTGGACAGCAGGCCGCCCATGCGCGCGGCGGTGGCGCGGCCGACCTCCAGCACTTCCTCGTGGTTCAGCGGCTCGCCCACCAGCCCGGCGCCCGGGTTGGTGACCAGGGAGATGCCGAGCACGTCGGCGCCGCCCTCGCGGGCCGCGACGGCCTCCAGCACGGTGGACATGCCGACCATGTCGCCGCCGAGGATCCGGCACATGCGGACCTCGGCCGGCGTCTCGTAGGTCGGGCCGCGGAAGGCCACGTAGACGCCCTCGGCCATCGACGGCTCGATCTCGCGGACCAGGTCGCGCAGTCGCCGGGAGTAGACCTCGGTGAGGTCGACGAAGGTGGCCCCGGTGATCGGGTTGGCGCCGGTCAGGTTGATGTGGTCGCTGATCAGCACCGCCTCGCCGACCTCCTGGGTCTCCGGGCGCAGGCCGCCGGCGGCGTTGGTCAGCACGACCGTGCCGACGCCGGCCTTGATCGCGGTCCGCACCCCGTGCACGACCGGGTCCACGCCGCGTCCCTCGTAGAGGTGGGTGCGGCCCAGGAAGATCAGTGCGGTCTTGCCCGACCCGGTCCGCACCGCGCGGATCCTGCCCGCGTGGCCGGCCACGGCGGGCGGTGCGAAACCGGGCAGGTCGGTCACCGGGATCTCGGCGATCGTCTCGCCGATCGCGTCGGCGGCCGGCACCCAGCCCGAACCCATCACGAGCGCGACGTCGAACGACTCGACTCCCACAGCGCTCTTCAGCGCGGTCGCGGCTCCGGCGGCGAGTGCATAAGGGTCATTGCTCACGTTGCAGAGCGTACTCGCCGTTCTTCCCGGATCGGGCCGCACGACATCCCGGCCGGGCACGGGGGAGCGTGCCGGGCCCGGCACGGACGCCGCGCGCGGGCCGGGCGGGGCGGGACGCGCGGGCCGGGAGAGGGCGCGCGGGAGCCGGGCGGGGCGCCGGGGCACCCGCGCCGGCGGGACCGGCGGCCTCCGTCAGCTCCCGAGGGACTTGCAGGGACGGCTGCGCAGGTCCTTGACGTAGTCGTCGGGGGCGCCGGCGTGCTCGGCCGCCTCGGCGAGGATGCCGAGGTAGCGCGCGGAGGGCAGGCCGCCCTCGTAGCCGTCGAGCACGTAGAACCAGGCGACGACCTCGCCCTCCAGGGTCTGCACGCGGAGCCTGACCTTGTGGTAGAGGCCGCGGGCCGCGCCCTCCCACTGGTCGAGGGAGGTCTCGTCCCATTCGGGCACGTCATAGAGGACGACGAAGACCTGCTCGTCGGGATCCTCGACGATGGAGGCGAGCGCCCCCTCCCAGCCGAGGTCGTTCCCGCCGAACGTCAGGCGCCAGCCCTGAAGCCAGCCCGACCCCCGCATGGGAGAGTGCGGGGCCCGCTGGGCCATCTGCTTCGGGTCCATGTTGCTGCCGTAGGCGGCGTAGACAGGCACGGCATCAAACATTAATCGAAGATCGGCCAGACGCCCGCTCCGCCTCGGCGTCCCGTCGATTTCTTCTGTGCCCGCAGGGGTTCACGCGGTTTCGGAGGGGGACCCAATGGATGGTTGGTCCAGGGATGCGGGAGAATGGGGTACGTGACGAGGATCGTGATCATCGGTGGCGGGCCTGGCGGATACGAGGCGGCGCTGGTGGCCGCGCAACTTGGCGCACAGGTGACCGTGGTCGAACAGGACGGTCCCGGCGGAGCCTGCGTGCTGACGGACTGCGTGCCGTCCAAGACGCTGATCGCCACCTCCGTGCGCAAGCAGGCGCTGCTCGACGCCAGCATGCTCGGCGTGCACTTCACCGGCGGTCCCGACGGCGACGTCGGCGGCGTCATCGCCGACATGCCGCTGGTGAACAAGCGGGTGAAGGAGCTGGCCCAGGCGCAGTCCGCCGACATCGCCGCGCGGCTGGCCGCCGAGGGGGTCGAGGTGGTCCGGGGCGCCGGGCGGCTGGTCGACCCGCAGGTGGTCAGGGCCGGTGACCGGACGATCCGGGCCGACGTGGTCATCGTGGCGACCGGCGCGACCCCGCGCATCCTGCCCAGCTCCGAGCCGGACGGGGAGCGCATCCTCACCTGGCGTCAGATGTACGACCTGGAGGAGCTGCCCGAGCACCTCATCGTGGTCGGCTCCGGCGTCACCGGCGCGGAGTTCGCGGGCGCCTACCGCTCCCTGGGCTCGGAGGTCACGCTCGTGTCCTCGCGCGACCGGATGATGCCCAACGAGGACGCCGACGCCGCCGAGGTCCTCGAAGAGGTCTACCGCCGCCGTGGGATGAACGTCATGGGCCGCTCCCGGGCCGAGTCGGTCAAGCGCACCGCCGACGGCGTGGTCGTCACGCTGGAGGACGGCAGGACCGCCGAGGGCACCCACTGCCTGATGACGGTCGGCATGATCCCCAACACCGCCGGGATCGGCCTCCAGGAGGCCGGGGTCACCCTCGACCGGGGCGGCTTCATCCAGGTGGACAAGGTCTCGCGCACCTCCGCGCCCGGCGTCTACGCGGCCGGTGACTGCACCGGCGTGCTGATGCTCGCCTCGGTCGCCGCCATGCAGGGCCGGATCGCGGTCTGGCACGCGCTCGGCGAGGCCGTGCAGCCGCTCCGCCTGGCCACCGTGGCCTCCAACATCTTCACCGACCCCGAGATCGCCGCCGTGGGCGTCGCCCAGAAGGCGATCGAGGCCGGCGAGATCGAGGCCAACGTGGTCAAGCTGCCGCTGGCCACCAACGCCCGCGCCAAGATGCAGGGCTTCAACGACGGCTTCGTGAAGCTGTTCTGCCGCCCGCACACCGGCATCATCCTCGGCGGCGTCGTGGTCGCCCCCGGTGCGTCCGAGCTGATCCTGGCGGTCTCGGTGGCCGTCCAGCAGCGGCTCACCGTGGACCAGCTCGCCCACACCTTCGCGGTCTATCCCGCGCTGTCGGGCTCCATCACCGAGGCGGCCCGCCGCCTGATGCAGCCGACGACCCCTAGCGGGATCTGACCCGGAGCCGTCCCAGGGCGTTCCTGCCGTCCTGTACGGCGGCCGCCACGGAGTGCAGCTCCTCCTCCCGCCGGGCCACGCCCAGCGCCCTCTTGGCCGCCTCGTAGGCGTCCAGCGCGTGCCGCCAGTCCTGCTCGCCGCTGACCGCGCCGCGCCCGCTGACCTGGAACTCGTAGTCGAGCTGGTCGATCTCCTCGCCCAGCCGGGTGACGTCCTCCTCGGCGCCGCGCAGCAGGAGCGCGAGCCGGGCGCCGCGCCTGCTCCGCCGCTGGGCGCTGACCCCCCAGATCACCACCGTGACGGCCAGGCCGAGGGCGCTGATCACCACCATGACGAGCCCGACGGACGGGACGCCCCCGGCCCGCCCGGTGTCCGGCGTCGCGGCCGTGTCGTCCTGAGCGCTCTCGTCCTGGGCGCCGTCGGTGTCGGGGGAGATCGGGCCGACCGGCAGGCTGATGCCCGTCGGGGTGCCCCTGGCGCCGGTCAGGTCCGCGTCGTCGGCCTGGATGAAGGATGCCCCCTCCACCAGCGCGCCGGTGAAGTCGGCCCCGTCCAGCTCGGCCTGGACGAACACGGCCTCGCTCACGTCGGCGTCCTTGAACGTCGCGTTACGCAGGTTGGCCTGGCTCATCTTGGCCTCGTGGAGCTTGGCCCGGGTGAAGTCGGCCTTGCGTGCCTTGATCTGGCCCGGGGTGCTCTCGTTGAGGTCGGCGTCGATCAGCTTGGCGTTGGTGAAGTCGACCTGGGTCAGCTCGGCCCGGGTCAGCGCCACCCCGGTCAGGTCGGCGTGCGGGAACTCCGCCTGCCCGGCCTCGGCGTCGACCATGATCGCGCCGCGCAGGTCGGCGTGGTCGGCGTGCATCTGGCCGAGGTCGGCCTCGGTGAGATCGGCGCCGCGCAGGTCGGCGTATTTCAGCGTGGCCTGGGTGAGATCGGCCTGCTTGAGGACGGCGCCGCGCAGGATCGCCCCGGTCAGGTCCTTCTGGGTGAGGTCCACGCCGTTCAGCTTGGCCTTGGTCAGGTCCGCGCAGCGCAGGCTGTAGGGGAGCGAGGCGCCTTTGGTGAAATCCCTGCCGCGCAGGTTGGGGCCCTGGCCGGGCCTGCAGGGCCCGGCCTCCGCCTGGGCCGGGGAGATCAGGGTCCCTGACAGCGCGAAGATCGCGACAGTGAGTGCCAGAGGAACGGAACGACGCACGAGAGCCTCCTCGGAAAGCAGTCCCGATCGTGTCAGTGGATCATTGCACCCCGCTAGACATCCGCTTGCACCTTATGCACAGCGTAACCGCCTGGTGACAGGCGCGGTTCGGCGGTGTCCCGCCGGCCGCCGTGGTCGATCGCGAACAGCCGGTCGCCCCGCCGTACGAGCTCCACGGGGGCGGGCTCCAGGCCCAGCAGGCGGGCTCAGGCGTCGTCGGCGAGCCGGGTGGACGCGACAGGCTCAGCCTGGTGATCTCCCCGGGCCGTTTGGCGACCATCCGGGGCCCGGTGTAGGTCACCACCGCCTGCTCCGTCAGCAGCGAGGGTTTCCCGCCGGTCCAGTGCCGGGCGAGGTCCGCGCCGAACGCGGTCTCGGCCGGCGGATCGGCGGCCGGGTAGTGGTCGACGCCGACCAGGTCCACCTCCCCGACCCGGCGCCGCTGGTCGACCGGCACCCGACTGCAATGACGGATTGTGATTTCAGGGGTCGCCTGGGTCCGTTCCATAAGTGGTCGCATGTGAACAGTCGCCGGGGCCAAGGGCGCCCTGGGGGTTTGCTGTCGCATAGATCGGTGCAAAACGCTGGGCGACTGAAACGCGCCCATGAAACGACCTCGGGGTGAGCGACGACTTCACGCGCGTGGAGACCCACGCCTGTCCCATGTCCGCCTGCGCCGCCCCGGCCGGCTCTCCATGTCGCACCGGCCGGGGCAAGGTGGCCATCCAGTACTACACCGCCCGGACCCGCTGGGGATCGTCCAGCTCATCGCCCACGGCTCTGGCACGCTCGGTCACGTCAGCCTGCCAGGGGCGGGTAGTCGGTGTAGCCGTGGTGGTCGCCGCCGTAGAAGGTCTGCGGGTCCGGCTCGTTGTATGGGCCGCGGGCCCGGATCCTGGCGGGCAGGTCGGGGTTGGCCAGCCAGAGCCCGCCGAGGGCGACGACGTCGGCCACGGGCAGCGCGGCCTCGGCCTCCTCGGCGGAGGCGAACATCCCGGCGACGGGCGATTTGCCGGTGTGCGGGTTGAGTACGAGCGTGCCCGGCCATGCCGCCCGCAACTGCTCGGTCAGGGAACGGTCGCCGATCTCCAGCAGGTGGACGTAGGCCAGGTCGGGGCGCAGGGCGCGGAGCAGCGCGGTGTACAGCCCCGCCGGGTCGCTCTCCTCGATGCCGTTGTAGGGGTTCCCCGGCGAAAGGCGGATACCGGTCCGTTCGGGGCCGATGGCCTCGGCCACCGCCTGGGCGACGTCGAGGGCGAAGCGGGCAGGCTCGCCGTACTCATCGTCACGCAGGTTGACGTTGTCGGACAGAAACTGGTGGATCAGGTACCCGTTGGCGGCGTGCAACTCGATCCCGTCAAATCCGGCGGCCATCGCGTTGCGCGCGGCGGACGCGAAGTCGGCGATCGTCTCAGCGATCTCCTCCAAGGTCAGCGCGTGCGGCGTGGGATGGTCGAGCTGCTCCCCGGCGTGGCCGACCATCTGGCCGCCGGACGGCACGGCGGAGGGCGCCACGGGCAGTCGCCCGTCGGGATAGAGGCTGGGGTGGGCCATCCGGCCGCTGTGCCAGAGCTGGGCGAAGATGCGTCCGCCTCGCTCGTGCACGGCATCGGTCACCTTCCGCCATGACTCCACCTGCTCGTCGCTGTGCAGTCCGGGGGTGTTGATCGACCCCTGGCCGACGACCGACGGCTGAATGCCCTCGGTGATGATCAGACCTGCGCTCGCCCGCTGGGCGTAGTACTCCACCATCAGGTCCGAGGCCAGGCCGTCATAGGAGCGGCTGCGGGTCATGGGCGACATGGCCAGCCGGTTGGGCAGGTCGAGCTTGCCCACGGTCACGCTGTCGAAAAGGCTCTTCGTCATGGCGCCGACGCTAGAGACAGGACCACTGGGGCCGATTCCGTAGCACCACTGGATAGCGTTACCGGTGTGCATGATCTGCAAAGGGCGGAGATATCAGCCGCCACAGCACGTACGGCCAACGGCACCAGCACCGCCCTCGTCGTGCATGGTGAGGCCGGCATCGGCAAGACCACGCTGGTGGAGGGCGTCCCGGCAACGCTGCGTGTCGCCGGCATCGAGGCCGAGGCGGACTTGCCGTACGCGGCCATGGACCGACTGCTGCGCCCCTTGGCCGCGCGGGTCGAGACGCTCCCGGCCGCACAGGCTCAGGCACTGCGCGGACTCGTGACCCGCCCTGAACAGAACCCGTACATGGTCGGCCTCTCCCTTCTCGTGCTGCTGTCGGACCTGGCACCCGCGACGGTCGTGATTGACGATGCGCACTGGCTTGACCGGCAGACGTCCGAGGCGCTGCTGTTCACCGCCAGACGGCTGGACACCGATGGCGTCGCGATGATCTTCATGGCGGAGGACGGGTTCTCCGCGCCGGGTCTGCGCTCACTCACCCTGGAGCGGTTGCCGGACGCGGCTGGTCTGCTCGACGGCATCGAGCTGAATCCTCAGGTGCGGGCCAGGATCGTTCGGGAGGCGGCAGGGAACCCGCTGGCGCTGCTGGAGTTCGCCCGCGCGCTCACCTCCGAGCAGCGCCTTGGCCAGGTCATGCCCGTGTCCGTGTTGCCTACGGGCAACGCCGTGCTGGCCCGGTTCGGGCACCGCATAGCCACGTCCGTGGCCTACGAGAGCCGTCCGCTCCTGACCCTGGCGGCCGCCGAGCCAGACGGCGACCTGGCGACCGTCATGGCGGCCGCGACGGCGCTCGGCCTGGCCGAGCGCGACCTGGCCGCGGCGGAGGGAGTACTGCGCGTGAGCGGGATGCGGCTCGCCTTTCGCCATCCCCTGGAGCGCAGCGCCGCCTACTACCTGGTCCCGCTGACCGACCGGCTGCGCGTCCACCGCGCGCTGGCCGAGGCGACGGCCGATCCGATCCGCCGCCTCGGCCACCTCGCCGCGGCCACCCTCACCCCCGACGAACAGATCGCGGCCGAACTGGAAGATCTCGCCCGACGCTCCGATCCGGCACTTGCGGCCTGCGTGCTCGACCACGCGGCGCAGCTCAGCCCGGTCCCGGCCGAGCGCACCCGGCGCAGCAGCGAGGCGGCCAGGAATCTGCTGCACACCGACGACCACGAGCGCGCACTGTCCCGCCTGGCCCGGCACGCCGGCGTCCACGACGCCCTGCTCGCCGGGGACGACCAGGCCGCCCTGGCCCTGGCGGCCAAGCAGATCGCCCACCTACGCAAGCGTGGCACGCCGGGCGAGCTGCCCGAGCTCCTGGGCCTGCTCGCGCGGGCCCAGGTCGCGGCCGGCCAGTACGGCGAGGCCCGGGCGTCCCTTGCGGAGGCCGCGCAGATCGCCGGTGCCGTGGGCGGGGAAGAACCGTCCACCGAGCCGCTGGCAGAGATCGCCGCCATCCAGGGTGACGCGACCGGTCTGCCGGGGCTGCTGGCGCTGGGCCAAGGCCGCTACGAGGAGGCGCTTCGGCATCTCCAGGTCGCCTGGCGGAAACGGCCGACGGCCATGACGGTCGCGGCTGATCTGGTGGAAGCCGCCGTCCGTGCGGGCAGGCCGGAACTCGCCGCCGAACCGCTGGATCGGCTCACCGCCTGGGCTCGATCCGGTGGCCAGGCCTGGGCTCAAGCCGTCGCGCTGCGTACACGCGCCTTGGTCGCTTCCGAGGAAGAGGCAGGCGAACTGCTGGCGCGAGCCGTCCACCTGCACGAGGGAGCGGGCCGCCCCTTCGAGCGAGCACGGACCGCGCTGCTGTTCGGCCAGTGGCTGCGCAGAGCGCGACGCAAGGCCGAGTCCAGGCACCCGCTGCGATTGGCCACCGAGCTGTTCGAACGCCTCGGCGCCAGGCCCTGGGCGGACCGTGCCCGCGGTGAGCTGAGCGCGTCAGGCGCGGCGTCCGCGACCGCTGCGCCACCCGGCAAGGATCCGCTCGACGGCCTGACCCCGCAGGAACGCCGGATCATCCAACTGGCCGCTGCGGGCGTCAGCAACCGCGAGATCGCCGCGCAGCTCTTCCTCAGCCCCCGCACGGTGGAATACCACCTCTACCGCGCCTACCCCAAGCTCGGCGTGAGCTCCCGCCACGACCTCCACAAGGCCCTGGCCGCTGTCACCTCGCGGTCGAATGGACCCCGATCTTCGGAGGGCTCGCCGACCCCGTGGTAGTGCCGATACGGCCGTGGACCGACCCCGTGCGTTACGGGGCGCTGGGCCGCCCGAGCGGAACGCCGTCCAGCTCCAGGTGGCGACTCATGTCGAGCTCGAAGCGGCCATACAGGTTCAGATGGGACCAGAACAGGGCGGTCAGCCCGCGCCGGTCGGCCGGGCTCAGCCGTTTTCGCCAGGCCGGATCGCGCAGCACGATCTGGATCAGGTGCGTGTCGAGGTAGGTGATGGCGGCGGCGATGAGGTGCAGCGCCAGCGTGGAGACCTCAACGTTCTCGCGATCGTCGCCGGTCAGGTCGCCGGCGTCGACGGGACCAAGATCCGCGGCGACGCGGTCGGCGCCTCGGCCGGCGAGTGGATCGCCTTCGAGGACGTGGATCCCGGCCGGGTGCGGCCCGCGCCCCGTCCGGTGCGGCGCGGGCCGCACCGGCCACCCCAGGGGGCCGACGCGGATTTCCGCTGAAGGTACTTGCGCTCACTGCTGTCGGTAACTTATAACTTCAGTAAGAGCTTTTCGAGAAGGCAGGCTTGAGGATACCTGCCTGGTCCAATGGAGGTGGTTACCGATGCTGCTGACGTCGATCGACCCGTTCGTCCAGGAGTTCGACCGTCAGTTCGACCGGCTCGCGCGGCAGGCTCTCGGCTGGGGCGAGAGCGACACGCGCGGGGCCATGCCGCTGGACGGCGTCCGCCGCAAGGATGACGTTCTGCTCAAGTTCGACCTGCCCGGCATCGACCCCGACTCCATCGAGGTGACCGTCGACCGCGGCGTGCTCTCCGTGAGCGCCCGCCGCGAGGAGGAGCACGGGCAGGACGACCGGCTGTTCGTGCGCGAGCGTCCGATGGGCACCTTCACCCGCCGGGTCTACCTCTCCGAGCACCTCGACAGCGAGAAGGTCGACGCCGCCTACTCCAACGGCGTCCTGGCCGTGCGCATCCCGGTGATCGAGAGGGCGAAGCCTCGCAAGGTCGAGATCCACAAGACCGACGAGGTCAAGTCGATCAAGGCCTGAACGCCCATGATCTGAACAGCGAACCTCGACAGGGTGGGCGCCGGGTCCCGGCGCCCACCCTGCGGCGTTCACGCCACCGCGGAAAGAGTGATGATGGTCAGGCTCCCCTTCGACGACGAACACGCCCCGCTCTACTCGGTCGGCCAGGTGGCCGACATGCTCCACGTCGAACAGGCCTTCCTGCGCCGTCTCGACGAGCACGACGTGGTACGGCCCGCCCGCTCCAGCGGCGGCCAGCGCCGCTACACCCGTCACGAGATCGGGGACCTCCAGAACGCCATCCAGCTCGTCGGCGAGGGCATGACTCTCGCCGCCGTCCGCCGCATCTTCGAGCTGCAGCACCAGGTCAGGGAGCTCCAGGAGGAGCTGGCCAGGGAGCGGGCCGCCCGCCGGGAGGGCTAAGGCCGGGTGGCGCTCCAGACTTGTCCTGGCCGCCCTCTTGCCGCCATTCTTGGTGGTGCCGGTGCCGGCGGGTGAGGTCAGGTCACCCGCCGGCCCGGTGTCTACGGAGTCCTCAAGCACGGCCGTTGTCCCGCAGGACCTTCAGGTGGAAGTCCCGGGCCCCGTCGCCGCCGTCCCGCCGCCACTCGGTGACGATCTGCTCGGCGTCGCCGACCGGGCGCCGGCCGCGCATGATGTCGGTGAACTTGTCCTCGGTGGGGATCTGCAGACCGGAGTACTTCGACGGCCGCCGGATCCGGATCCCGTCGAAGGGGGTCTTCTCGATGTACTGGAAGGTGGCGTGCTGCCACTCGACGTCGGCCTTGACCGCGTCGGGGTAGACCCGGTCCACGTCGGCAGGGGACAGGTCCGGGGTGGAATTAGTTCGTCTGCTGGCCAAACAAGTCAGTCCAGGGTGACCCCGGCCACAAGGGACCGCCGACCGCCGACCGCCGATCGCCGATCGCGGGCCGGCGGCCGGTTGCCACAGATCGGTGAACGATGGGGCATGATGGGGCCGGCCTGGCCGCGCGGGAACGGGACTGACCTTGATCGCATCTACGACGGACCCGCAGCCGGCGGACTTCGCCGACGTCCGGGCCACCAACCTCGCCGTCGTGCTGAGGTTCGTGCGTGAACACGCGCCCTGCTCGCGGGCGGACATCGCGGCCTCCATTCGCCCGGGCCGGCGCGCTCTGCGTGGAGCGCCTGGCCGGACGCGGGCACCGGGAGGTCGCGCTGCTCGGCGCCCCCTCGGTGGTCTACGACCGGGGCACCGGCTTCGCCCGCCGCACCAGGGAGGGGTTCACCGAGGCCGTGGCCGAGCACGGCCTGACCGGGGTGGCCCTGCCGTGCGAGGACACCTTCGACCAGGTGTCGGCCGCGGTGGGCGAGCTGCTGGAGACACGGCCCGGCCTGTCCGGGCTGGTCGTGCACAACGAGGCCGCGGTCGACCACGTGCTCGGCGCGCTGCGCCAGTACGGCAGGCGGGTGCCCGGGGAGATCGCGGTGGTGGCGATCTGCCCCGACGACATCGCCGAGCGCTCCGGCCCGGCGCTCACCTCGGTGCTGATCCCGGCCGAGGAGGTCGGCCGCCAGGCGGTGCGGCTGCTGATGGACAAGCTCGCGGGCCGCGCCGTACCCGACGGCACGCTGCTGGAGCCCCGGCTGACCGTCCGTGACAGCACCTGAACGGCTCCTGACATGATGACGGGCGCGCCCCCTGGGGGACGCGCCCGTCTCGGCTGTCAGCGGTGACTACCAGTCGCCGCCGCCGAAGTCACCACCGCCGAAGTCGCCGCCGCCGCCGAAGTCACCCCAGCCGCCGCCGCCGAAGTCGCCGCCGCCGCCGCCGAAGTCACCTCCGCTCTCGGCCGCGCCGTCCGCGTAGCCGGCGCCGTAGCCGCCCATGCCCCAGCCGCCGCCCATCATGCTGCCGAGCATGGTGCCGACGAGCATGCCGGTCATGACGTCGCCGAAGCCGCCGTAGTAGCCGTAGGCGTAGGGCTGGTAGGCCGGGCCCGCGTCGTAGTAGGGGCGGCGCTGGCCGTTGACCATGACCTCGCGCGTCTGCGGCTCGAAGCCGCGCTCGATCGCCTCCGCGTCGCCCGCGCAGGCGGGCACGTCGCGCACCGCGCCGCCGGGGGGCGCCCAGCGGACGTCACGGACCGAGGGGCCGTGCTGCGGGTTGAAGAAGCAGGGCGAGCGCCGCTCGGGGAGCGGCTGGTGGTTGACGCGGGCCTTCACGCAGGCGAGGGCGTAGCGGCCCTCCTCCAGCGCGGTGGTCACGCCGCGCAGCTCGTCGGGGCGCTTGACCGCCGTGAGCTCCACCTTGGCCCGCTCGTAGGAGTCGAGCGCGCGCTGCCAGTCCTGCTGGTGCGCGGCGCCGTCGCCGAGCAGCTTGACGTCGGTGTCGAGGTCGGTGATCTCCTCACCGAACTTGGTGACGTCCTCGTCGACGGTCTGCTTGACCGCGGCCAGCTCGGCGGCCTCGCGGGCCTCGCGCTGCTGCTTCTTCTTGCGGGAGTAGAAGAAGATGCCCGCGCCGCCGGCCAGGGCCAGCACCAGGATGCCGACCAGCACGCCCGCGCTGGAGCCGCCGCCGGAGGAGGAGCCGGAGCTGGAGCCGACGCCCGCGCCGGTGGCCGCGTCGTCCGCCAGCTTGACGAAGTTGATCACGTTGTCCGTCGGGCTGGCGGTGGTCTTGGCCCGGCCCAGGAGCTCGTCGACGTCGACACCCTTGATGTTGGAGGTGCCGAACGGGGTCTTGCCGCTCATCAGCAGGACGGTGGACTTGCCGCCGATGTCCTTGCGGACCGAGGTCAGCATGGTCCTGGCCTGCGACTGGCTGGTGATCGAGCCCTGCGGCAGCAGCGCCACGTAGACCGAGGAGGTCTGCTCGGCGGCGCTGCTGATGGCGTCGGCGGCGTTGGCCGGCACTTCCGCGGCGGGGTCGATGTAGGTGTGATCTCCGTCCTTCAACCCTGCGGAGACCGTGCTGGGGTCGGGCGCCGCGGCGTTGGCCGCCGGCGCGATCATGAAGATGGCCAGCAGTCCGGCGAATAGCGCGACGATCGCGACACCGAGACGACCTGGCGCGGATTTAGTGGTGATCACGGCAGAAAGCCTCCTTCGCCCTGAAAGACGAATGAGTGGACGTCAGAGTTCCCTACCGCTTGACCGTATCCCCTCCCGGGCCACGTGTCGCAACGAGATCGTCATCAGGCCGGTCGTGGTGCGCCCGCACACCTGCTGTACGTGCTGTCAACAGCGGTTGTTCACCCCGGGCGGAACGTCTGTGGATCTTCCGATCAGCGTGGAGGGGCCGTTGGGGTGGGGTGGTCAGGTGTCCTTGATGTCGCAGAGGGCGGCGCCGGCGGTGACGCTGTCGCCCACCCCGGCCCGTAGCCCGGTCACGGTGCCCGCCTTGTGCGCGGTCAGCGGCTGTTCCATCTTCATCGCCTCCAGCACCACGATCACGTCCCCCGCGGCCACCACGTCGCCGTCGGCGGCCACGACCTTCACGATCGTGCCCTGCATCGGGCTGATCAGGCCGTCGCCGCCGGCGGCGGCCTTGCGGCC